>JAKLDR010000099.1 GCA_022703445.1 Planctomycetota bacterium | reverse complement strand
GCGGGCTTCCGGGCTTCGGGTTCCGGGCTTCGGGGTCGGACCACGCCATCTCTCTGTCCTGCAATGGGTTGACCATGTTTGGAGGTTGGTTTTGGGCCCGTCCGTGCGATTTTCTGCCCAGAATTCTGCGCGCACGGACTTTTGTGGTGCGCTCGCCGGGCCGCCGGCCCCCTGCAACCGGCGCGACAGTTCAAATACATAAGCCAAAACGGCTGCGACACTCCTAATACATAAGTTGACGGGTCAACCAGACCGGCTTCTGTCAGTCGGATGCCCGGCTCTGCCTCACCGCCTCCCGGCGCAGCAGGCTGCTGCGGTACTGGCTCGGCGGCCGGCCCATGCGCCGGCGGAAGGCCCGGCTGAAGGAGTAGATCGAGTCGAAGCCGCAGGCCGCGGCCACCTCGGATATGTTCATCTCCGACTGGCCGAGCAGGGCGCAGGCCCGGTTGATCCGGTTGCGGAGCAGGAAGTCCCCCAGGCTCGTGCCCATCTCCCGCAGGAAGACCGCGCGCAGCCGGCTGGGGGAGAGGCAGACGTGGGCGGCCACGTCGGCTATGGTCACCCGGCGGGCGATGTTCTCGTGGGCGAAGGCCACGGCCCGGCGGATGACCTCCTGCCGCGGGGAGGCGGCGCCGGCCGGACGCGCGCCCTCCGGCCGCTCGGCGCGCCTGACCAGCCTGGCGAGCAGCTCGGCGATGCGCAGGCCCAGGACGTCGCCGGCCGACGCCTCCCCGGAGCGCTCCGCCAGGAACGACTGAGCCAGGCTCTCGACCAGGTCCAGGCAGCGCTCGTCCAGCGCCTGCGGCGCATTGCGCAGGGCGCCGAGGCAGGCTTCATCCCCGTAGTCGAAGGTCGCGAAGAGCCAGCAGACCGGGCCGGGGTCGAAGGCTCCGTAGTCGTGCGCCTGGAAAGGGAAGACGAGCAGCCCCTGCCCGGGCGACAGGACGTGCATCAGCCCGTCGACGATCACCGTGCCCCGGCCCTCCAGGCAGCAGATCATCACGTGGCGATGATGATAGGCCAGGCCGCTTCCGGTTATCGCCCGGTCGCGGCTGAAGAGCAGCACGTTGGTCGGCGTGCCGGCTACCACGGAGCTCACGCCCCGGTAGTAGTCTGCGGGATCGGGCAGAAGTTCGGCCAGCTCGGTCAAGCGCATGTCAGTCGCTCCTGTTAAAGAAACCGGCATTAGTGCTATTGATTGTACCCTGGCGACTGGGGTATACAAGCCATGAAGGCGGCAGCAGTCGCTGCCCAGCGAGACGGGAAGGAGCATGAGAGAGATGTCCAAGAAGATCGGCGTCATCGGGTGCGGCGGCAGGATCCGGAGCATTCTGAAGCGGCTGCCCGGCTTGGGGCAGGATCTGATCATCACCGCCATCTGCGACCCGAGCGAGGCTTCGCGGCGCAAGACCATGGAGGCCTTCGCCCCGGCCGCGCGCGTCTGCTCCGACTACCGGGAGCTGGTCGCCGCTCCGGACGTCGACTGGGTCATGGTCGGCTCGTGGAACTGCCATCACCGCGAGCACGCGATTGCCGCGCTGGCGGCCGGCAAGCACGTCTTCTGCGAGAAGCCGCTGGCCACCACGCTGGAGGACTGCCTGGCCATCCGCGACGCCTGGCGCGCCTCGGACCGGACCTTCTGCCTGGGCTTCGTCCTCCGCTACAGCCCGCACTACCAGAAGATCCGGGAGATACTCATGAGCGGCGCCCTCGGCCGGATCGTGAGCATGGAGTTCAACGAGACGCTGCACTACGAGCACGGCGGCTACATCCACGGCGACTGGCGCCGGCGCACGGAGTGGGCCGGCTCGCACCTGCTCGAGAAGTGCTGCCACGACCTCGACCTGATCCTCTGGCTCACCGGCGGCCTGCCGCTGCGCGCGGCCAGCTTCGGGGGCGTGAGCTTCTTCCGTCCGGAGAACGCCGGCTACGTGGAGAAGCTCGGGGCCCATCCCAAGGGGCAGCCGGCCTTCTCCAGCTGGGCGGACTTCGCGGTGACGCCCTACGTCAATCCCTTCACCGCCGAGAAGGACATTGTCGACAACCAGGTGGCCATCATGGAGTTCGCCGGCGGCGTGCGGGCCACCTTCCACACCAACTGCTCGACCAACCTGCCGGAGCGGCGGATGTACATCTGCGGCACCGAGGGCACGCTCCGCGCCGACGTCCTGGCCGGGAGCATAGAGTACCGCCGGATCGGACACCAGGAGGAGCTGATCCGCCCCGAGACCGGCGCCAGGGGCGGGCACGGCGGCGCCGACGAGACCCTCTGCCGCAGCCTGCGCGCGTGCATGCTCGAGGGCGCGGCGCCGCTGGCCGACCCCGAGGACGGGGTGCGCTCGGCCATCACCGCCTTCGGCATCGACCAGGCCATGGCGGAGGGGAGGGTGGTCGACCTGTCGCCCATGTGGGCGCGGGCCGGGATCGATCCCTGGAAGAGGGAGCGGCCGGCTCCGGACCGGGAGCTCGCCGTCGCCGCCGGCTGACCTTCGGCAGCGTCCCTGAGCACGAGGACAACGTCTGTCTCACGCCAAGCCGCCAAGCGCGCCAAGGGCAACAACAGCGGGGATGCCTGGTGCTGTCGTCTGGCCGTTCTTGGCGTTCTTTGCGGCTTTGCGTGAGAACAACAACGGCATTCCTCACGCCAAGCCGCCAAGCGCGCCAAGGGCAACAACAGCGGGGATGTCTGGCGTTGTCGTTGGCTGTTCTTGGCGTTCTTTGCGCCTCTGCGTGAGGAACGTGCTCCGTCCGCGCGGACGGGCGTCAGGGCCTGTCCGTCTCGAACGCCAGGTAGTTGTTGATGATCGACGGCTGGTGGGCCGTGTGCCGCAGGGCGGCGTCGCGCACCCGGAGGACGTCGTCCGGGCCGCGGTGGGCGAAGGCCACCGAGGCGGCCGAGTCCCGGAAGAAGAGCGCGAGCGCCCCCGGCCCAGCCGAGGCCTCCGCGGCCGCGCGGAAGGCCGTCGCCCCCTTGCCCGAGCCGTTGTCCTCCCGGCCGTTGATGCGGTGGCGGAGGTCGGTGTTGGCCACGATCAGCACCTTGTGGCCGCCGACGGCGGCCTGGCCGACCATGCCGCAGCGGGTCTTGTCGTAGCCGGCCGTCGGCAGCAGCCCGCCCAGGCCCTCGGTGTAGCCGCGGTCGGCCGGCACCTCGGCCCCGACTCCGAACTCGAAGCCGCCGGCCGGGCTCCAGCCGACGTAGCCGGCGGAGTCGATGGTCCGGCCGTCGCGGTTCCGGTAGGGCTGGCCTCGCCCGCGGACGCCGCCGCTGATGATCCCGCCGTTCGTCATCTTGGTCATGTGGCGCTCGGGGTTCTCCCGGAGCGAGCGCTCGTCGCCGGGCGGCGGATCCGTCCGGCCGTCGGCGTCCCAGACGCTGCCGCCGTTGACGATGACCGTCTTCTCCGGATAGGCGGCGGCCACCTGGCCGATGTCCAGGAGCTTCTTCCCGGGGCGGTGATAGGCGTCGATGACCTGGAGCCGGGTCGCCTCGGAGCGCATGACCGCCCAGGCGAAGCCCTCCTCCAGGCCGGGCTCTCCGGGATGGAAGACCGCCTGGTCGAGGAAGAGTCGGGCGCGGTTCTGGACGATGTAGTTCCGCGCCGCGGCGAAGTAGCCCGGGTCGCCGATCCGGGCGGCGACGGTTACGGTGGTCGTGTCAGTGTGCCAGACTTCCTGCTCCGAGCGGCCGTAGAGCAGGCGCAGTTCGAAGCCGGCCGCCTCGGGCTTCGGCAGGTCCACCAGCATGTACAGCTTCCCGGGGGCCGGCGCTCCCGCGGCGATGGAGATCGGCCAGGCCACCTCGTTCTCGGCAGCGGCGATCCGGCTCTTGAAGAACCGGAGCTTCCCGGCTTTCAGCGTGGACTCGACCCACAGCCGGCCCTCGGAGCCGAAGCCCTCGCCGAAGGCCAGTTCGAGCTCCTGCAGGTCGTCGTCGCCGTGCTGGGCGTCGTCGTGGGCGCCGTTGGCGAGGTTGTCGCCAGGCCGGACGCAGAGGCCCGTCCCCCGGCCCTTGAGCTCGTCGTCGAGCGAGTCGATGGCTCCGTCCCCATCGACGTCGGCGCGGAGCGAGGCGGGGGGCAGGGGCTTCGGAGCGGCAGGGGAGTGGACCTTGATCGGCGGCGCGACCGGTCCGGTTATGGGTTCTGAGCCCTTCCTGCGGGTGCCCAGAATGATGACGGCGATGCCGGCGGACGCCAGAAGTGCCAGGATCAGGAGGAGGCCACCGCGCGGAGCGTTCATCGCCTACAGGTCCGACTGGAAGGCGTAGCCGAACCGCCGCTCGGCCTCCTTGAGGAAGGCTTCGATGTTCGCGCGGTCCGCCCGCCGCGAGAAGGCCAGCTTGCGCGATCCCTCATGGCACCGGATCGCCAGATAGAAGCCCCGGCTGGCCGCCCGGTAGAGCGCCCATCCGCCGAATGGCAGCCAGATCAGCAGCAGGGGCAGGGTCGAGGAAATGCCCCCGCCGTGGATGAGCCAGAGCACGACGCAGGGGACGGGGATCAGTCCCAGTGCGAGCAGGATGGCTCCGAACCCCAGCAGCACCCAGGGACGTTCGGCCTGCCAGCCGCGACAGAGCCGGGCGGAGTCCAGGTCCTCGCGCCGGACGGCAAGGGCGGTCCGACCGCCGTCGACTTCGGCGAGCTCCCCTGCGCCGATCCAGACGCCGCAGTACTCGATAGGCTCGGCGGCAGTCTCGGGCGGGTGATGGCTCACGGCGCTCTTCCGATGCTCAGAGCGTCACGCAGACGCCTCGGGGCGTGACTTCGTGTCGGGCACCGTTGACGCGTATCGTCAGGCTCCGGCCCTCCTCCAGCCGGGCCAGGAACCTCCGGCGCTCGATCCGCACGGCCAGGCGCCGGCCGCGCCAGAGGAGCTTGAAGGAGACTGCCCGCCAGCGCGGCGGCAGCCATGGGCGGAAGGCCGGCGGCTCGTCCGCGCCCGCGGTGCGCAGGCCGCCGAAGCCGTTGACCGCCGCCTGCCAGGTGCCGCCCAGGCAGGCCGCGTGGATGCCGCGGTGGCTCTCCTTGGTGAAGCGCAGGTCGCGGCAGGCCGAGACCCGGAAGGCGCGCAGGGCCCGGCGGTGCTCGCCGATCTCGATGCCCACGATGGCATAGGTCCCGGGGGAGAGCGACGAGGCGTGGGTGGTCCGCGCCTCGTAGTACCGGAAGGTGGCGCGCTTGACCTCGTCGGGGAAGCGCTCGCCGAGCACGTAGAGGAGCATGACCGCGTCGGCCTGCTTGACCAGCTGGGTGTGCTCCGGGAACTCGCGGTGCTTCTCGGGCATCACCGGCCAGCCCTGGCTGTCGAAGCGGACCTTCACGTCCGGCAGCCGGAAGTAGCCCTGGAACTGCTCGATCACCCCGCCGCGCGCCGGCCGCGGCAGGTGCATCCGGGAGCGGACCTGCTCCATGCGGCGGAGCTCCGCGGGCTTCAGGCCGATCCCGGCGCAGAGCCTGCGGAAGGCGGCGGGGCGGCGCCGGCGGAGGTCGGCGGCGGCCTGCAGGCCCAGCCGCAGGTTCTCGGCCGCGCAGTGGTTGGTGTAGGCGTTGTTGTCGACCGGCACGTGGTACTCGTCCGGGCCGGTCACGCCGCGGATGACGTAGCGGCCCGTCTTCCGGTCGGGCTCGGCGTAGCTGGCCCAGAAGCGGGCGGTCTCGATCAGCAGTTCCGCGCCGTGGCGCAGGTAGAACTCCTCGTCGCCGCTCGCCGCCACGTAGCGGTCGACGGCCAGGGCGATGTCCGAGGTGACGTGCAGCTGGCTGTCGGGCACCGGCTGAGCCTCGCAGTCCCGGCCGCTGAGCACGTCGGCGGTCATGTACTTCGGCGGGGTGATCTCGTCGCCGGTCAGGCAGCTCTGCCAGGGGAAGCGCGCGCCGCGGTAGCCGCTCGCGGCCGCCAGGCGCCGCGCGGCGGCCAGCCGCCGGCAGCGGTACATGAGCAGCGAGCGGGCCACCTCCGGCCGGGTGGCCGTGAAGAACGGCAGCATGAAGACCTCGGTGTCCCAGAAGATGTGCCCGCGGTACTGCTCGCCGTGCAGGCCGCGGGCGCCGATGGACACGTCCAGTTCCGGCAGGTCGTTGCCGAGCTGCATGAGGTGGAAGAGGTTGAAGCGCACCGCCCGCTGGCTGAGTTCGTCGCCCTCGATGCCGACGTCGGATACGGCCCAGCGCTCCGCCCAGGCGGCGGCGTGGCTCTCGAGCGACGCGGCGACGCCGTCGCGGAGGGAGGCGGAGAGCTCCCGCGCCACGGCCGTCTCCGGCCGCACTCCGCCGATGGGCAGGCCGCAGAAGGCGGCGTGCTTGACGAACTCGACCGGGCGGCGCGGCGCGATCCCGACCGCGTGGACCTCGCGGAGCAGCTCCCGGCCGTGCTCGACCCGGGTCGAGGCGCGGCCGGCGACGAGCAGCCGGGTCCGGATGGCCAGGGGCAGCCCCGTCCGGAAGGTCCCGCCGGAGAAGAGCACGCCCTGCCGGTCGGCGCTGAGGCGTCCCCCGTAGAAGTGCCGCAGGGCCACGGCCTTGGGCTGGGTGAGGTTCTCGGCGTTGGCGTCGATGCCGCCGGCCAGGGTCAGCTCCCCCGACCAGTTCTCGGCGGTGATCCGGCCCCAGAGCAGCCCGCGCTGCTTGTGGACGAGGTGCACCAGCCGGACCGACTCGTAGCGGCTGACCCGTCCGGCCGAGTCGCGCCAGCGCAGCGAGGTGAGGAGCAGCCCCCGGCGCAGGTCCAGCGTCCGCCGGTAGGCCAGGAGCTGCGAGGCCCCCGGGTCCAGCTTCTCGCCGCCGGTGCGGACCTCCAGGTCGAGCCAGCTGGGGGCGTTGGCCATGTCGTCGGAGTGGACCGGGGCCATGTCGTAGATGCCCGCGAAGTACGCCCCGGGCAGGCCGTAGTGCGTCGCGAACTCCAGCGACCCGCGCATTCCGTGGTAGCCGTTGGCCAGGGTGAAGATGCTCTCCATGTGGCCGACGCGGTCGGCGCGGAAGCGCTCCTCGCAGACCAGCCAGTCGGCGGGGCTGGGGGCGGGGAAGGGCAGGGGGCCGGCCGTGCGTTCGGCGTTCATGACCGGGCCCCTCCCGGGGCCGCACCGTCATCCGGGGCCGGAGCAATCGCGGCCCCGGGCGCCAGGGCTTCCCTGGCGGCGCGCGTGTTGAGCATGATCAGCAGCGCCAGCGGCCAGGCCGCGGCGATCAGCAGGGCGAACACCGCGCCCACCGTGCCCTGCACCGCCATCATCGGGCCCATGTCCGGCATGGGCGGGCCGCCCGCGCCGGCCGGCATGTTGGCGATGGACTCCTGGAACTTGCGCATGCCCTCGGCCATGGCCGGCATGACCACGGTGAGGACCAGAACGAAGTAGACGGCGGCCGTCACCAGCCGGCCGATCGCCGCGTAGATGGCCAGCCGGCGCGCCCACGGCTTCATGGCCAGGAGCCCGAAGCCGGCGATGAATACGAGCAGGTTCATGATGGCGGCCGACAGCCCCTCGAACAGGTAGCAGCGCGTGGCCTGCGGCGAGGCGAGGCCCTCGAAGAACGCGTTCATGTCCGGGGGCGCCTGCCGGTCGAGCTGCGCGATCCGCTGGTCGATCGCGGCGATCACCTGCTGGTCGGTGGTCTCCGTGCGCTGCCTTTCGAGGTCCTGGCGCTCCTTGGCCAGCCTGGCGCGCTCGGGCTCCATGAGCGCGTTCATCGTCTTTTTCTGCCACTGGACGATGACCGGTGTGGCCATGACCGCGCCGCCCTGGCCGCAGCAGCAGAAGCCCAGCAGCAGCGAGCCGATGGCCGCGACGGTGACGATGATTGGCCTGGTTTGACTCCCCATTGTCGTCCTCCAGGCGGCGCCCGAGCGCCCGCCGCGGCGGATTCTAGCCGCCGAGGAGACGGTGCGCCAGTCAACGGAGGGGGGCGGGGGCGGCTGCCGCGCTCGCGGGGCAGGGCGACAAGGACATGGGGCCGCGGGCCCCGCCGCTCGCCGGAGATACTTTATGCTTGACAGTCCCCTGGGGCAACTTAACATTCCCTCCGTCGGCAGGGCAGCAGACTCGGTGGCCATTCCCCTGCCGCGGGAGATAGCGGTATGCCGGATTCAGCCGGGCCGGGCCGGACGCTCAAGGTCGAAACCCGCGACGAGGGCAGGGCGCGGGTCCTGAAGGTCGTCGGCCAGCTCACCGAGACCGAGGCGCCCCAGTTCCTCGAGATGCTCAAGCGCGAGACCAGCGCCGGACGGGCCCGGGTGGTCCTGGACATGGACGGCATCGAGTACATGTCCAGCGCCGGGCTGGGCGCGCTGGTTTCGGTGCACCCCACGTTCATCGGGTCGGGCGTGCGCTTCATCCTGGCCGGCACCAACCCCAAGGTGCGCAAACTGCTGGCCCTGACCAGCCTCGACAAGCTGATCGAGAGCGCCGAGACGGTTCCGGAAGCCATCTCGCGCCCGTGAGCATCGACCTGGACTACGCCCGCCAGGTCTTCGCGCGCGAGGCCGAGGCCATCCGCGGAGTGGCCGAGCGCATCGGCCCGGGCTTCGCCTCCGTCGCCACCGCCATTCTGGAATGCCGCGGCCGGGTGGTGGTCACCGGCATGGGCAAGGCCGGGATCATCGGCCAGAAGATCGCGGCGACGCTCTCCTCCACCGGCACGCCGGCGCTCTTCATGCACCCGGCGGAGGCCGTGCACGGCGACCTCGGCGCGGTCCAGGCCGAGGACCTGGTGCTGGCGCTCTCCAACAGCGGCGAGACCGAGGAGGTCCTGCGCCTGCTGCCGGCGGTGCGCCGGATCGGCGCGCGGGTGGCCGCCATCACCGCCTCGGCCGGCAACTCCCTGGGCAAGCTCAGCGACATGGTCGTCGAACTCGGCGAGGTCCGCGAGGCCTGCCCGCTGGGCCTGGCGCCCTCGGCCTCGACCGCGGCCATGCTCGCGGCCGGCGACGCGCTGGCGCTCTCCGTCCAGAAGGCCCGCGGCTTCACCGCCGAGCAGTACGCGCTCTACCATCCGGCCGGGGAGCTCGGCCGCAAGCTGCTGCGCGTCGACGAGCTGATGCGCACCGGCGCGGCCAACCCGACCTGCGCGCCGGGCACGTCCATCCTCGACGTGCTCAGCGCCATCTCGGCGGCCCGCGCGGGGGCCATGTGCGTGGTCGACGGCGGCGGGAAGCTGCTGGGCATCTTCACCGACGGCGACTTCCGGCGGCGCTACGCCCGGGACAAGTTCGACCCGGCGGCCACCGCGGTGGACGCCCAGATGACCGCCCGGCCGGTAAGCATCGGCCCGGAGAAGCTGGCCCACGAGGCCCTGGCGCTGATGCGCGCGCGCAAGATCGACGAGCTCCCGGTGGTCGACGCCGCCGGGCGCCTGGTCGGGATGCTCGACGTCCAGGACCTGCTCGGAGCCGGGCTGGTCTGACCGCCCGTTTCCCCGGGGATTTTCCGAAAGCCGGCCCGCGCGGCGTGCCAATAGGCATCGTGGCGGGCCACTGGTGCCCCGAGCCGATCGAAAGGAGCCGCGCGTGGACGGAGACAAGGTGACCGCATCCGGAGCCGGGCACAACCGCCTGGCCATGTTCCTGCTGGGGGCCACCCTGGCCCTGGGCTTCGCCCTCTCCGCCTACATGGTGGCCGGCGCGCTGGTGCGCATGCGCCAGGCCGACACCATCCGGGTGAAGGGCACCGCCCAGACCAACGTCACCTCCGACCTGGCCGAGTGGGGCGGGAACTTCACGGTCCGCTCGCCGGAGCTCAAGGCCGGCTACGAGACGCTGGAGAAGCACCGCGAGGCCGTGCGCCAGTTCCTGGCCAAGCGCCTGCGGCCGGAGGAGTTCTCCTTCTTCGCCGTGGACATCAGCCAGGAGCGCAAGAAGGACGAGAACGGCAACGACACCGGGGTCATCGAGAACTACGTCCTCAAGCAGGGCTTCGGGGTTTCCAGCGCCAACGTCGGGCTGATCAAGGAGCTGTCCCGGAGCATCACCGACCTGATCCGGGACGGCATCGAGATCTCCTCCGGGCGCCCGGAGTACACCTACAGCGGCATCGAGAAGCTCAAGCTCGACCTGCTCGGCCAGGCCACCCGCAACGCCCACGAGCGGGCCAGGCTCCTGGCCGACAACGGCGGCGGCCGGGTGGGCAGCCTGGCCTCGGCCTCGCAGGGCATCTTCCAGATCACCTCGGCCAACAGCACGGACGTCTCGGACAGCGGCACCTACGACACCAGCACCATCGAGAAGACCGTCCGGGCGGTCGTCACCCTGGAGTTCCACGTCAGCAAGTAGCGGATGCGCCCGGGCGGGCCGAGGTCAAGGAAGGCTGACGAGCCGTATCCGGGAGCGATACGGCGAGGAGGCCTGACGCCGAGATCGGCCCGCCCGGCGCAACCCGGATGCCGCGGCCACCCCCATACGAATTTGTGAATTGGAGCACTACGGCTTCTTGAACTCCTCGCCGGGCTGCGGCTTGCTGCCCCACTTCCAGCCCTGGGCCATGAGGGCCTGCACGGCGGGATGGTCGCGGCAGCGGTCCTCGTCGGGGATGTCGCCGGGGGTCAGGAGCCTGCCGAGGCCGCGGCCGACCAGCCAGCCGAGCCCGGCGGCCAGCAGTCCGCCGAGGACCGAGACCACCAGCACCCCGATGAAGCCGTCGAGCTGACCCCACGCGCAGAGCGCCGCGACGATCACCGCCAGGACCGGGACCATCGTGAACCCGGCCAGCAGCCGGCCGCGGGTGGCGTGGGCGCCGGCGCAGCGTGCGCAGCGCGGCACCGGGACCTTCACGACGTTCCAGGCCTTCTCGATCCGGTAGCCGGTGACGGTGGTCCGCACATCGGTCAGGCGCACGTCGCTGTAGAGCGGGGCCTGGAAGGCGCACTCCGGACCGGCCGGCGCGCTCCGGCAGTACCAGCACTGCTCCCCGGCCGTGCCGGCGGCGGCGTCTCCAGTCTCGCGGGGCTCCCCGGGCATGGCGGGTTCTCCCCTACTGCATGAGCGGCCTGTAGACCAGGCTGAAGAGCAGGTAGTTGAAGATCAGGATCAGCAGGAAGTTGTAGACCACGCTGCGCATGGTGGCGCGGCCGACCCCCTCGGCGCCGCCGGAGGTGGACAGGCCCTGGTCGCAGCTGACGATGGTGATGATCGTCCCGAAGGCCACGCTCTTCAGGATGCCGAAGGCCACGTCCTTGAGCTCCAGGGCGTCGGCGGCGCTCGTGAAGAAGGTGTGGAAGGTGCTGCCCACCTGGTACTTGGCGACCACCGCCCCGCCCAGGATGCCGACCCAGTCGGCGAAAATGGTCAGGAGCGGCACCGCCACCAGCATGGCCGCCAGGCGGGGCATGACCAGATAGCGCACCGGGTCGATGGACATGACCTCCAGGGCGTCGATCTCCTCGCTGACCTTCATGGTCCCGAGCACCGAGGCCATGCCGCCGCCCACCAGGCCGGTCACGACCACGGCGTTGAACACCGGGCCCATCTCCCGGCAGATGGAGGCCCCGACCAGCGCGCCGAGGATGTCGGAGTTGCCGAGCTTGAGGACCAGCTCGTTGCCGGCCTGGGCGGAGAGCACCGCGCCGGCGAAGAAGGCGGTGATGGTCACCACCGGCAGGCTGATCACCCCGCAGAGGAAGATCTGGCGGACGACCTCTTCGCGCTTGGACCAGGCGTGGCGCATCGCGGCGATGGACTGGACGAGCAGCACCAGGCCCCGCCCGGCGGTGTCGGCCCAGTCGATGAAGAAGTCGCCGGTCTCGGAGAAGAACTCGGTGCCGCGGCGCAGCCGGCGCACGCCGCGCCGGCCCATGAACCAGATCTTGGCGAAGTTGCGCCAGGCGGCCATAGGCGTCTACAGGCTCCGGCCCTTGAGCCCGGCCGTGCGCTCCAGCCCGAACATGAGGTTCATGTTCTCGACCGCCTGGCCGGCCGCGCCCTTGACCGTGTTGTCGAGCGCGGTGGTCACGACCACGACGTTCGAGCGCTCCACGAACTTGGCGGACCAGTCCAGGTAGTTGGAGGCCCGCACGTTGATGGTGGCCACCTCGGCCGGGTCGTCGAAGACCCGCACAAACGGATGAGGGGCGAAGAACTCCCGCGCCGCGGCCAGGAGCGCCGCGGTGTCGAGCTTCTGGCCCTTCGCCGGCCGGGCGAAGGCCGTGGTGTGGATGCCGTAGGTCATGGGCGCCAGGTGCGGCACGAAGGTCACGGTCACCTTCCGGCCGGCGGCCGTGCCGACGCCCCGCTCGATCTCCGGGATGTGCTTGTGGGTGCCGACCCCGTAGGCCCGCATGCTCTCGTTGCAGGAGACGTACAGGTTGTCGCTCTTGGGGTTGTAGGTGCGCCCGGCGCCGGAGAGCCCCGAGTGGGCGTCGAAGACCAGCCCCTCGGAGTCGACCAGCCCGGCGCGGAGCAGCGGCGCCACGGCGAGAATGGAACCCGTCGGGTAGCAGCCCGGGTTGGCTACGAGCTTGGCCTTGGCCACCTTCTCGGCGAAGAGCTCGGGCAGGCCGTAGACCGCCTCGGCGAGCAACTCCGGGCAGGTGTGCTTCTCGCCGTACCACTTCTCGTAGTCGGCGGCCGAGGAGAGCCGGAACTCGCCGCCGATGTCGATGACCTTGACGCCGCCGGCGAGCAGGGGAGGGGCCAGCTTCATGGACTCCGGCCCCTTGGTGGCCAGGAAGGCGACGTCGACCTTGCCGACCAGTTCGGCCGGGTCCTGGGCCACGGTCACGAGCTCGCACTCGCCGCGCAGGACGGGGAGGACCTTGTCGATCCTCTGGCCGGTGGCGTGGGCGCTGGTCAGCACGGCGAGCTTGGCCCCGGGGTGGCCGAGGATGGCCCGGATCAGGCCCTCGCCGACCTGCCCGGTGGCACCGACGATTCCGACGCGGATCATGGCTGTCTCAACTCCTCCTGTCGAGAGGGGTTATAGGCTGGCCGGAGGGCAAAGTCAAGGATGCCATGCCTCACCCGTTACCCCAGCCAGCCTAGGTACACCACCCAGACCAGCGTGGCGACCGGTGAAGCCAAGGCCGCCATGAGGCTCACCGGCAGTCGCCAGCCCTTGTCTCGGGAGTTGAGCGCGTAGGCCAGCACGGATATGACAATGCCGAGGAACGGCAGCCAGAAGAGCAGCACAGCCAGGACTGCCATGCGCCTCTGCCAAGGCGTGGGGCCGATTATCAGGTGGCCGATCACTTCGGCCGGAGTCTTGCCGGCCAGTTGGGCCGCTTTGAGGCTTGAGAGGATCTCGTGATGGCAGTGGCTGCAGCGCACCCATGAGGTGGAGTTGTGGATGACGGGGATGACGAAGAAGACGGTCAGGGCTTCCTCCCTGTCCCACGTCGAGGCAGGGCCGGAGTGCCTGCAGTTGGGGCAGTCCAGGGGTATGGTGGGCCCAGGCACGATGTGCTGGGCGGTCCCGAAGAAGAACTGCACGGAGGACTCGTCCCCGGCTCGCCGGCCGGTCTAGGCCTTCCTGCGCGACTTGGGCCCGGTCTTCTTCGCGGCCGACTTGGCCTCGTCCTTCCCCACCGAATGCAGCAGCGCCGCGCGGGCGAGCAGCCGGGTGGAGTCCAGCACCGGCAGCGGCGAGTCCTTGGGCTCGACCAGCAGCGGGATCTCCGTGCAGCCCAGGACCACCGCGTCGCAGCCGAGTTCGCGCAGCTTGTGGACCACGTGGATCACGTAGCCGCGCGAGGCCTGCAGGAACTTGCCCTTCACCAGCTCCCGGAAGATGATCTCGTCGATCTTCTCGCGCTCGGCCTTCTCGGGGACGGCGTGGCCCAGGCCGGCCTCGGCCAGGGCCTTCCGGTAGACCGGCCCGTCGCAGGTGTACTTGGTGCCGAGCACGCCGAGCTGGCGATAGCCGCGGCGCGTCGCCTCGCCGGCCACCACCCGGGCGATGTGCAGCCAGGGGACCGGGCTTCGCCCGGGGTGAACGAGCGTGGGCGGTAGGCGGTGGGCAGTGGGCAGTAGGCGGTCGTTGTCTGCTCCCGCCGACTGCTTACTGCCGACTGCCAACAGTGGCAACGCTTGGTGGATGGTGTTGTCCGGGCAGACGATGAACTCGGCGCCGATGGAGGCGAGCTTCCGGGCGGAGTCGAGCATCAGCGCGGCGACCGCGTCCCAGTCGCCGGAGCGGATGGCCTTCATGTAGTCGGCCAGCTGGTGGGTGTGGACGCTCATCTCCGGGTGCTGGTGCTCGCCGAGCAGCGCCTCGCTCTCGGCGGCCACGGTGCGGTAGCAGAGCGCCGCGCCCTCCACGCTGCAGGCGACTATCCCGATGTGCTTAGCCGTCATGCTGGCTCCTTACGATGCTTAACGGTGGGAACGTCTCTTCCGCCGATCCGCGTGTCAGCCTCGAGCCGGAATGCGGAATCAGGAATGATGAAGGATGCATTGCCGAGATGCTGCTTGCCGTGCGACGTGCTCCATTTCATCATTCTTCCTTCATCATTCTGCCTTCTTCCGCTTCACGTTGGCGATCTCCTGCTCGACCCTGGCGATCCGGTCCGGAGTCGACGGGTGGGTGCTGAAGAAGGCCGGGATGCCGCCCGCGTCTCCGCCGGACTTCTTCTCCATCTTCTCCAGGCGCCGGAAGAAGGTCACCAGGCCCTCGGGATTGTAGCCGCCGCGGTGGGAGTACGCCACCCCCAGCTTGTCGGCCTGGTACTCGTCCTCCCGGCTGTTGGCCAGGAGCACGAACTGCCCCACCACCATGGTCGCCGCGGCGGCCGCGGCCGCCGCCTGGGACGACTTCTTCTCGTCCTTGCCGGCCATGGTCGCCGCCGCCGCCGCGCCGACCGCCACGCCCTGCCAGATCATGGCCTTCTGCATGCGCATGGCGGTGTGCTTGGCGGCGACGTGCCCGAGCTCGTGGGCCATGACCCCGGCCAGTTCGTCGTCGCTCTGGATCAGCTTCATCAGCCCCTGGGTGGCGAAGACGTAGCCGCCCGGGGCGGCGAAGGCGTTGACCTCCGACGACTTGAGCACCCGGATCTGGTAGTTCCACTCCCGGGCGTCGCAGACCTGCACCAGCCGGCGGGTGACGCCCTCCAGGCGGGCCTGCTCGGGGCCGTCGGCCGCCAGGAAGCCGGGCTTCTTCTGCATCTCGTCGAAGACCTGCCGGCCCCACTGCTGCTCCTGCTCGGGGGTGATCCACAGGTAGGAGCTCTTGCCGGTGGCCGGGTTGGTGAAGCGCGCGCAGCCGGCCGTCGGCGCGGCCAGGAGCAGCGCGGCCAGGGAGACGAGCAGGAGCGGCCGGAGCGGCATGGCGGTTCCTGGATCTTGAGCCCGGAGGCTGCGTCGCTCGTCGTCGCTGTGTCCTTTGAACACAGCTTCCTCCTCTCTCCTCGCCTCCGGCCTCAATCCCTCGCGTCGCGACCCTGCCAGGTTTTGGGATGGGTTCGAGGCCCGCGCGATCACTCCACCGGCGGACAGGCGCCGCAGCCCGCGCAGTCCGGCGATCCGGGCTTCGACGGGCAGTCGACCGAGGTCCTGGCCTCCAGGGACTTGGCGCGCTCGGCCAGGAGGAAATCCCGGCCGGCGCCGGCGGAGATGTGGTCCCAGGGCAGGCGCTCGCCAGGATCCCTGGCGCGCTCGGCGTAGAAGGCCGGGTCGACGCCGGCTTCCCTGAAGGCCTCGGCCCAGAGGTCGGCCCGGAAGTGCTCGCTCCACCCGTCGAGCCGGCAGCCCTTGCGCCAGGCCAGCTCGATGACCCGGCCCATCCGGCGGTCGCCGCGGGCGATCGCGCCCTCCAGGCAGCTCGGCGCGGCATCGTGGAACTTGAGCTCCACCCGCCGGGAGCGCAGGCTGGTGAAGACGATGTCCCGGCGGCGGAGCAGCTCCGCGGCCGGGAGCATCGGCTCCCACTGGAACGGGGTGCCCGGCTTGGGCACGAAGTTCGACACCGAGGCGGTCACCCGCCCGAAGCGCGGGGCCTCGCGCCGGCCCAGGTCGGCGACCCGGGCGGCGAGCCGGGCGATGGCCGCGACGTCCTCGTCGGTCTCGGTGGGCAGCCCGATCATGAAGTAGAGCTTGACTGAGTTCCAGCCGGCCCGGAAGGCGGCGGCCAGGCCCCGGAAGAGCTCGTCATCGGAGACCGGCTTGTTGATCACTGCCCGCAGCCGCTCGGTGGCCGCCTCCGGCGCGACGGTCATGGCCGACTTGCGCACCGAGGAGACCAGCGCCGGCAGCTCGGCGAGCTTGTCGCTGATGCGCAGGCTGGGCAGGGAGACGGAGACCCCGCTCTTGGCGTGCCGGGCGTTGATGGTGTTGACCAGCTCGAGCAGGTGCGGGTAGTCGGAGCTCGACAGCGAGAGCAGCCCGACCTCGTCGTAGCCGGTGGCGGCCAGCCCCTGGTCGATGATCTCCATGAGCCGCTTCACCGAGCGCCAGCGCC
This sequence comes from Planctomycetota bacterium, assembly GCA_022703445.1. GTDB lineage: Bacteria > Planctomycetota > SZUA-567 > JAKLDR01 > JAKLDR01 > JAKLDR01. Next base: position 3,842 of record JAKLDR010000099.1, on the reverse strand, counting down.
GCGGCCGGTAGGTGGCCCCGGCCTGGCAGAAGCGGCAGCCGTGGGCGCAGCCGCGCATGATCTCGACGCACAGCCGGTCGTGGACCGTCTCGACCAGCGGGACGAGCTGGCGCACGGGGTGGAAGCCGGTCTCGAGATCCTGGACGACCCGGCGCTCGACCAGCGCGGGCACGTCCGGCTCCGCCGGCTCGACCGAGGCTACCCGTCCGTCGGGCAGGCAGCTGACGCGGTAGAGGGCCGGGACGTAGGCGCCGCGGATCCGCCTGGCGCACTCCAGGAGCGTCTCGCGCCGGCCGGCGCCGGACGCCTTGGCGCGGGCCAGGAGCTCGACCAGCTCGCTCAGGGAGTCCTCGGCCTCCCCGATCAGGAAGACGTCGATGAAGTCGGCCAGCGGCTCGGGGTTGTAGGCGCCCGGCCCGCCGGCGATGATCAGGGGGTGGCCCGCGCCGCGCTCGGCGCTGCGCACGGGCAGCCCGGCCAGGTCCAGGACGTTGAGCACGTTGGTGTAGGTGAGCTCGTACTGCAGGGAGAAGCCGATGGCGTCGAAGGCCGCCAGCGGCGTGAAGCTCTCCAGCCCCCAGAGCGGCAGGCCGCGCGCGCGGAGCTCCCGCTCCATGTCCGGCAGGGGCGCGAAGGCCCGCTCGGCGGCGGCGTCCGGACGGGCGTTGACCATCTCGTAGAGGAGCTTGAGGCCCAGGTGGCTCATGCCCACCGGATAGGCGTCGGGGAAGACCAGCGCCAGGCGGCAGCCGACCGAGGACGGCTTGACCGCCGAGTTGGTCTCCCCGCCGATGTACTGCCCCGGCGTCTCCACCTCGGGCAGGACCTCGCCCAGGACCCGGCGGCGCAGCGCCTCGGGGGAGGGCAGGGGGGCGGGGGGCTGGCTCATTTCGGCGTCGGGACCGGCCCGGGGCCGGGCGTCTTGGGCGCGCCTGCGGGCGTCGGGGCCGGCGGCGCGGTCGGGGCCGAATCGGTGCGGCCCTTGTCGCGGCCGGAGAAGGCCTTGCTCAGGAGGTAGCCGCCGGCCAGACAGGCCGACACCAGGACGACCAGTCCGGCGATGATGGCCCAGGCGGGGAGCTTGCGGGGCACCTCCTCCGTCAGGGTGGTGCGCGGGCCGCGCGTTCCCGGGCGAGTGCCGGAGCGGGTCACCGGCTGGACCCGGCTGCGCGTGGCGCGTTTGGCCGGGACCACGGGCACGTCGCTGAAGTTCATGGGGGCCAGCTTGCTGGGCCCCTTGGGCCCGCCGCCGACGCTGCGCACCGAGGAGAGTCCGGCCTTGAGCTCGGCGGACCTGGGCGGCTTGCCATCGGCCACCAGGCGCAGGTCGACCAGCAGCTCCGTCGGGGTCTGGTAGCGGTCCTCGCGGCTCTTGGCCATCATCCGCTCGATCACCCGGCACAGGCCGTCGGGGATGGAGCGGTCGATTTCCTTGGGGCTGATGACCTCCTCCTGGATGTGCCGGAGCATGACCTGGGCGGCGGAGGCTCCCTCGAAGGGGGGCTTGCCCGTGACCATCTCGTAGAGGGTGGCGCCCAGCGCGTAGATGTCCGAGCGGATGTCGATGTCCTCCTCGCCGCGGGCCTGCTCCGGCGAGAAGTAGAAGGGGGTGCCCATGGCCAGGCCGCGGCGGGTGATGCGCGGCTTGGCCAGCACCGAGGGCTCCTCGATGCACAGGCCCAGATCGGTGAGCTTGGCCTTGCCGGTGCCGTTCTCGATGAGGATGTTGTCCGGCTTGATGTCGCGGTGGACGAGGCGCTCGCCGTGCGCGTGCTCCAGGGCCTCGGCGATCTGGATGGTGATGCCCACGGCCTCCCCGGCATCGAGCTTGCCGCGCTTCTCGAGGATCTGGTAGAGGTCCCGGCCGTCGACGAACTCCATGGCGATGTAGTGGTAGCCGTCGGCCTGGCCCATGTCCAGCGCCCGGACGATGTTGGGGTGGCTGAGCTCGAAGGCCGCGCGGGCCTCGGCCTCGAAGCGGTCCAGGAACTCGGCGTCCTGGGCCTTGGAGCGCGGCAGGATCTTGAGCGCCACGATCTGGCCGTCGAGCCCGCGCTGGGCCTTGTAGACCGCGCCCATGCCGCCGGCGCCGAGCTTCTCGACCAGGCGGTAGTCCCCGACCTTGGGGGTCTTCAGCGCCGCCGCCTGGGCGGACGCGGACAGGCGCTCGAGCTGGCTGGTGGTCAGGGAGCCGCGCTCGACCAGCAGCGCCCCCAGTGCGCCGGGGGTGTCGGAATGCCCACGGCGCGCGAGCTCCTCGCGGGCCGCGCGCATCTCCGCCTCGCTGACCAGCCCCTGGGCCATGGCCAGCTTGGCGAGCTGATCGTCGATCTGCTCCGCCAAGGGAACCTTCTCCGCAGACGGGGACGGACCGCCCCCGACAGCAGGAGTATAGCCGGGCCCGGAGGGGCGTCAAGGCGGGGGCGCCGCCAGTGCGAAAGTCGCTTGAGAAGGCCGCTTCCGGCGCTAGACTCCCCTCTGCCGGAAACCCCCGGAGGACGGGGCGGGCTGCGGACGGGGCGCTGGAAGTCATGAAGAACGTCGTTCTCCTGACCATCGATACCCTGCGGGCCGACGTGCTCGGCTGCTACGGCAGCCGGCTGGGGCTGTCGCCGTTCATCGATTCCCTGGCCGCCTCCGGCCGGCGTTTCGACCAGGTCCAGGCCGTCGGCCCGTACACCCAGGCGTCCTTCCCCGGCATCCTCACCTCCTCCTACTACCTGGACCACGCCGACCACGGCAAGGGCAAGCGGCTGTCGCCGGAGCGGCTGCTGGTCTCCGAGGCGCTGCGCAAGGCCGGCCTGGCCACCGCGGCGTTCCACTCCAATCCCTACCTCTGCGCGCTCTTCGGGTGGAACCGCGGCTGGGACGTCTTCTACGACTCCATGCAGGACCAGGTCACCGACGAGGTCCCGTTCATCCAGGCGGGGGCGATCAACGCCAAGGTGGACGGCTGGCTGGCCTCGCGCGGCTCCGCCGCGGGCCGGCCGTTCTTCCTGTGGGTCCACTACATGGACATGCACGAGCCCTACGTGCCGGCCCAGAAGCACGTGGACGCGGTCGACCCGTCCGTGCGCCTGTCCCCGCAGGAGATGTTCGGACTCTTCAAGGGGGCGCTCCTGGCGCGGGACGTCTCGGACCCGGCCAGGGTGGAGCTCCTCCGGAAGCTGTACCTGGCCAACCTCCGCAAGGTCGACGACTGCGTCCGGGAGCTCTTCGCCATCCTCGACCGGCGCGGCGTGCTCCGGGACTCGGCGGTGATCATCACCTCCGACCACGGCGACGAGTTCGGCGAGCACGGCGGGCTCTCCCACGACGGCAAGATGTACGAGGAGCTGCTGCGCGTGCCGCTGCTCCTGCTGAGCGGCCCGGGCGGCGCGGGGGTCTGCAGCGCGCCGGTCAGCGGCCTGGACATCCCCCCGACCGTGCTCGACCTGTTCGGCCTGCCGGCCGAGCCGAAGTTCCAGGGGCGCTCGCTGCTCGCCGGCGCGGACCCGGCGCGGGTGCTGTTCGCCGAGGCCATCGGCAAGCGCGGCCGGCAGAAGGAGACCGACCGGCCGGTCTACGCCTGCCGGGATGGCGCCCTGCGCGTCAGCCACCGGGTTGAGGGCGACCGCTGGGAGCTCTTCGACCTGGCCGCCGACCCGGCCGAGCGGCTCAACCTGATGGCGTCCTCGCCGCGCGCCGGCGGGATGAAGGCCAGGCTGGCTACCCGCCTGAGCCGCCAGTGACCCGATCCGACGGAGACTGATGAGCATGCCTGCGAATTCCCCCGGCGTGAACCTCGGACGCGAGCGCGTCGCCGAGCTGGAGGCCAAGGTCGCCAGGTCCAAGGAGGTCTT
>JAKLDR010000098.1 GCA_022703445.1 Planctomycetota bacterium | reverse complement strand
TCCGGCGCTTGCCCAGCAACCGGCGGCGCTCGGTCTCAGTCGTGGCCATGTCCCCGAAGGCAGCCTCCAAGGTCTGCCGAAACCATTTCTGAATGCGCGGCTCCGTGATGCGCATGGATCCAAGGTCGGCCAGGATCGCTTGCTCCAGGTCGGCCTCGCGCCAGCGGACAACAGGGTGGTCGGCCACCTTGTGGCTGCCTGAACAGCGATAGTAAACGTAGTCCTTATGGCCACCGCCGCTGAGCTTCTTGTGGATCACCTCTCCGGTCATGGCGAACCCGCAGATGGCGCAGCGCAGGATGCCGCCCGACAACATGATCTCCGGGCTGCCGGTTCGGCGGTTCCGGCCAGCGAGCAGGTCCTGGCAGGCGTCGAAGGTCTGCGGGTCGACGATGAGCTTGAACTTGCCGGGGTAGGTCTTGCCGTTGCGGACGAGCTCGCCGCGATAGAAGCGGTTCTTCAAGATGTAGGCCAGCGTCGTCCGGGTGAACTTGGGCTGGCTGGGCCGGTAGGTGTGGCCCTCGGCGGCCAGGGCGTCGACCATGGTGTCGAGGGTGTGCTGGCCCGAGGCGAAGAGGGAGAAGATGCGCACCACGGTTTTGCCCTCGACCGGATGCGGTTGGACGGGCTCGTCTTTGTTCTCCACGTTCAGGTAGCCGAACGGCGCGCGGCCGGTGGGCCAGCCTTGCTTGACCTTCTCGTCCATGCCCTTGAGGACTTCGTTGCGCAGGTTATCGCTGTAGTATTGGGCCACGGCCGCCATGATGTTGAACGAGAAGGCCCCGGCCGCGCCCGGACCGAACTGGTTCTCGACGAAGGCGAGCTGGACGCCGCACTCGTCCTCAAGCCCCTGGAGCCGGACAGCGTCGCGCATGTTCCGGCAGACGCGGTCGAGCTTGTGGGCGAGAATGGCCTTGATGCCCTCGCGCCGGGCGTTGGCCCGCACCCAGGAGAACATCTCGTTGAAGGCCAGCCGCTCCGCACCACGCTTGGCCGATTCGGCCACGACGAACTCGCGCAGGATCGTCCAGCCGTTCTTGGCCGCCCGGTCCCGCGTGGCCCGCAGTTGTGCGTCGAGGGAGTAGCCCTCCTTCTGCTCGCGGGAAGACACCCGTGCCCAGACCACAGTCTTCATTTCCGGCCCTCCATCTTCGCCCGCAAGAGCGCCTCACCCAGGCGCTTCACGCTCATTAGGATTCCCATCGCCTCCGCCTCGCCCACCGGCCGGCCGTAAGCCTCCGACCAGACCGCCACCGTCTCGGCCAGGAGCGCGTCCGAAACCCAGGCCGGGCGCAGGATGCGCTCCCGGACCGCCGGGACTTCATCTCCATGATGTGCCCCATCTCGGGCCGGAAGTCCAGACGTTTTTATAAGAATTCCGTCGGTTGCCGCTGGGTGGCGACATGGCCTGGCCGGGCCGGGGTGTCTAGGCAAGCCCGCTGGGGCCGGCGGCCGAGGCGGAGAGTCAGGCGCTCTCATTGCCCCACACCTCGAAGCCCTCAATGGGTCGCCGATTGAACATGTCCAGCCGGCGCCCACGGGTCACTCGGCGGACCATATCGTAGAACCCCTCGGGTTTCTCGCTGTGACGACCCCGGGGGGCTTCAAAGCATGCTGGGAAGCTCCTAGTATCGAAGAACGTGGGGTGCCCCCGGCGAGCATATAGAGCGAATTCACAGTTCAGTTGGGGCGTTCCCGGCAGCTGCATCCCTCCCGGCTTGTGCCAGACGAAGGTGTAGGCATAAGACAGCCCCCAGGCTTCGAGCATCTTCATGGCCAGGGGGAGGAACCCGTGGGTGGTCCACAGCCAGACATGGCAATTCGGTGCGCAGGGAAGCTTCAATTCCAGCAGCTTCGATTCAGACATGGTCGGATAGTCCAGATACTTGGTTTGATTAGGAGAGCAATCCCGTTCGAGTTTCTGCACGGGCCATGGTGGATCGGTCACCACCACGTCATAGACCCCCTGCATGACCCTGACCTTACGATTGGCGATGCTTTCTAGTTCGACAGCCTTCTTCTCGCGTATCCAATCGTGATAGGCAGCGGTCTTCGTCTTTTTGCCGTCGCGCGCCTGCTCGAAGTTCTCTTGGGGCAAGGCCGCCAGCCGTTGCGCCTCGGCCGACTCGCGCCTGGAAAGACCAAGCTCGCGGAGGGTCGGTACAGAGTCACGCAGTACGGTATAGTTACTGCGTGACCCGGCCTTTGTACCCCCGGCGGCTGCGCCCTTGGCCCGTGGGGTCCGAGCCAGCATCTGGCCCAGTTTGCGCTCGGCCTCAAAGGCATAAGCCCTGGCGCGACGGACGACTTCTTCGCCCATGCCCTTGCGCCTGGCCCAGTCGGCGGCCGTTAGCATAAGGGACTGGAGTTCCTTGGCCTCTTGGATCGTGTTGGCCCGGGCAAGCAGGCGAGCTGCTTGCTCGATGACCGCCAAGGAACCGGGCTGCGAGGTCACGGCTCTGGCCTTTGCGGTGACCGTGGAGCCGCCAGCAACACGCCATCGGTCGTGGAATCACCTGACCGTGGTCCGTCGCCATTCCCGTGGGCAAAATCGGCCGCGATCAGGCGGGCCAGGGCGTCCAGGTAGACCCGCTGGGCTTGCCGGCCGTGGCGGGCAACAGCGAGGCCGCCCAGCCCCTCGAACCGAGGAGATGAAGCTGCCGCGTCGCGTCGCCGGGTCACGGCTGCGCCTACCTTTCCCCCGCGCATGGGCGACACTGGTCGGTATTGGGTTGTCTGTTTGCCGGATACTCAGCAGCAACTTCGACCACCAGGGCCGCGCCGTGCCCTACTAGCCCTACCAAAGTCAAATTGTTCCTTCTTGCAACAATCCGCCGGCTTTGGCGTAGAGTACGACAGTCTACGGGCAGTAGGGCTACTAGGGCACGCATCGGGCCAAAGCTATATTAAGGCAAGGCGATCACGGTCCTTCCCCCTGACCGCTGATGCCCAGCCCCGGAGGCACGGCTCCTGGCTGTTTGCAGAGCCCCACGTACTGATATCCACGCTCCCCCGGGAACGTTGTTATCCGTTTCTTTTCCAAATCGCCGCCAGTTGTGCGTTTGTACCACCGCTTGAGCTCTCTCCCGAAGTGATTGGAGCTAAGCGCTTTCTGCCCGTTCTCCTTGCACCAGTCCTGGTAGCCCTTGTAAGCGTCTCCGGACGGATACACGCTTTTCGCGTCAATCCCGATCTCCTCCTCGATCCACGAAAGCACCGAGGAACTACTGCGCCGGTAGTCGTCACGGGCCGCAACCATTTCGTCGGTCTCGGCAAACCCCTTCTGGAGGCGGAGCTGCTTGAGGCCTTCCAGTGCGAAATTGAGGATGCCTGGCAACTCCTTGCTGAACTCGGCCAATAGAACCTCCATGGGGATGCGCCGGTCCTCGTCGACAACGGCGGTGAAGGGCAAGATCACGATGCGCCTCCACATGCCCTGCGTTCGGTCTTGAATATGTGGTGGCTCGTTGCTGACGATCACAAATTTGGTCGGCAGTATGGTCGAGAACGACTTCTTGAATTTGGGATTCACCTCCACAGGGTCACCACCTGAAATTGCCTTGAGTGTCCCCTCGGCCTGTGGCTCCAGGTACTTCCACTCCATCGAGAAGTTGAGCATCTTGCCGACGAGGGACGCCGTGGCGTGCTCCTTGTCTAGATGCTCCAGGGGCAGTGACGAACAGTTCGCGTCGCCAATGAGCATTTTGAGTACGCGGGCCGTGACCGTCTTGCCATTCTTGCCCTCGCCGATGAACACGAATATCTTCTGGCCATCCTGCGAGCTTTGCAGGCAGTAGCCGAACATCCTTTGCAGGAAATCGATCTTGCCCTCGTCGCCCATGAATATCTCATTCAGGAATCTCAAGAACCTGGGACAAGTAACGTCCGGATCGTAGGCGTAGGGCAGGGCGGCCAGCGTGAAGCAGTCCGGGTTGTGCGGCGCTAGTTCGTAGGTGTCGAGGTTCAGAATGCCATTCTTGACCACCACATGATTTGCGGCTGGCATTCCCGACGAGATCCAGTGGGGGATGTCGGGCTTGTAGTCGACGAGGCCGTATCCCCGAACGAGGTCGACCATGTTGCTGATGGTGTTTGACTTGGGGTTCACCGTTTCTACGGTGTAGTTTTTCCCCGAGCGCACGGTCCATTCCTTGCGTTGCTCGGCTGGTCCGGTGACAAACGAGAACATGCTGGCTCGGCACTCGGCGTCAGTCATGGGGCGATAGCACTTGCCTGTGTAGCGATACAGGATGTCGCGATAGAACACAATTCTTCGGCGGGATTCAATGTACAGGCGAACGGCGTTCTCTACGGAAAATCCCGGTGGAGACGCCGGGTCGTCGGCGTTGCTCCCGCCTTCTGGAGGCTTCTCTCCGGGCTTGCCGCATTGTTCGATCAGCTCCGGAGGCACATCGAAATCGATCTCGCCATCGTGGGCAGGGGCGTCCTCGTCCTTCGGTTGCCACGGTTCGGGATTCGCCAGGAAGCTGAAGTCTCGCGGGTTGAGTTCGCCGCGCTTGAGGGCGTCTTCAAGCGTGCGCATCGTTTTGGCGTGTTCCTCGCGTCCCTCGGATAGAAGGCCGCACCGCTCGGCGGCGGCCAACAAGTGGCTGCGGGCCGCGTCAAGCGTCCACGCCCTACCGCCGACCACCCTTCCTAGCTCGAAGGCGGATTTGTTTAAAGCGCTGTTGCGGGTGCCCTTGGGCGCGGCGGCGAGCGTGGCGCACTCCTCCTCGATGATCTTCTGAATGTAGGGGTGGTGCTCGTCAATCGAGGGCGGTGTGGTTACAACCACTGGCGGGCGGGGCGGATGATAGTCGCGTCGCAGTTGTTCGGCATACTTGTCGATGAACTCTTGCGGCAACTCCGCCATCTCCACTTGATCTGGTCCAAGCAGGAACTCGTAGAGATTCCCGGTGTCCGGGTGGACCGTTCCGACGAAGGCCGCTGCACCGTGGTAGCCCTTGACGTCCAGATGAAGGCCATTGAGCATGGTGATGTTTTTAATGTTGTCGGCCGAGGCATATCGATAGTAGTAGTGGAATCCGTTGTCTCCGGTCTTGACGGTGATGGTTTTCGGCAGCCCCAGAGACTCGAAGGCTGTAGGATCGGCCTCCTTCTCGACGTCGATGATGACCAAGTTGCTTGCGCCACCGGTGCGCACGGCGACGTAGCCGTTCGCGGCCCAGGTCAGGGCCTGATCGAGGGTCTCACGCGGGGCCTCGGTCCAGCCCTTGCGAAAAGGATGCTTGTTGATGGCTGGAGTAAACGAAACTCCCAAAGCATACATGCTTCGGATGGCCTGGAAGTACTTGGGGTCCACGTCCCTACACCTTCAAGCCAGCCTGTATGATCACGTCCGCGCCAGGCGCTGGAGGACATCCAGCGCTTGGGCCGCCTCGCTGGCCGTCACGTGCCCGGCCGCGACGGCACACTTTATCATCTTGATCGGATCGTAGTAGTGGGGGTGCCCGCCCGATCCCGGCTGTAGCGGCAGGCAAAAACCAGGCCTCGACCAAGCCCGTTTGAGCACCTTGGCCCGCTGTGGCCCGGCGACTAGCTGAGCAATGGCGGCGGCCTTCATCGGAGGAAGACGGACAGCACTCTGATCATGTTGTGGGCGCATTGAACTCTCCTCCACGCAGAAGCCGCTACGTTCGGTGCGCATCCCCGGGCCAGCACGGGGCAGCTTCTGCGATTAATCTATCCTAGAGAGGAGAGCTGTCTATAAGCGCCACATCGGCGTTTGATAGGCGCGAATTAGGCGTCCTTCAAGATGCCGCTGGCGGTCTGTCTGGCCGATAATAACCAGTGCCACGCATAGTCTTCACCTTGTTCAGTTCTTTCAGGTTAGAGCAAGCGCGGAAGATAGTGCTCGGGTGTCTCTGAAGGAGATTAGCCAATTCCTGTCCTATTAGCCCTTTCCCATCGAGCGCTTTGAGGATTTCGCGTTGCAGCTCGGTCAGTGGCGGCTGGTGCAGACCCGAACGTTTCGTCTTGCCGGTGGCCCCAGTCTTGCTCTTCTTTCCTAGCAGATTTCCCCGGCCGATCTTGCCACCGCCTACCGATTCCCTCACAACCCATGCCGGAGCCAGGCTGGAGCCCCTGGACACGGCGTCTACTGGATGCCGCTCCAGGATTCGCAGTTCACAGGCAACATTGATCACACGGCGGAACATGGGGGCGGGGGTCTTGCCGAAGTACGATTCGTAGATGTCCCGCAGGCTATCAACGGCAATCCCGTAGTTCGACCGTGCAAGCGGGCCGTTCTCCAAATCGAAGATGCTCAGCAGGACCAAGCAAGCTAGGCCGGACGCCTCTTGGCTGCTATAGTCACCCGCATCCAGTTCGGGAAACTGCCGCCTGAGATAGATAAGCATGTTAGGGCACAGTCCGACAAGCTTCCGGCGCAGCGCCTCATGCGCCCGAGTCTCGCCGTCCAGTCCGATCCAGTTTATTGGCACTGTAGCTGCCGTCCTCAAAGCGCCCGGCTCGCTCCGGTCCGAAGTCATCGGGGGCGAGTTGCCCCAGAGCGCAACCGAAGCTAACCATAACCGCGCCCCTGCCGGTTTGCCAGTTGCCTAGTTACCCAACATGTGCCATGTCCTTGGTGACGGCGGGCAACGGGCCTGCCGACAAAAGGGCTGCAAGCGAAGGAGGAGTTGCTGTGGACAAGGTGCTGACGATTCCCGAGGCGGCAAGGGAGGCTGAGGTTTCCGAGAAGACGATCCGCGAAGCAATTCGCAGCGGCGACTTGCCCGCCGAGAGAAAAGGGCAGATGTGGCTCATCGACCCCGACGACCTGGCCGAATGGCTCAAGGAGATCGCCGAGGCCGAGGAGCCGGACGGCGAGGAGGAAGATGAGGACGAAGAGTAGCCACTCGTGAAGCTCGGCGCTGGCCGGGAGTGCACCCCGGCCGGCTGCCGGGCCACGGTTACGCCTCATGGGCATGACAGCGCCACTTTTCGTCCCGCCCAGCGTGGCCGCCGGGGCCGCGCAGCGCCCCCTCGGCCGTCACGAGCCGCTGTGCAGCCTCCGCGACGCGCTTGAGCTATTTCTGAGATCACGCTCCCTCGCCCCACTCTCAAGGCAGCTTTATCGCAGAGCGATCCTGCGCTTCCTGGAGTGGTTCAAGGGCCAGAACCTGCACCCGGCCGCCGTGGGCGTAGCATATCGCGAGCATCTTGAAGCCAGCTACCCCAGCAAGAACCGAACCACGGCGACCTACATCGCGCCCGTCCGACAATTCTTCAAGTTCCTTCGCTCTCAGGGCGTGGTTACCACAGACCCCTTTGAGGCCGTCCGTGTCAAGGTGTTCAGCAACTCTTACGAGCGGCCGGTCCTGACCGAAGCGGAGGCGGCCGAACTGCTGGCCAGCCTCGACGGCGACGGGCTCGTCCTCTCCCGCGACCGGGCTCTGATCGCCTTGCTGCTGCACACCGGCCTGCGGATCGCCGAGGCTGTGTCCCTGAGCGCCGAGGACATCGCCAAGCGCGATGGTGTTCCGATCCTGATGGTCAAGGGCAAGGGCAGGACGGCCAAGGACGAGTATGTGGTCCTGGTCCCAGCCGTCCTCGACACCATCACCGGCTACCTGGTCACCACCGGCCGCAGCCTGGAGACGGCCGGACCGCTGTTCCTGGCCCACAACAGGGGCGGGCACGGCGGCCGGCTGTCGAAGATCGGGGCGCAGAAGGCCGTGGCGCGGCGGCTGGCGGCCGTTGGGCTCAAGCGTGCCGGGCTTGCGGCGCATAGTCTGCGCCACACGGCCGCGACGACGGCGCTACGGCACGGAGCCACGCCGTTTGCCGTGAGCAAAATGCTTCGCCACAGGTCGCTGGCCAGCACCCAAATATACCTGCACGACATGGAGCGCTTGACCGCCGGAGCAGAACTTAAAGTCCACTACGAGCACGCCCAACGCAACATGTCTTCACTCGACATCCGCCGAGAAGCATAGCCGAGGCGACTGAAGCGGGATTTTCTTGAATCGCCCAGCCGCGCCCTCGTCGTTGGTTTTGCAGGACCGGCACTACAGGGGCATCCCCGCGTGTGCCGTAGAAGGGAGGCAACGGGCAAGGGCTCTTGGTTACGGCGCAACACAACACGACGACCCTGAACGAAGCGCCGCAGGACATGGCAAGGCATGGAATGGCTCGGGAGTAGACCTCGGAGGGTGTTCCTCCGTGGCCGGTGGTGAACCCCAACGCCAGAAAGGAGCACGCCATGTCCGTGATTACAACCGAGATCCGTGGGCACAAGGTCGGCTTCGACAACGATGAGGAAGGTGACGTCTGCTCCTTCATCGTTGACAACGAAGGAAACGATGTGTTCAAGATAACCAAGGCCGACACACTCCAGAACTGCATTGAGGCAACAGAGGAAGTGCTCCGAAAGATAACCTGATGCAGCCTGGGTGAAGACCTAATCCACCAAGAGCCCTGCCCGCCTCCGCCAACGACCCAGCCAAACGAGGCCTGCCCTCCCTGGGCATATAACGGCAATTATATATACCTCCCGGTTATCGCGGAGCCTGCCCAGCCATCCGGACCGCCCGACGGTCCTGCTCGGCGCAATTCCGCGCCACGTGGGCCAACGGGCGGCCACTGGCGGGCTTCCTTCGGGCGCTCTCCGCCTTTGCGCGGACTGGCACGCGCTACGGCAATCCGGCAGGATGTCCGGCGGAGATGTGCCGCGAGGCAAGGACTCTATGTGTTGCGAATGAGGACTGCGCAGTGGATAGGCGTCCGAACCGACAACCCCTTCGAGCACAACCCCTGGATACCTTCGACGAGGGTTGCCAGCGGGTGCCCGCCCGCGTCGATCACGGACTTAGCTTTCTGTCCGGCCCCCACGACTTCGCCGATCCCAAGAGGCTGCACGTCCTCGATTTTCTCACGCCTAGTTGTGATGCTTGCCGATCCTGGCAGACGGTCTACCCTGTAGCAGTCCGGGATGCCCTGCGGGTCGAAGCCGCAGACAAGGCCGTAAACCTGATTCCCCGTACTGGTGCAGTTCTCAAGATGCTTCTTCACTTCCTCAGCAGCTTGAACCGGCGAGTTCCTGCGCTCGTAGCGCGTAAGAACATGGTGCCAGTGTTCAAGGCCACCTGCCGCGAGTACCACGATATCGAGGCCACGCTGGAGGCGGATCACCTTTGTATCGAGTAACAGACGTTTGGAGAGGTTGTTCGCGGTGGCATCCGGAAGGTCTGCCGCCGCAACGACTGGAAGGCCCCAACTGTCGGCGGCCAGATATATCCGATCACCCTTGCCATATGCTAAGCAGGCTGTCATCCTGTACTCCTCGCCCTCACTTGGCTGCCAAGTTCATCTCCAGTAGCTTCACAAGTATCTCCTCGTCGGAGAGCCCCGCCGGCCAGCCGTAGGCGGCGAAGACCGCTTCGTCCAGCCTGCGGTGGGCGTTCTTGAGCCACTCCGGGCGGGTGTTGTAGAGGGCGGTGAGCGTCCGTTTCCTGAGATCGACCGCCGCCTTGTCATCCTTGGCTACCTGGCGCGGGTAGCGGATGGTGCCAACGCCACGAGCGTCGGGACCGACGACAAATCGCGCCCAGGGGCCGGCCGTCGAGCCGGGGAACTCCAGGACCTCCTCACGTATCCAGTCCGGAGGGTTGAGCCAGTTCTGCCGGAGCGTGTCGAGCTCCTTCGCGGCGGCGGCAATCGCTGCCTTCTGGGCGTCGGTGGGCGAGGGGAACGGGAAGGTCTCGAAGCAGGTGGTGGGGGTGTAGCGGAAGCCGCTCTCCTTCTCGCGGAGCTGCGTGCCTTGAGCAAGCGCCCAGACCTCATGGAGCCGGGAGTGAAGGACGCCGAAGAAGTAGTCGTCAGCTCGACCGAAGGCCCTCGTTTGATGGTCAGCGAGGAATACCGAGTCCAGCCATGCAAAGATGCGGTGTTTGGAAACCTCTGGGGTCACGATGAACCGGGGCAGGCCTTTGAGAGACTCTCTGAGCCCCGGCCGCGACTCACCGTGTATCCACCACTTGTCCGCCAAGCGTTTGCGGCGATTGCCGATACGGACCGGCTTGACGGTTCTCTCAAGATGCTCCCAAGGAGCCTGATAGAGACAAGCCTCTTCCTTTTTCGCTTCACAACCGAAATCGACAATCCAGCCACAGTCCGCCCGCTGTAGGATGTCTTTCGCCGTGAGCCGCGGGCGCAGCACATCGCTGTTGGCTCTGCCGTGGGGGTTCGGTGCTCGGAGCATCGCCATGGCGCTTTGTTCCGTCATGTCGAACGGCCCTGCCTTCATGACTCCGAGATAGCACAAAGAGGCGTTGGCGGCGAGCACGTTTGCCCGCGTGGTATCTGCTCTTGAGGAGAGGTTCGCATTGATGGTCGGCGCAGGACTTCCGTCGAGAACGCGGGCACGTTCCTCGCCATTGTCGAAACCAACCATAGAGACGTGCACGTTGGCCCCGTCGATCACCCACGGCCGGTCACTCTCGGCGAAGAAGATGTCACCAGTTTCTTTGATACGCTTGAGGACCTCCCGGTTGACTCCGCCCCGAATGCCCTGCGTGGCCAGCAACCCGGCACGCCTGCACTTGCCCTTCTCGATTTGTTCCCGGGCTTTCTCGAACCAGTAGCAACATAGGTCAGCACCGCCGGGCACGCGCCCCTCGTAGAGCGAGCGGAGCTTCTCGACATAGGCGTCGCTCAGTTGGCCGCGCATCAGTTTGTCGCCCAGGAACGGTGGATTGCCAATGATTAAGTCCACCGCCGGCCACTCGGGCTCCTTCGGCTTCTCCGGGTCGGAAAGGTCGAGGATAGCATCCATGCACTTGAAGCTATCCATCTTCCGGAGAACTGGTTCCGAGGGCCAACCGAAACCGTTCTGCCTGGCCCACTGGAGATAGCCGATCCAGACGGTCATCTGTGCCAGGTCAAAGGCGTAGGGGCTGACCTCGATGCCGTAGAGTTGCCAGGGGCCGACCAGCGGCAGCGAAGGGGCCAGCCCCCGGTCGCCGGCGTAGAGGATGACTTCCTTCTCCAGGTCTTTCAGCTTCTGGAGCGTGACATAGAGGAAGTTCCCTGACCCGCAGGCCGAATCGAGCACCTTGACCGTCTGTAGCCGGTGAAGGAAGCGATCCACGAGCGTCTGGGCCTCGCCCCGTGCCCTGCGGAGGATGGCGGCACTCGGGGCCTTCTCCTTGCCCGTGGGGTTCTTCTTGCCGGTGGATAGCAGGTTTTCGACCAGGCCCTTGGCCTCAGCCCACTCGCGCCGGAGCGGCTGCATGACCACCGGCTCGACCACCATCTCGATATCCTGGCGGCTGGTGTAGTGTGCCCCCAGCTGCGAGCGCTTGGCCGGATCCATGCCGCGCTCGAATAGCGTGCCGAGGACCGAGGGGTCCACTGCGCTCCAGTCGAGTTTGGAGGCCATTCTGACCTTCTCAACCTCCCCGGCGGTCAGCTCCAGCACCGGGCCTTCCGAGAAGAGGTTGCCGTTGAAGTGCTTGATGGTCTCCATCCCGAAGTCGCCGCCGGTGGCCATGGCATCGAAAAGCTGGCCGACCAGTTTCGAGAATCGCACCGGATCGGCCCCGGCCTTGTCGAGCATCCGGGTGAAGAGTCCCTCTGGCAACAGGCCGATGTCCTCGGCGAAGAGGCAGAAGACCACCCGGTCGAGGTAGTGGGCCACTTGGTGGGCATCGAGGCTGCGAGCCCGTAGCGACTGCGCCACTTCGGCCAGCCGCTCGGCTACCTCGGCGGTGATGGCCTCGCTGGTCGTGCCTGGTCTAAGCTTTTCGGGCGCACGGAAGACCGCTCGGAGGATTTCTAGGCTGCGCGGATCTCCAAGCTTTTCCAGTGAGATGCTGTGGACCACCGGCGGCGTGTTGGTAAAGTTGGTGTGGATCTCGATCCGGTCCATGTCGCAGACCACGAGAATCGGCGGATTTTCCAGCGCCTCGCGGTATTGCAGGAGCTGGCCATAGGCCGCACCCAAGTCCTTGTGCTTGCCCTTGTATTCCCAGCCGAAGAAGCCACGCTTCCAGACATCGGCCCAGCCGTCGCCGCCGTCCTGCTTGGCCGCTCCACGCTCAAAGGTGAAGGACTCGCCGGTGGCGTCAACCTCCGCCGGCTTGGGGTGATCGCAAAGCTCACAGAGGTCCAGGAAATGCTGCTGGGAGGCGGATCGCTCGGTCAGTTCCATCTTCCGCCACTTGGCGATGAATGCCTGTACGTTCATCCGGCGCTCCCCGTCTCCTGTGTGTCCGAAGTAATACCGGGAACAAGACGAGCCCGCAAGGAAAGATTGCCACTGGTTCCGGCTGTCAGGGACGTACTTGGACGATGTCCGTCAGCGTGAGTTCGAGCACGGCGCGGACGGGGGCAGAGTTGACCCGGGTCAACTCCTTGTCTCCTGTTCCTAGCGTGCTATCTGTCTTATGGCTGGACGTCCACAGCGCCCACCCCGCCTTGCGAACTTCCCGCGCCGGTATGGCAAATCGGCTAGCTTGTGGCGGCCGGGGGCTATCGCTACGCGCACCCCGCAGACGGCCCCGGAAGCGTCCATGAGGGTTGCTTGGCCATCGAGGTGCGCCTGTGTCGGGTCACGCCCGCATGGGCTTCTTGTGGCTGGCGGAAGAGGATCCTGCCTGGCGCAATACATAGAGGCCACGTCCAACCCGCCTGAACAGCGCAGAGTCGCCACGTTTACTGATCTCCCTGGTGAGCACGCTGCTCACCGTGCGCTCAGGGGTTATGCCGCTAATCGCGCAAAGACCGCCGGCCCAGATGACGTCGACGATGTCCGCAACGCGGAGCGGACGGCGGGCATCTCTCAACACCATGACGATGGCGTCCCGTACCTTCATGTGCCTGGCCTCCTCACAGCCGGATGCGCTCAAGCAGATCGTTCAGGGATTGGCCATCTGACGTCTTCCAGAGATCACGACCATTAGCCGCCTCGCCTTTGCCCCCCGCCTTCTTCATGCAATGAGCGGCAGCAGCGCTTGGGGTCATTGTCTGACCGCCGATGAGAATACCGTTCGCGTGAGCCGTGCCCTCGAATGTCGTCCGCTGCTGCCCCTTCGGCCCGTACTTGAACACCAACACTTGCCCTTCATTGAGCAGGCCGGCTTGGAGCAGAGCGGACATGATTGCCGTCGGGCGGGACACGGTAACTGCGCCGTCCTTAATGGAAGTCTCCATCGTCGGCGCGGCCTCTTCTGGCAGGAGGTAAGCAATGGAGTCGTCGGTTGAGCACTGGAATTTGCGTATGACCCAGGTCTGGACTACGTTGCGGAGGGTTTTGACCCATGCCTCCCAGTCTTTGGGCTCTTCATCTATAGGAACAGCCACGATTGGAGGTTTGTCCAGGATGCTCTGGACAACGGTAGCCACGTCCAGTTTGTTAATCCCCGCTTCTTCCAGCCTTGCCGCGATCCCCCTGTCCTTCTTGACCTCGCCCATTATCGCGGCCCGCAACTTGGCACGGGTGTCCGCGCTTTGGGCAGCGGCAAGCTGTTTGTTGATCTGCGGAGCGATGTGGTCCCACGTCCCGTGCTCGGCGAGTTCCGCCTCGACGATGAACCACCGTCGCTTGAGGATATCGATGGCGAACCCATCTGGAATAGTACTCGTTCCCCCCTGAGTTTCGATCTTGGTTTTTGGAAGGAAGATGACGTCATTGCCGAAGAGGACTTGCGCGTGTTGGGCCACAACCCTCTCGATCTCTGCTTCGTCGCGGAATCCTTGTTCAAGGTAGGTCCTGGTATCCATCACTAGCACGGCTGCTCTCCTGCTCGGCCTCCTGCTGACTCACGGGATTGGCGATCACTGAAGACCGAAAAGAAGGGAGCGCCAATCCGGCCGCTCCCAGTCCGCAGGCCCGCAACGGCCCTTAGTCCAGAAACAAGCACGGACGACGCTCCCCAAGGGGAGCGTCGATCCTGTGCTTTGTCATCTCGGACTAATTGCCCGGCAAGAAGCCGGGGTTGCGGTTTGCGGACTGAGAAGCCAAAGCTCGAATCGAGCTTTATCAGAATGTCTTGACTGCTTGCGCTAGTCGCGCACCTCCTTCCCTAAGCGGGTGCTTGGTAGCCCTCGCCGCACGGCCGGGCGTCCCCACCAAGGTTCGCGCAGAATTCTATCAGCCCGGCCGTGGGGCCACAAGAAGGAAATCGTCGGCCCCTGCGCAATTCCCGTGGAACGGCCCTTGCCATTCGCGCCGAGAGCCTGTATGTCACGCGGCCGTGGAGCGCCTGGAGGCACAGGCCAGCGGAGGGCTGCTACGGATGAAGGGCTACACCGTCGTGCTGGACGCCAGCCGTGGAGGCCGCAAACGCCGACACTACATCCTGGAGTGCCGCGCCAAGGACGGCTGGTGGGCCAGGGACGCAGTGGAGGCCCGCAGCCTGGCCGAGGCGCTGCTGGCCTTTGCCCAGTTCCGCGACCAAGCCTGGTTCCGCCGGCACGCGTGGCGGGTTCAGGCAGGCAACAAGCCCTGTTGAAGGAGCCGGTCATGAAGAAGCGTAAGCCCGGCAAGGAAGCCCCCTCGCCCTGCCGCGACGAGCGGCCCGCGCCGGCCGGCGGCCCGTTCGCGCCTGGCAAGGAGACGACCGTGGCCATGGTGCTTCTGGCCCGCTGGTTCCCGCCGTTGATCACGCGCTTCGAGGCCGGGGTAAGGGAGATGGGTCTGGAGATCACCCGGCGGGTCATGGAGAGGTGTACGGACGGCACGGTGGTGCCGGTGATCCACGTGAGGAAGAAGGACAGCGACGACCGGCTGGTCCTGAAGCTGCGCAACGCCCTGGACGAATTCCTGTGCGTGGACCGCACCGCCAAGCCGGTGCAGGTGGATGCTCGCCTGACGGACGAGGTCTATGCGGAGCAGAAGCTGGCCGCCGTCCTCAACGTCCGGCTGGGGATCGTGCGGGCCATTGTGGAGTCGCGGACGCCCGAGGAACTCCAGGGCCGGGTGGAGGCTCTGGCCAGGAACTGCGACACGTTGCGGATGCTGCGAATCGAGCGGCCGGAGGGGGCGGCTCCTGGGGAGCCCGGCGCGGTTTTATAAGAATAGCCTTGACTTCCGCCCCTTCGCGGTTATATATATATCCGAATGAAGACGAAGCCCCCTGCCAACGATCGCCTCCAGCTCCGTGCCGGCGACCTGCTGGTGCGCGACGGGCGGCTGATGCAGGTGGTGCTTGGCGACGCCGGCCCCGACCTGGTCGATGTCACCGACGAGCTGGTCGGCGTGGCGGAGCTTGTCCGGCACCTGAAGCTGTCGGGGCTGATGATCGTCACCCGCTGGGTGCGGGCCGGGTGTCCGCACGTGGTCATTGGCAAGCGGCGGTTCTTCAGTCTACCGGCGGTGCTCCACTGGTTGTCCGAGAAGGGCTACCGTCCCGGGGAGGTTGGCAAGGGCAAGGGGATGGCGGCGGCCAGGAAGCGCGGCGAGAAGGGTGGCTGGCACAAGGGAACGATGCAGCCGCTGGCTGGGCAGGAGCCTGCGGCCGGAAAGGGGAAGGCCAGTGGCCGGTAAGCGCAAGCGGACCTCGTACCGCGAAGCCCAGGACGCCTTCGATGCCCACATGCAGAAGATGCTTCGAAGCCGCGCCTTCCGCGAGCGGTTGGCGGCGCTTTCGCAGCGCCGGGCCGGGCTGGAGAAGGACCGCGAGGCGGGCGTCGAGGTGGCACTGGAGGAGGCGACCCGGCCGTTGGCCGACTTCCTGGAGATCGCGTGCGGCGACTTCGCCTACCGGGTGGCCAACGCCACCGGGAGCGTTCTCCTGAAGCGCATCGCGCCCATTTACCGCGAGGTGATGGGCAGGTCCTCGGCGTCGCGACCGGTCGATCCGGCGCTCTTGAAGACGGCGCTGGCCGAGCGGCTGCGGGAAGCGACGGCCAAGCTTGCGCCGGTTGCCCGGAGCATAGAGCGCAGTGACGAGGAGTGCTCGGCCGAGCTGCGCAAACTGCTCCTGCCCGGCTGGCGGACCATCCACCGCCAAATGCCGAAGGCCGTGGATGAGTGGGTTGGGCACGAGTTCGACGAGGACTTTCTTTTGGGGATGGCGTTCGACTGGTGGATAGAGCAGCGGAGCAAGCCGGACAAGAAGGCCAAGACGCGCAAGTAGACGCAACCCCGTGACTTGAGAAACCCGGCCTGGAGCCGGGGCGGGGAAGGTCTGTCCGCAGAGGTCGAGGCGAAGGGGTCCGCAGGAAACACAGCCTGCGGCGGGAGGTGTGCTATGGCCGCAGCTGCCGGGCAGGGGGCCGGTCAGGTGGCGGGGGATGCCATGCCGGAGCGGCTGCCGCCGCAGGCCGTGGAGATGGAGGCCAACGTCCTGGGGGCGATGTTGATCGACCGCGAAGCCGCCGGGGTGGTGGCGGAGATCCTGACGCCCCGCGACTTCTACAGGGGCGCGCACCAGCGGATATTCGAGGTGGCCTGCCAGCTTTACGACCGGGACCAGGCGCTGGACCAGGCGCTGCTGCGGCAGGCCCTTGCGGACAAGGGTTGGCTGGAGGAGGTGGGCGGGGCGGCATACTTGGCCGACCTGGCTGCCACGGTGGCCACCAGCGCCCATGTCGAGCAGTACGCCCGGCACGTCAAGGATCGGTCGCAGGCCCGGCAGCTGATCGCCGCCGCCACGGAGTTGGTCCGGAAGGGCTTCGAGCCCGGCTGCAATGCCCTCGACCTGATGGAGGAGGCCGAGCAGCGGATATTCGATCTGGCCAGGGGGCGGATGGCCGAGACGGCGGCGATCCGGGACATCCTGGATGACCTGTTCCGGAAGCTGGAGACGCACCACGGGACCGGGGCGCTGACGGGGCTGCCCTACGGCTTCCGCGACCTGGACGAGATGACCAGCGGGCTGCATCCCGGGGAGTTGGTCATCATCGCCGGGCGGCCGAGCACGGGCAAGACCACGCTGGCCCTGAACATCGTGCATCGGGTGGCCTGCGAACAGGGCATGCCGGTGGCGGTGTTCAGCCTGGAAATGACGAAGCTTCAGCTGGCGCAGAACATGGCCTGCCTGGCGGCGCGGGTGGACTCGCACAAGCTGCAACGCGGTCAGTTGGATGCGGGGGAATGGCTGCGGCTGAAGGAGGAAGGCAGGGGCCAGCTGAACGATGCCCCGATCTTCATCGACGAGTGCATCGAGGGGCGGCTGCTCCAGTTGCGGTCGCAGGCCCGGCGGCTGAAGTCCCGGCAGAAGATCGCCCTGGCGGTCTTCGACTACCTGCAACTGATCCAGGGACCGAGGGAGATTGCCGGCGAGGGGCGGCAGCAGGAGGTGGCGGCGATCAGCCGGGGGCTGAAGTCGCTGGCCCGCGAACTCGACATCCCGGTCATCGCCCTGTGCCAGCTGAACCGGGGGCTTGAGGAGCGGCCCAAGCACCGGCCACAGCTATCCGACCTTCGGGAATCGGGGGCCATCGAGCAGGACGCCGACGTGGTGCTGCTTATCCATCGGCCGGGGCTGTACCAGGAGCCTATAGACCGCACCGCCCCGACAAGCCTGATCGTCGGCAAGAACCGCAACGGTCCCGTCGGGGACGTGAAGCTCACGTTCCTGGAGCACTGCTTTCGGTTCGAGAACCACCTGCCGGAGGGGCTGTGAGATTCAGCAGGCGCATGGAGAACCCCGCAGCGCGTGACTGCGGCCATGGCCTGGAAACGTTGGAGGCACGGAAGCGACGTGCCGGGAGGAGGAGGGTTGTGCGAAGGGGGATGTTGGCGGCGGTGGTGGCCGGGCTGGTGGCCTGTTCGGGGTGTTTCCCTGGCTGGCAGGGATTCTACGGCTTCAGGGGTCAGCAGGGGGACGGCACCGTTTCCTGCCCGAACTGCGGCTCGCATCAGCTGCGTCGGCAGTTGACCGGGTCGTGGTTCGGACCGTTCCAGCCGGCCCTGAAGCGCGGATATCGCTGTCCGGGGTGCGGGATGGAGTTCACCGAGCCGGGATGGATTGGCGGGAGGCGGTAGGCCCACATGGCCACAGGTGTTGAGGCCCCAAGGTACGCCGACCCTGCCGCTTCCCATCCGAGCCGAGCGCCACCTCCCGGTGATCCTGCTCAGGCCGCATCGACAAGCGGCGTGCTGTCAGCGGCAAGTCAACTGAAAGGACGGGAAATGGCCAAGGTCAAATGCAAGCTGGTCGGCGAGGACGGTAACGCCTTTGCCATCATCGGCAGAGTGTCCAAAGCGTTGAAGCGAGCGGGCATGAAGGACCAGGCAAAGGAGTATGTGGAGAAAGCTATGGCCTCTCCGTCCTACGACGCATTGCTCGCGCTGACCCTGGAGTATGTCGAGGATGAAGCCGAGGCGTCGGAGGAATAGGCCGTCAAGGCCCCAGCCCCTGCGCCCAGGCGCGGGAGGAGGAAGTCGATGAAGCGCCGTGCGTCGAAACGCAGGTGGGTGAAGAGGCCGGCTCCGTTCGCGTCCTCCGACGAGATTCTCGGGGCAGCGCTGGATATGTTCCTGGCACGGCGCGGCTCCCGGGGCAGTCCCGGGGGCAAGGCAGCGGTGCTGGCCGAGTACTGGCACCGATCCTTCGCCTTGACGCCGGAGGCGGTCTATCTGCGGGCCGAGCTTGCTAGGCACGGCCTGTGCAAGCTGGAAACCGAGCTGGTGGTTGGGCTGATCCTGCTTGACCTGGGCATGGCCCCGGACTGCCTGGAGAAGTACGGCTGCAACGTGGCCGAGTTCGTGGCGCTCTCCGGCCTGGAGAAGTTGCAGGCCCGCCGCGCCCTGGCTGAGGACGGACGGCTGCATGAACTGGGCCTGATTTGGGGCAACGGCAGGTCCCATCACGTAGCCGTGCCCATGCTCAAGGCGCTCTCGTGCGGGGACGGGAGCCTGAAGGCGGGGTGGTCTGTCGACACCGAGGCAGGCCTGTACAAGAAGCTGCGGCTGTTGACGGCCGCCTGCAATCGCAAGGCTCGGGCCATGCTTCACAACGCGGCGGAATACGCAGAGTACGAGGATGACGATGCGTCCATACCGTTGGAGTTCTGTGATGATTTCAAGAATCGGCGCGCCTATGAGGCGCATTGCGAGATCGTCTATCTGTACACCCGCTTGAATCTGACCATGGCGGAACACCCGGAGTGGAAGCTGAAGGCGCTCTTGGGCCACAATGCCCTCGGAGAAGAGATAGACTCGCAGGCAATGCAGTTCATCCTGCTGGCGCTTCTCGGCCGAGAGTTGGAGCACTTGCCCGCCGACGTGCCGCTATTTACGGGCGGCGGACTGGCCATGGCGTCCCTAGACCTGCAGCCTGCGATGGCAGTGAAGTCGGCCACGAACCTTCGCCTTCTGAGCGCCAGCGGGTTCCTGGTGCAACAGGGTCTGATCCAGCCCTGCGGCGGGAACCACATGCTTCTGAACGAGACCCCCGAGACGCTGGCCGAGGTGAAGTTCGAGCTGACCGAGAAGAGCCTGGGCATCTTGGGCCGCGAGCGGGATGCGGCTCAGCGCAGGCTGTTTCATGTCGGCTTCGTGCGCTCCGCCAAGGTCCGGATGGAGCAGTTGGTATTGTCCGAGCGAACGCGTAAGGCCCTGGACATGGCCCTGGCACAGGTCCGACACTCGGCGGTGCTGATGACCGCATGGGGTTTGAACGACGTGCTGTCCTACGGGAAGGGTGTGACACTGCTCTTCTCCGGGCCGCCGGGGGTGGGCAAAACGGCCTGCGCGGAGGCGATAGCCAGCGAGCTGGGGTGCCCGATCCTGGTGGCCGACTACTCGCGGGTGCAGAACTGCCTTGTGGGCATGACCGAGAAGAACGTTGTCAGGACATTCCGCGAGGCCGGCATGCACAACGCCGTGCTGTTTTGGGACGAGGCCGACGCCATGTTCTACAACCGCGAGGCTGCCAGCCAGACGTGGGAGGTGCGCGAGGTCAACGTGCTCCTCCAGGAGCTGGAGAAGTTCAATGGCGTGTGCATCCTGGCCACGAACCGGAAGGTATCGCTGGATCCGGCGCTGGACCGCCGGATCAGCATGAAGATCGAGTTCGAGCGGCCGGATCGCGCCATGCGGCGGAGAATATGGGAGCGGATGATTCCCAGGAAGCTGCCGATGGCCACCGACGTGAGCCTGGACGCGCTGGCCGGAGAACTGCTCTCCGGCGGGGAGATCAAGAACGTGGTCCTCAACGCCGCCCGGCTGGCCCTGGCGCGGTCGACGAACGGGCCGGTGGGCATGGCCGACTTCCGTGCGGCCCTGGCGATGGAGACAACCGGCCGTTGGGGCGAACCCTGTCAGGGGAAGATAGGCTTCAGGGGGGCGGCGGAGCGCATGGAGGGGACTCA
>JAKLDR010000097.1 GCA_022703445.1 Planctomycetota bacterium | reverse complement strand
GTCGGAGGACACGCCCCCGGAGCTGCGCGCCACGGTCTGCATCGCCGAGGGGCACCTGGCCGGGTTGCAGGGCGACAAGCGCGCGCGGGAGGACTCCTTCCGGCGGGCACTGGAGGCCATGCCGGCCGACGCTCCCCGCCGGCGGGTCATCCTCTGGGAGCGGGCCATGTTCCTGGTCGTCCTGGTGCGCGGCGCGGAGGTCGAGGACGACCTTCGCGAGCTGGAGCGCTGTGGCTTTCCGCCGTCCCGCCTGGCGCTGGCCAGGCTATGTGGTCTGGTCGAGGCCGGGCGGGCCGCCGAAGGGCTGGCCCAGCTTCCCGCGGTCGAGAGCGACGCGCTGCTCGCCGAGTCTGCCGCCGGCCGCACCCGGCTGTACCGCGGGCTCGCCGAGATCATGCTCGGCATGGCTCCGTCCGAGCCCGAGCGGCTGCCGGCAGCGCTGCAGTCCGCGCAGATGCTGTTGGCGCGCAATCCCCAGGAGGCGCTGCGCCTGGCGCGGCAGCACGCCGCGGCGCTGCTGTCGGCCGAGGACTCCGCCGGGTTCGTCCGCGACTGCCTGGTGCGCGCCGAGCTGGCGGCCGGCAACGCCGCCGCCGCCTGCCGGCTCATCGATGAGCGCCGCAGGCGGGGAGGGGCCCACTTCCTGGACGACCTCTTCCTGGCCAGGGCCGGCCTGCTGACCGGCGACCGCCCGTCGGCCGCCCGGCGCTTCGCCTCCGCCGTGGCCGCCTGCGAGCGGCACCGCGCCGAATCGCGCCTGGACTTCGAGCTGCGCCTGGCCTGCGAGCTCTCGCCCGGGGACCTGATGGCCCTGACCCGCTCCGCCCTGACGCTGCCGTCCGAGCCGGTCAGGGCCGACGCGGTCGCGCCCGACGCGCCGGGCCCGGCGCTGGCCGACCCGAAGGGCGTCGGCCGCCTGCTCGGCCGCAGCGCGGCCATGGCCGGACTGCGCGAGAACATCCGGCGGATGGCCCCGCTCGACGCCGCGGTGCTGATCACCGGCGAGACCGGCACCGGCAAGGAGCTGGTGGCCCGGGCGCTGCACGAGGAGTCGCTGCGCGCCGGCGAACCGTTCCTGGCGGTCAACTGCGGAGCCATCGCCGAGAGTCTGCTGGAGAGCGAGCTCTTCGGCCACGAGCGCGGCGCCTTCACCGGGGCGCACCGGGCCCACCGCGGGGTCTTCGAGGAGGCCGGCCGCGGCACCGTGCTGCTCGATGAGATCGGGGACATTTCCCCGCGGCTCCAGGTGGTCCTGCTGCGGGTGCTCGAGGCCGGCGAGATCCGGCCGGTCGGTTCGGCGGTCAGTCGCAGGATCGCCTGCCGGGTGCTGGCGGCCACCAACGCGGAGCTCGACGGGCTGGTGGCCCGAGGGGCGTTCCGGAAGGACCTGCTCTTCCGGCTGAAGCGCCTGGAGCTGCGGGTCCCGCCGCTCCGCGAGCGCCGCGAGGACATCCTGGAGCTGGCCGGGCACTTCCTGGCGGAGGGCCGCAGCGACGGCCTCCGGCCGGTGATGACCGAGAACCTGCGCCGGGCCCTGACCGGTCGGGGCTGGCCCGGCAATGTGCGGGAGCTGCGCAACGAGATGGAGCGCATGCGGCTGCTCGGCTCCGAGAAGCGCAGCTACGGCCTGGCCGACCTCGACCCGCGCCCGGGCTGGGATGCGGAGCCGGCGCCGGCGGCGGCCAAGGGCCGGCCGCTGGCCGGCGACGCGTCCCGGGAAGCCGTTCGGCTGGAGCCTTCCGCACCCTCGGCGGGGGGCCAGGGTGCGCCGGGCGCGCCCGGCGAGGACCTGCTGCCCTCCGGCCGCTCGGCCATGCGCCGGCGCCAGCGGCTCGGCCAGCTCTTCGAGCGGCACGGGCGCCTGACCCGCCACGAGGTGGCCAGGCTGCTCGAGGTCTCCGGCAACACGGCCACGGCCGACCTCAAGGCCCTGTGCGAGGAGGGCCTGATCGAGAAGGTCGAGCCCAACTCCTCGCCCCGGACGCACTACTTCGCGGCCAGAAAGCGGCCCTGAGGCCGGCCCGAAGGCCGGCCGGCGCGTCTACTTCGGAGCGGGTGCGGGCGGCAGGGATTTCCCCGCCCTCCGCCTTGACTTTCAGCCCTCCGGGTGTTTAATGGCCCCGGTCGTGCAGGAGTCCGGCACCGGAGACCCATGATGGCATCCATCAGCGAACTGCTCAAACCGGGGGCGCCGATCGCCCCGCCCGCCGACGCGCAAGCCGCAGCGGCGGAGCTCTCGGCGGCCTGCGGAGGGGCGGTCTATCCCGAGTCGGTCACCCTGTGCGGCGAGGCGGTCTTCTTCGTGTCCCGCCAGGACGGCGAGCACGAGGCGGCCGTGGCCTGCCGGGCCGCTGGCCCGGAGCCGGCCGCCTTCTCGGAGTTCCCCGGCAACGTGGAGATAGCCGGCGGCCTGCACGTGCGGACCAGCGGCAATCCCCGCGAGGCCGCCGCCGCCCTGCGCGCCCACCTGCCGTTCCTGCGCCCCAAGCTGATCGGGCTGGCCACCAGCCTGGGGCTGGGCGACCGCCTGGGCTTGGCCACTCCCGGACACGTCCGCGCGATTCGCGGGACGGGGCTGGCCCCCTACTTCGCGCAGCAGTCGATCCGCGAGATGACCCGCACCAAGCGGACTCCCCAGGAGGTCCAGGACATGGCCGCCCTGGGGGCCATGCAGGCCGGCTGGCGCGGTGGGTACGGGTCCGACGCCGACCACCTCAAGACCGTGCAGGACATCGACTACTGCCTGGCCGCCGGCTTCACCATGTTCACCATCGATCCCGGCGACCACGTCGACGGTGCGGCCGACGGGCTCCAGCCCTCCTCCCTGGCCGCGGCCTTCCGCGATCTGCCCTGGAAGGCGCTGGAGACCTCCGCCGGCGACTGCCTCTCGCGCTACGCCGGCAGCCCCGTGAGCCTCGACGGCGCCCCCGGCCTGGAGATGTCCGAGGCCGAGGTCATGCGCGCCGCGGTCAAGTACGGCCGGGCGGTGGCCCACGTGGCCGTCCTCTACCGCCACCTCAGCGAGAAGGCCGGCGCCGGCCGCTTCGAACTGGAGGTCTCGGTCGACGAGACCGACGCCCCCACCTCGGTGGCCGAGCACTACTACGTGGCCTCGGAGCTGGCCCGCCTGGGCGTGCAGTGGGTAAGCCTGGCGCCCCGGTTCGTCGGGCGCTTCGAGAAGGGCGTGGATTACATCGGGGACCTGGCCGAGCTCCGGACCGCCCTGGCCGGCCACGCTGCGGTGGCCAGGACTCTCGGACCCTACAAGCTGAGCATCCACTCCGGCTCGGACAAGTTCAGCGTCTACCCGCTGGCCGCCGAGGCGGCCAGGGGGCTGGTCCACGTCAAGACCGCCGGCACCAGCTACCTGGAGGCTCTGCGCACGCTGGCCTCCGGCGCCGACTGCGGACTCTTCCGCGAGATCCTGAAGTTCGCCATCGAGCGCTACGAGGAGGACAAGAAGTCCTACCACGTCTCCGCGCAGCTCGGCAAGGTCCCGCGGCCCGAGCGGCTCAAGGACGCGGAGCTGGCCGAAGTCCTCGAGCAGTTCGACGCCCGCCAGGCGCTGCACGTCACCTTCGGGTCGGTGCTCAACACCGGCAGCTTCAAGCCCCGCCTGGTGCGGGCCCTGGCCGACAACGAGGAGATGCACTACGGGATCCTGGCCAGGCACCTGGGGCGCCACGCGGCCCCGTTCGCGCGGAAGTAGCTGGAGATCCCGCGGCCCCGGTCAGGGGCCCAGACCAGAGGGGAAGAAGGAGCAACGATGACAGCCAAGAAGAGCGGTGCCAAGAAGTGCTGTGACGCCCCGGCCGCGACGGCCTCGGCCTGCGACTACCTCTGCAACATGTTCTCGCTGGTCGGCAAGAAGGCGGTGGTCACCGGCGGCGGCGGGGTGCTGGGCACGGACATGGCCTGCGCCCTGGCCCGGGCCGGCGCCCAGGTGGTCCTCTGGGACGTCCGCGAGGACGCCCTGGCCGCCTCGGCCGCGCGCATCAAGAAGGACTGCGGCTGCACCGAGGGCATCGAGTACCGCAAGGTCGACCTGATGAACGAGGCCGAGATGGTCGCGGCCATCGACGCGGCCGGCGACTTCCAGATCCTCCTGAACGCCTGCGGGGGCAACAAGGGCAAGGCCCCGCTCGTCGAGCAGGACATGGAGACCTTCCGCTTCGTGATGAAGCTCAACGTCGAGGCCGGCTGCTTCCTGCCCATGAAGGTGGTGGGCAAGCGCTGGATCGAGAAGAAGACCCCGGGCTGCATCATCAACATCGCCAGCATGTCCAGCTACGTGCCGCTCTCGGGCGTCTGGGCCTACGACGCCGCCAAGGCCGCCGTCAAGAACCTCACCGAGGGCGCCGCCAAGGAGTTCGCCCCCTACGGCATCCGCGTCAACGCCATCGCCCCGGGCTTCTTCATCGGGGAGCAGAACCGCCGGCTGCTCACCAACGAGGACGGCAGCCTCACCGACCGCGGCAAGGCGGTCATCGCCCACACTCCGTTCGGCCGCTTCGGCGAGGCCAACGAGCTGATGGGCGCGGTGCTCTACCTGGCCTCCGGCCAGGCCGCCGGGTTCGTCACCGGCATCACCGTCCCGGTCGACGGCGGGTACCTGGTGCAGAACATCTAGCTACTTCTTCCCGCCGGACTTCCCGTAGCGGTAGAGCCACAGGCTCTTCGCGTCGTCGCTCGGGTAGACGACCATGGCATTGAGGCGCGGGTCGTAGTAGCCCGGGCCCGGTTTCGGCAGCGGCGCGCCGGCGTGGGCCAGGTCCTCCCACTTCATGGTTGTCAGCGAGAAGGCGTGCAGGCCGTTGTAGATGAGCAGGAAGACGTCGTTCGCCGAGTCGTAGACGAAGACGCTCGAGGCGTCGTGCGCGTCGCTCTTGAGCTTCTCGTCGACCGAGACCTGCGACCACTCGTTCTTGTCGATGTCGAAGACGAACGTGCTCTTGCCGGAGATGCCCACGCACTTGCGGTGCCTGGGGCTGTAGGCCAGCAGCCCTTCCATGCCCATGGCGTAGCTGCCGTCGATCGTCTTCCCGTGTTTCACCGCGAGCTTCTCCCAGCGGCCGGCGGCGGAGTCGAAGGTCCAGGTGCCGCTTCGCTCTTCCTGGTAGTGGTTGATGTGCCAGAGGCTCTTCCTGATCTCCGGGATGTAGTTCAGCGAACCGGCCAAGTCGAAGCGCGGCGAACCGGGCAGCAGCGGCTGGGCGCTCCACTTCCTGGTCTGTGTGTCGAAGATCCAGATGCCGCTCAGGGGTTTCTCCTGCTTCTTGAGCGCCTCCAGGTTCTGGCCGGTGATCTTGGCGTACTCCGAGAGGGCTTCGGGCACGCCCAGCGGGCCGCCCCAGGTCATGGCCACCCACAGCACCTGCCTGGTGACCGGGTCGTAGGTGATGCCGTCCCACTCATGGCTGGGCATGATGCAGCCGCCGCGGGTGGTCTGCAGGTAGCCGTCCCTGAAGACCACGTTGGCCTTGATCCATTCGGGATCGGTCGGGGCGTAGATGTGGCCCTTCTCCCGGTGGTTGCCGCCGTCCGGGGGAAAGACCAGGTTCCAGGTGTTGGAGCCGACGTGCAGCTCCCACATGTCGGTGGTCTTGTGGGGTACGTTGTGGGCGCCGCCGCAGTAGAAGGCGGTCCCCCGGTCGCTCGCATAGACCAACTTCATGCCGAAGCTGCGCAGCATGGGCCCGCAGGGATAGAGCGTCGCCTGCCACTTGTCGAGCTCTTCGCCGGCCATCCTGAAGGGCGGGAGCACGATGGCGGTGTTGTCGCCGATGCCGTCGATCCGCCGGATGATCGCCGGGTCGTCCTTGTAGGGCAGCGCGGCCTGGGCTTCGGCCGGAGCCTGGACGGCGGGAGCCGCGGGCTCGCCGGCCACCAGCCCGGCGGCCACGGCCCCGCCGCCCGCCCCGACTGCCAAGACCGCTCCGACCACCGCCGCCGCGAGCTTCACCTTTGCGATCATCATCGCCTTCATGGTCCCCTCCGCCAAAGATGCCGCCGTTCCCGAAACCGAGGCCGAGCCGGCGGCCGCCGCGCCGGCCGGGCCGATGCCCTTGAGGGCCGCCAACAGCGCGGCCGGCAGCGCCGCCGCACCCGCTCCGGCCTCGGCTGCGAGCGCCGCACCCATGGCCGCCGCCGGCACGGCCACCCCGCGCCGCGAAAGCTTCGCGCGCAGGGCTTCGACCGCCCTGGAGAGCGTCACCGATATTCGGCTGCGGCTCCAGCCCAGCTCCGCGGCGACTTCGGCCTCCGTCCGACCGTAGCAGTGCCGCAGGAGCAGGACCTGGCGCTGGGCCGCAGGGAGAGCGGCCAGGGCCGCGTCCAGCCCGGCCCGCAGCGCCTCCGCGGGGGCTCCGGAGGTTTGTGACCCTGCCCGCATGGCGGCCGCCTCCTTCTCCCGGCGCCGGCGCCGGGACTCCTCCCGAAGCAGATTGAGCGCGACGTCCCGGGCCACGGCATGGAGCCATCCGGCCAGGACCGTCGCACTGTCCAGGCCGGGGGCCTTGCGGGCCAGGACCAGGAATGCTGCCTGGGTCGCGTCCTCGGCGGAGTGGGCGTTGCCCAGCAGCCGCATACAGGTGGCGTAGACGCGGCCGGCATGCCGGTCGACCAGCTCCGCGAAGGCCTCCTGCGAACCGTGCGCGTAGGCGCCGAGCAGTTCCCGGTCGGTCATTCCTCCCTCCTGACGGCAATAATACCACCGCAGCGGCCCGCGATGCTACAAGTTCCCGCCGGAAAAGCGAAGGGCGGCCATCGGCCGCCCCTGCGCTTCTCAGTATCCGGACGGTCTCATTTGGCCGCTGCCGCCACCTCCGCGCACAGCGCCAGGAGCTGGGCGTCGCGCTCCACCTGTCCCGGGACGGTGGTCCTCATCCCGGCGTCCCAGACGCTGGCGCGCTTGGAGTACCAGTACTTGATGAAGACCTCGCCGCGCTCGGTGAGGTACTTGTTGACCTTGACCTCGAGGTCCCCGGAGATCTTCTTCTCGGCCAGCATCCGCTCGAGGTAGAGAATGGCCTCGGCGATCTCCGTGCCCTCGCGGAAGTTCTCGAAACGCTCGGTGGCGACGGCGCCGTCCGGCCCGGGGGCCAGGATCGCCCGCTGGGCGTCGTTGGGCCCGCCGGTGCCGCGGCCGTTGCCCAGGCAGTAGAAGCCCCGCCCGCCCTCCTTCTTGATGGGGAAGAGGTCCGAGCCGAAGTCGCCCACGCCGTCCATCCCGCGCTGGGCGGCTTCCTCGGGCAGCTGGCGGATGACGATCAGCGGCGACCAGTCGCGGTGGCGGGTGCGGATGGTGTCAACCCAGATGCTCGGCCGGGGCTTGACCAGGTCGGCCGCTCCGCGGGGGCGCAGCGCCCCCTCGGTCCAGACGCACACCGAGTACTTCACCGGCATGGAGACGCCCTTCTCGGACGTGCCCCAGGCGCCGCCGAGCACGCCGTTGTGGGCGGTGTAGGACCAGACCCCCTCCGGCCAGAGCTTCCGGGCGATGGTCACCACCTCGGTCTTGGCCGGGTAGCAGTAGCTGCTGTGGCCGAAGGCGGTGACATCCAGCCAGCCGCGGTCCTTCATCCTCTTCAGGGACTCGTCGACCACCGGCTTCCAGAAGTTGTAGCTCTCCTCGGTGCCGACCAGGGGCTGCTCCATGGTGCCGAGCTTGCCGTCGGGCTCGACCACGGTGACGTCGGTCACGCAGCCGTTCTTGCCCTCCTTGCCGGCCTCGCCCCAGCAGTTGAGGCGGATGGGGAAGGGCTTGCCGTAGTGCTTGGCCACCAGGTCGCAGTACTTGTCGAAGATCTTGAAGTCGTGGGTGAACTTGCCGTCGGCGCCCTTGACCCAGCGGACCATGCTCTCGGAGTTGCCGCTGTCGGCGCCGCCCTTGTTGCCGCCGTAGAAGTTGATGCCCAGGTTCATGGGCACCTCGCGGGAGTTGACCTCGGCGAGCAGGTCCATGGACTTGCCCATCAGGGCCATGTGCTTGTCGCTCCAGAACTCCACGCCGTAGTGCTTGGCGACCGCCTCCTGCGAGAGGAAGATGAAGTGGTGCTGGCGGAAGTCCTTGGGGTCGCTCAGCGCCCAGTCGTGGACGGTCACCCGCAGCGGCACGTTCTTGGTGCCGAGGCCGTCGGCGGCCACGGTGATGGCCCCCTCGTAGGCGCCGGCCTTGGCGTCCTTGGGCACCTTCACCGTGAACCAGAGCGGCGCCACGGCGCCGGGGACCAGCCCGGCCGGCGACCCGCGCGGCGGTCCGACCTTGGGGACCGCAATCTCCGCCGGGACGGCGTCGACGAGCCCGTTGAACCGCTCCGGCGGCGTCCAGCACTTCTCGGGGACGGCCGGCTCGGCGTAGCGCACCCGCACCGCCGAGGCCGGGAGCGTCCCGCCGCCCTTGGCATCCTTGAGGTCGCCCACCGAGACCTTGAGACCCTTGATGGCCGCGTCCGAGCTGACCACCAGCCGCCCGGAGAAGACGCTGTTCCGGAGCGCGTCGACCTTCACCGGCAGGGGCTCGCCGGGGTCGCCGTAGTCGAAGCACGTCACCGTGGTGAAGGTCGCGGCGTTCCAGACCTGGACCCCCTTGGGTCTTCCGACGTTGGGCGTCGCCCCGCCGCCGGTCAGGCTTATGCTCCTCAGCCCCACGTAGGCGTACATGCCCGGGACGTTGTACATGCCGTCGCCGGGCGAGGCGATGCGCTTGGCGTTGACCGCCGCCTCGTTCATGGGCGCGCGGCGGAGTTCCACGGCGACGACGTTGGCGCCCTTGACCAGGAGCTTCCCGGGGATGGCCACACCGTCGAGCTTGCGGTAGCGGGCGTCGTAGGCCGCCTGGTTGTCCTTGATCTTCCAGGGCTGGAGGTAGGAGCCGTCGGCCAGGACGTGCAGGTCGTCGGGATACTTCTCGGCCATGGTCTCGAGCTTGAGCTCGCCGGAGGGCAGGTGGCCGCGGACCAGCTCCTGGCCGTTGACGTAGACCAGCGCTCCGCCCACGTACTCGAGGTTGAGCTTCAGGTCGGTCGCCCGGGCCGGGTCGTCCACCTGGAACTTCCAGCGCAGGCAGATGATCGAGTTGGGCGGGGCGGTGAAGCGCGCCGCCTGGCTGTGGCCGGTGACGTTGCCGTGCGCGACCTCCACCGGGGCGGTCTGGCGGTCCCAGGAGGAGTCGTCGTAGTCGGGCTTGAACCAGCCGGCCGGCGGCGGCGGCGACTGGTAGTCGGCGAGCGGCTTGGGGTCCTTGCCCTGCGGCTCGAGCGGCACCTTGAGCTCGCCTTCCTTGGTGATGTACTGCGGGGTGCGGTAGACCAGGTAGCTCCGCAGGTAGCTGTCCTTGGTGAGAATCTCCGTGCCTTCGCCGGCCGCGGCGGCGGCGAGGGACAGGCTCCAGGCGATCGTGACGGTCAGGGCAGTGCGCATGGCTAAGCTCCTATGCCGGTAGACGGTCGGTGGAAGGTGGAGGGTTGAGGGTTGAAGGTGGAAGGCAGAGGATGCGGGCCTCGAGGCATTTCCCGGCCCTCCACCCTCCACCTGCCACCCAGTCTCACTTTGCCGCCGCGGCCACCTCGGCGCAGATGTCGAAGAGCCGGGCCTCGCGTTCGGCCAGGCCGGCCGGCGTCCAGCGGTGGATGTAGTCGCGGCCGCGGTCGTACCAGAACTTGGTGAAGACCTCGCCGCGCTCGGTCAGGTAGTTGTTGACCTTGGTCTCGAGATCGCCGGAGATCTTCTTCTCCTGGATGGCCTTCTCCAGGAAGAGGATGCCCTCGCCGATCTCGGTGCCCTCGCGGAAGTTCTCGAAGCGCTCGGTGGCCACCGCGCCGTCCGGTCCCGGGGCCAGGATGCAGCGCTCGGCGTCGTTGGGACCGCCGGTGCCGCGGCCGTTGCCCAGGCAGTAGAAGCGGCCGTTGGCGGCCTTGACGGGGAACAGGTCCGAGCCGAAGTCGCCCACGCCGTCCATGCCGCGCATGATCATCTCCTCGGGGAGGTTGCGGATGATCATCACCGGCGAGCTGTCGTAGTGGCGGTTGCGGGCGGTGTTAACCCAGATGCTCGGCCGGGGCTTGAGGAGCGCGGAGTAGCCGCGCGGGGTGAGCCGGCCCTCGGTCCAGACGCACACCGAGTACTTCACCGGCATGGTCACGCCGCCGTCGCCCTTCCAGACGCCGCCGAGCGTGCCGTTGTGGGCGGTGTAGGACCACACGCCCTCCGGCCAGAGCTTCTTGGCGATGGCCACCACGTTGGGCTTCGCCTCCCAGCAGTAGCTGCTGTGGCCGAAGGCGGTGACATCCAGCCAGCCGCGGTCCTTCATCTTCTTGAGGGCCTCGTCGATCACCGGCTTCCAGAAGTTGTAGCTCTCCTCGGTGCCGAAGGGCGGCTGCTCCATGGTGCCGAGTTTGCCGTTCTCGACCACGGTGACGTCGGTGACGCAGTCGTTCTTGCCCTCCTTGCCGGAGGTGCCCCAGCAGTTGATGCGCATCGGGAATGGCTTGCCGTAGTGCTTGGCGACGAGGTCGCAGTACTTGTCGAAGATCGTGAAGTCGTGGGTGAACTTGCCGTCGGCGCCCTTGACCCAGCGAACCATGCTCTCGGAGTTGCCGCTGTCGGCGCCGCCCTTGTTGCCGCCGTAGAAGTTGATGCCCAGGTTCATGGGCACCTCGCGGGAGTTGACCTCGGCAAGCAGGTCCATGGACTTGCCCATCAGAGCCATGTGCTTCTCGCTCCAGAGTTCGACGCCGTAGTGCTTGGCGACCGCCTCCTGCGAGAGGAAGATGAAGTGGTGCTGGCGGAAGTCCTTGGGGTCGGGCATGGTCCAGTCGCTGACCGAGAGCCTGAAGGGCACGGCCTTGGCCGGGAGGCCGTCGGCCTGCACCGTGACGGTGCCCTCGTACTTGCCGGCCTTGGTGTCCTTGGGCACGCGGGCCGTGAACCAGAGCGAGGCCACCGCGCCGCTGCCCCCGCCCTTGACGGCCGTGACCGGAACCTCCGCGGGGATGGTGTCGACCAGTCCGTCGAAGCGCCCGGCCGGGGCCCAGCACTTCTCGGGCACGGCCGGCTCGGCGTAGCGCACCCGGACCGCCGAGGACGGGACCGTCCCGCCGCCCTTGGCGTCCTTGAGATCGCTCACCGTGGCCTTGAGCCCCTTGATGGGCGCGTCGGAGCTGACTACCAGGCGCCCGGAGAAGACGCTGTTCTTCGCCGCCGAGAACTGGATGGGCCCGACCTCGCCGGGGTCGGCGTAGTCGGAGGCCGAGACCGTCCCGAAGGCCGGCACGTTCCAGACCTGGATGCCCTTGGGGCGGGCCACGTTGGGGGTGGCGCCTCCGCCGGTCAGGCTGAAGCTCTTCAGGCCGGCGTGGGCCCATATGCCCGGGACCTGGTACATGCCGCCGACCTTCTCGCGCTTGGCCTCGACGGCCGCCTCGTTGATCGGCGCGCGGTAGACCAGCAGGGCCAGCACGTTGGCGCCCTTGCGGAGGTGCTTGGCGGGCACGGTCACGTCGGCGATCTTGCGGTAGCGGCGCTCGAAGCCGGCCGGGTCCTTCTTGGGGTCCTGGAGGTAGCCGCCTCCCTGCATGATGTGCAGGTCGTCCGGGTACTTCTCGGCCAGGGTGTCGGGCTTGAGTTCGCCGGAGGGCAGGTTGGCGCGGGTGACCTCCTGGCCGTTGATGTAGACCGCGAGGCCGCCGATGTACTCGGCGCTGAGCTTGAGGTCCTGGGGGGCATCCACCAGGAACTTGCTGCGCAGGCAGATCATGGAGTTGGGCGCGGAGGTGAAGCGCGCCGCGTTGGTGTGGCTGGCGCTGCCCGGGGCGATCTCCAGCGGGGCCTTGGCGCGGTCCCAGGCGGAGTCGTCGAACTCCGCCTTGGTCCAGTCGGCCGGCGGGGGAGGGGACTGGTAGTCGGGCAGCGGGGTGGGTGTCTTGGCGTCGGGCACGGTGCAGACCTTGATCTGCCCGTCCTTGGTGGCGTACACCGGCGTCCTGAAGACCAGGTAGCCGCGCAAGTAGCTGTCGTTGTTGAGGATGGCGCCGCCGGAGGCCGGCGCTGCGGAGCTCTCTCCAGCCCTGGCCGGCAGTACCGTCCAGTTCCAGACTGCCAGCGCGATCATTGCGTATACCACTCCGATGCCAGCGGATCGTCTCATCATGTCAGTTCTCCGGTGGTTATCCTGCCGGACCCGACTTGTCTGTCGGCCCGTCCGAGAGCAGTCAAGAAGGATACACCGACAGGGCGGATTTTGTAGGTAAATTGGCAGGGGAGTCCGGCCCTATTCGTCACGCCACCCCGGCCCTGCTCTTCTGCTCCGCCGCCAGCCGCGCCAGGCGCTCGCCCAGCGCCCGGTGCTCGCTTGCGACGAGCTCCGGGTCGGCGTCGA
This sequence comes from Planctomycetota bacterium, assembly GCA_022703445.1. Classification (GTDB taxonomy): domain Bacteria; phylum Planctomycetota; class SZUA-567; order JAKLDR01; family JAKLDR01; genus JAKLDR01. Next base: position 8,249 of record JAKLDR010000097.1, on the reverse strand, counting down.
CGATGGCGGCGGCGTCGCGCTTGGCGAGCGCGAGCAACGCGCCGTCGCTGCCCAGGTCCGCGAAGCGCAGCTCGGGCAGGCCGTGCTGGCGCGCGCCCAGGAACTCGCCCGGGCCGCGGAGCTTGAAGTCCTCCTCGGCGATCTTGAAGCCGTCGTCGGTTTTGGCCAGCGCCCGCAGGCGCGAAACGGCCTCGCCGCCGAGCGACCCGGCCACGCAGATGCACCAGGCCTTGCCGCGGGCGCGGTCGCGCCCGATCCGGCCGCGGAGCTGGTGGAGCCCGGCCAGGCCGAAGCGCTCGGCGCCCTCGACGACCATCACCGTGGCCTCGGGGACGTCCAGGCCCACCTCGACGACGGTGGTGGAGACGAGCACCTGGGTCGCGCCCGAGCGGAAGCGCTCCATGGCCGCGCGCTTGGCGTCGGGGCGCATCCGGCCGTGGATCAGCCCGACCTTCGCGCGGCCGAATCGTGCGGAGAGTTCCTTGAAGCCGGTCTCGGCGGCGGCGAGATCCGCGCGCTCGCTCTCGGCAATTGCCGGATAGATCACGTAGGCCCGCTCGCCGGCGGCCAGGCGCCTGGCGACGAACGCCCAGACCTTCTCGCGGCTCTTCGGGGTCACCACGCGCGTCGTGACCTTGCGCGGGCCGCCGGGCAGCTCGGTGAGCGTCGATAAGTCCAGGTCCGCGTAGTAGGCCTGGGCCAGCGTCCGCGGGATGGGCGTGGCGCTCATCACCAGGACGTGCGGGGCCGGGCCCTTTCTGGAGAGCGCCAGGCGCTGCTCCACGCCGAACTTGTGCTGCTCGTCTAGGACCGCGAGCGCCAGCTTCCGGAAGCGGACCTCCTTCTGGATGACCGCGTGCGTGCCGATGACCAGGTCGATTTCACCGGCGGCGATGGCGGCGATCAGCCGGCGGCGCTCGGCGGCGGGCAGGCCCCCGGCGAGATAGGCGATCCGCACCTGCGAGCCGGCCAGCATCTTTGAAAGCGTCCGGTGGTGCTGCTCGGCGAGCACCTCGGTGGGGGCCATGAAGGCGGTCTGCCCCCTGCCGGCGATGACCGCCAGGCACGCGTAGGCGGCCACCGCGGTCTTGCCGCTGCCCACGTCGCCCTGGAGCAGCCGGTTCATGGGCTCGGCCCCGGCCAGGTCGCGGCAGAGCTCGGTCACCGCGCGGTCCTGGGCCGCGGTGAGCTTGAAGGGCAGCCGCGCCCGGATGCGCGCGTCGAGCTTCTCCGAGACCGGGAAGCTCCCGGCCGCGCCCTGGGCCACGAGCCGGCGGCGGGTCTGGGCCAGGACCAGCTGGAGCACCAGCAGCTCCTCGTAGGCCAGCCGCCGGCGCGCGGCGGCGAGGTGCGCCGGGTCCTCGGGGAAGTGCAGGCCGCGCAGCGCCTCGGGCATGCTCGCGAGCTGCCGCCCGAGGCGGAAGTCCTTGGTGAACGGCTCGGGCCAGGCGTCGGCCTGGTAGGCCAGCGACCGCCACACCAGCCGGCGCATGAAGCGCTGGCCGAGCCCTTCGGTCAGGCCGTAGACAGGCACGAGCCGTCCGAAGGCCAGCTCCGCGTAGGACGGCTCGCAGGCCGCCTGCCGGCCCGGGTCGGGCAGTTCGGCGGCTTCATCCTCGGACTCGAGTATCTCGAACTCCGGCGAACTCATCCTGGCCCGGCCGCGCCAGACCTCCACCTTGCCGGTGAGGATCAGGCGCTCGCCGGGGACGAACTTGTCGGCCAGCCAGGGTTGGTTGAACCACGCTGCGGCGAGCATGCCGGTTTCGTCGGCCACGAAGACCTCGACGAGGTGCCGGAAACCGGATATCCGCCGGGCGCGGACGTCGGCTATCCGGCCGGCCACGGTGGCGGTCTGGCCCTCGCGCAGGTCGATGACCGCGGCGCGCTCGCGGCGGTCGTCGTGGCGCCTGGGCGGCGAGAGCAGCAGCTCGCCGACGGTGCGCAGGCCGAGGCGCGAGAGCAGTTCGGCCCGGTGCGGGCCGACGCCCGGCAGGTAGCGCAGTTCCTTCCCGAAGGGGTCGGAGGCTGCGGCGGGGGAGGGCGGATGGGGCGGCATTTTCACCGGGCCGAGGATACCGCCGGGGCGGCGCCAAGTCAACCGGTCCCGGGCGTCCGGGAAGTCCATCCGGTGAACTTGACATCGCCTCGGAGCGCCGTTATAAGTTCTTGCCGGAAATTCCGGCAGAGGCCCGCGGCGGACCCGCGGGCACTCGCGTTCGGATAACCAACTCTCCGAGAGGCTTGATGTCCCAGGAAGTCGAGAAACTGACATCCGCGGTCGGCCCCGACGGCGTCCCCCAGGAAGAGCCCCGCGGCGGAATCACCCTGGCCTCCGTTCTGACCGGAGCGGCGCTGTTTCTGGCGTTGGCCTGGTGCCTGCCGCATTGGAGCCTGACCAAGTCGTACCGGCTGGGCATGGGCACCTACCTGCCGCTGGAGGCCGTGTCCCTCACGCTGCTGCTCATGTTCTTCAACCGCTTCGGCGGAAAGCTCGTGCTGATCGCCGGCACCATCACGGCGGCGCTGCTCGTGCCCTACTGGCACGGGGCGGTCTACGCCGACACGGCCAACGCCGCCAAGATGCTTCCTCCGTTGGGCGAGGGGCTGTACAAGGCCTGCTCGGGGATCATAGAGCCGGCCCGGCAGTCGCCGTGGGGCCAGACCTTCCTGGTGGCCGGAGGCGCCCTGCTGGCCTTCGCCCTGGGAGCCCTGCCGGGCTGGGCGGCCTCGGCGCTGGTGCCGGCCCTGCAGCGCAGGATGGTCTGGCGGGAGTTCGTGGTGGTCTTCGTGCTGATCGCCTCGGGCGTCTACTCCTGCTACTCCGTGCAGTTCCTGGTGGGCGCGCTGACCGTCCCCTACAAGGACGACAACGCCGAGCGCAATTTCAAGAAGTTCTACCGGCCGGTGCCCGTCGACCAGGACCCCGAGAACGTCGCCGGCATCCCCAGCCATCTGGGGATGGTGCCCTACGATCCCAGCCGGTTCGACGTGGTCAAGGGCGGCGAGCAGGCTCAGGCCGCCGCCGACGAGGAGAAGCGGGCCCTCGACCTCTTCCGCAACGGAGTCAACAAGGATCTGCCCGAGCCGCACCGCATTGAGTACATCCTGGCCGAGGCCGACGCGGTCAGCCTCTGGATGAAGTCCGCCGGCCTGGCGCAGGACAAGGCCCAGCGCCTGCAGTCGGCGCTGGACTCCGCCCGGACCGCGCTGCTCTCGGCCGCCGATGTCCGGTCGATCTCGGCGGCCATGAGCGCCATGGTCAAGGCGGTCGACGATGTCCAGGCCGAGAAGACCGCCGCCGACAAGGCCGCGAATCGCACGCCCGAGCCCATCACCGCGGACTCCAAGGACAGCCGGTACAAGGGACAGGGCCGGGCCCTGGCCGAGAAGGTCCGCGCGAGCGAGAAGAAGTCCTTCCTGGCGCGCTGGAAACGGCCCCTGGTCTGGTGGCTGTCCCTGTTGGGCATGATCATGCTCCTGCAGGTCTTCCTGGCGGTGATGCTGCGCCGGCAGTGGACCGATCACGAGAAGCTCATGTTCCCGCACGCCGAGGTGATGCGCGCGCTGGCCGAGGGCTCCGGGGCGGTGGAGAAGTCGCGCCGGGTGTTCTCCAGCCCGCTCTTCTGGATAGGCGCGTCCCTCTCCGGCGTGGTCTTCCTGTTCCAGGGGCTCAACTTCTACTTCCCCTCGATCCCGCCCCCGGACCTGCACAACATCAACATGAGCACCCTGATCAGCGAGCGGCCCTGGACGGCCATGCAGCGCACGGTCAGCCTGGACCCCTACCTGCTGGGCATCTCCTATCTGCTGACCAGCGAGGTGTCGCTGAGCATCTGGGTCTTCGGCGTGCTCAACCAGGCGCTGCGGGTGGCCTGCATGGCGATGGGCCTGCCCACCCAGGACGCCTGGGCGATCCACGGCGAGTGGGCCAACTCCGACGCCCTGTACACCGGCGGCATCCTGGTCTTCGTCCTGTGGCTGGCCTGGAGTGCCCGCCGGCACATCTGGTACGTCATCCGCCGCGGACTGGGCATGATCCCGGGCGACAGCCTGGAGCGCTCCGAGCCCATGGGCTACCCCACGGCGTTCTGGGGGTTCTGGCTGTGTCTGGCGGGGATCCTGGCCTGGTGCCTGCTGGCCGGACTGAAGCTCTGGGTGATGGGCGTATTCCTCGGCCTGTACCTGGTGCTGGTGGTGCTGATCAGCCGGCTGGTGTCCGAGGTCGGGCTGATGACGGCCGGGGCCGGCTTCTGGCCGTTCTACCCGCAGTTCGTGTTCGGGTGGGTCTTCGGTTTCGGCCAGGGCGCCGGCAAGATGATCGCCTACAAGGACAGCTGGCTGGGGGCCGGCGGGACGCTCGTGCCGGTGACCCTCCGCGCGGCCAGCGTGTGGTCGTTCATCTGGCCGAGCATGCTGCACGTGATGCCGCTGACGCCGCTGATGCTCACCGGCTTCAAGCTGACCGAGAGCGAGCCGCGGCGCAAGCGCCTGCTGACCTTGGCCATGGTGACGTTCCTGCTGGCCGGCGTGGCCATCTTCCTGATGATCACCATGGACACCACCTTCGAGCGCGGCGCGCAGAACGTGAGCCTGTGCGGAGACAAGAACACGCCCAACTGGGTCTTCAACAACTGGCTGATGCGCGACCTGGTCAACAAGGAGCGCATGTGGAGCTTCGAGATCTTCCGGGTGGGCCTGATGATAGCGGGCGCGGCGGTCATGGGCGCTCTGCTGATATTCCGGCACCTGTTCTACTGGTGGCCGCTGCACCCGATCGGCATGGTGGCCATCGGCGTTGACAGCGTCTGGTTCTGCTTCCTGGTCGGCTGGCTCCTGAAGCGGGCCGCCCTGGCCTACGGCGGCGGGGCCTTCAGCCAGAGGATCAACGCCTTCTTCTACGGTCTGATAGTCGGGCAGTTCGCCATGGCCGGATTCTGGGCCCTGCTCGGACTCTGCGGTACGGGCTGCATGCCGCCGCTGCTGGTGGACATGGGCTGAGCCCGAATTCGGCCCAGGGAGCGTGGATGGAATCTTCTGAGCGCGAGAGTGACGGCAATCCGCTGAGGCTGCTGGCCGGGGTGCTGCTCGGCCTGCTGGCCGTCGCCCTGCTGGCGGCGCCCTTCGTGGCCGCTGCCCGCGGGCCGCTGGCCCAGAAGGCTCCCCCTGATTTGGTGCGCAAGCCCGGCCGCCAGACCGCCCCGGTCCGCCGCTCGGCCGCCGCCGCCGCCGACCTGGAGGCGCTCCGCAAGGGCGTGGACCTCGGGTCCTCCGGCCGGCGCCTGGCCGCCGACGTGGCGGCGCTGGCCGCCTCCGACGGACGCATGGCCGGCTCGCCCGGCGCCGCCCGGGCCGCCGAACTGATCCGGGCCCGCTTCGAGCAGGCCGGACTTACCAACGTCCAGTTCCAGGAGTTCCCGGTAACCGTCCCGGTGACCGTGGAGTCCTCCCTGACCGCCGGCGGGCAGTCCTATCCGGTCAAGCCGTTCTGGCCCAACGCGGGCCGGACCTGCACCATCGCCGGCGAGGTTCAGGCCCCGCTGGTCTACGGCGGCGACGCCCGGCTGGAGAACCTCTCCGGCCAGGACGTGTCCGGCGCCCTGCTGGTGCTGGACGGCGACCGCGGCATGGACTGGGTCACGGCCTGCTCCCTGGGCGCGCGCGGCGTGATCTTCATCGAGCCGGCCGAGGCCGGCGGCATCATGAGCCAGAAGGTGCTGGTGGCTGCCCTGGACGTGCCTCGCTTCTGGCTGCCGCGGGCCGAGGGGCTCCGGCTGGTCGAGGCCATCGCCCGGGCCCGCGAGGGCGGCTCCCGGCTGGCGGCCACGGTCAGGTGCCGGGTGGATTGGGTCAGCCGCACCGCCCGCAACGTCTACGGGCTGATGCCCGGCCGCAACCCCGGCAAGCAGCGCGACGTGGCCCTGGTGGCCGCGGCCTACGACGCCCCGTCGCTGGTGCCGGACCTGGCTCCCGGCGCCGAACCGGCCGCCAGCGTCGCCGCGATGTTCGAGCTGCTGGAGAGCTTCAAGACCCGCCCGCCGGAGCGACCGGTGCTCTTCCTGGCGGTCGATGCCCACTTCCAGGCCATGCTCGGCGATCAGCATGCCGCCGAGCTCTTCCGCCGGCCGGTCGACAAGCTCCTGACCGAGGTCGAGGAACTGGACGGCCCGGCCCTGGGCGTGGACGCCCGCAGGGTGCTGGTCGCCTCGGGGGCCACGGTCGGCGGGCTGGTCGCCTGGCAGCGGGTGCTGCTGATCGTCCTGGGCGTGCTGGCCGTCGCCGCCGCCGTGCTGATGATCATCTACCTGCCCTTCGGCGCCAGGCTGCGCTGGACGGCGGCGGTCGCCACCGTGCTGGTCGGAGCCTCCGCGCTGGCCTGGGCCGGTTCGCGGCTCGCCCGCGAGAGGAAGGCCTCCGCCGAGGAAATCGCCAAGCTCCAGGCCGAGCCGGCCTGGAAGTCGTGCAGCTACACCGAGCTGCGCGCCGAGTTGGAGAAGCTCGCCCGGGTCAAGCCCGGGCCGGCCGCGGAGCTGCTGCCGCTGATCGAGCGCCGGGAGAAGGCCGAGCGCGAGGCCATCCTGGCCCGCGGTGCGATGCGCGCACTGCTGCGCGAGGAGGATGAGCGCCGCAAGAAGACCCCCGGCGAGCAGGACGCCGGCCGCTACTCCCCGCCGTCGGCCCAATGGCTGGCCGGCTTTGCCGGCAGCGCGGGCAGGCTGGAAGCAGCCGCGCGCCTGGCCGCTGACTTCCAGCCGGCCGCACCGGATCGCGCCTCCGCTCCGCCCCCCGCCCTGGCCGACTACGACAGCATGCGCCGGATCCTGGTCGAGGCCCAGAAGGACGACCGGGGCTCCCGCGAGCTCGACCGCTGCCTGACGGCCCTGGCCAATCAGGAGGAGCGTCTCAAGAACTCCACGCCGGGGCGCATCAAGTACCTGCGCTACTGCGGCTACCTCAACTTCCTCGGCCGGCTCGGTCCGGACATGCCCGAGCGGGTCAAGAGCTGCATCTGGCTGGACATCGCCAGCCGCGCCACTTCCATGGCCGTCTTCTACCGCGGGCAGTACGTGGCCGAGGTCATCAAGCGGGACGAGAAGAACCTCCAGAACGCCGTCAGCCCGTTGGCCGAGCAGCTCTCCCGCTCGGGCTCGGCCATGGCTGCGGCTCTGGGCTGGAACGGCGGCGAGGGTATGCCGTTCGTGGCCGACACCTCGGTCACCCAGTCCGAGCGGGACATGGGCGCTTCTCTCTCCTACCCGAGCTCCGGAGCCGAGATATTCCTGCTGTCGGGAATGCCCTCGGTGACCCTGGGTTCGGTGTCGGCCTGCCGGCGGGGGCTGGACACCCCCATGGATCTGCCGGCCCGGATGGACTTCTCCGGCCTGGCGCTGCAGACCGCGGTGGCGGTGCACGCCGTCGGCGAGGCCCTGGGCGCCGGACCCTCCGGCGTGCGCGGGCTGGCCGGCATCGAGAAGATGGAGTCCCAGAGCAAGCTGCGCGGCTACCATTCGTTCCTGCGCATCTCCGGGCTGGTGACCGAGTACGACCCGGCCAAGAGCCGCACCCTGTCGGTCATCCCGGTGCCCGGCGCGCTGGTGCTGTCGCGGCGCGAGAGCCTCTCCTACCGCGTCATCCGGCCGACCTACGGGCCGGTGCGGGCCTTCTCGGCCACCCTGGCTGACAGGTGGGGCGGCTACGAGTTCTTCGGGCTGCCGGCGGCGGAGGTTCGCGAGTGGAACGACCAGGAACAGCGCATGCTGGCCTTCCAACTCGATCCCGCCTCGGGGCGCATCACCTACGCTCTCGACGAGGGCGAGCAGGGCCAGAAGCGCGGCAAGCCCTGGCGCGTGCCCCGGCGCACCGAGGACGAGTTCTTCCTGGGCACTTTCCAGTGCGCGGCGCTGAACATCTTCGAGGTCAGCGACCTGCGCAGCTTCGAGGCCATGGACACCCAGTTCAGCACGGTCAGCATGATCTTCGGCAAGGCCGACGCGGTGCCCATCTCCTGGGGGCTGTCCATGGCCGGCGAGACCCCCAGCGAGGTCAGCCCGGAACACGCCATGGCGCTCTTCGTTCAGAAGACCACCGGGATGAACGACGACCGGAAGGCCCCGCGGGTCAAGGGCATCTTCGGCCGGCGGCGCCTGGTGGGCGTGCGCTGGCCGATGCTCTCGGTGCCGGGCGGCGGCTGGGAGGCGGCCCCGGGAAAGCCCCGGACGGACCGCGCCCTGCAGGCCGGCGACCATCAG
>JAKLDR010000096.1 GCA_022703445.1 Planctomycetota bacterium | reverse complement strand
CGTGAACATGGGTGCGCCCACCGCGACGTAGTCGCCCACCGAGACCCTCTTCATGGTGATGGTCCCGGCCAGGGGCGCGGTCACGGTGACGTGCTCCCCGGCCTTGCCGGCCTTCTCGATCTCGGCGATCTGGGCTGGCGCGAGCCCCAGGAGCGCCAGCTTGCCCCGGGTGGCCTCGACCGTCCTGACGGCCAGGTCCCCGGCGGGCGCGGGCTTCCCGGCGACCGCCGGTCCGGCCAGTCGCAGGGCGGCGAGCAGCTCCTCCTGGGCGGCGAGCAACTCAGGGCTGAAGATGTCGGCCAGCGGCGCGCCCTCGGCGACCACGTTGCCGACGAACGGGCCGGCCAGCGGCGGCAGGCCGGCCCTGGACGGGTCCGGCGGCGGCGCGGGCGCGTCCGGGACGCTCGGGCAGCAGGAGGCGTGAAGCTTGTCGATGCGCCCCGGGAAGCGCGCGGTGATCTGCCGGAGACGGGTCTCGTCGTAGTCCACCTTGCCGGTCAGGCGCAGCGCGGTCCGCACCTCCCTGCGCGCCGCTGGGGCGACCTCGACGCCGGCCAGCCGGGCCTCGCCCGGCGTCAGCACCAGCTTGGCCGGGTCGCTTGGGGTCACTTGGACCAAGTCCATGCCGCACAACGGACACTTCCCAGGTGCTGCGGCCCGGATCTGAGGGTGCATGGAACAGGTCCAGACCTGGCCGCCCCGGTCGGCTCCCGCGGCTTCCGTGTGCCCGCGGCAACCCCTGGCGGCCAGGACCCAGCCGGCCAGGCAGACGCACAGAGCAGCGGCGGCCAGGAGCAGCACCAGCCCATACCTGGCGGTTCCACATCGGAGGACGTTCATCCTCTTCATGCTCATGGCTGGCCCTCCTTGCCGACCGGCTCGCGCAGGCGGACCGGCGCCGAAGCCGGCAGCGTGGATGCGTCCGGCCCGGGCTCCCTGGGCAACTCGCGCCCGGAAAGCATTTCAAGCTCGGCCAGACGCTGCTCACGATTGGCACCGGCCCTGGCCAGTTCCAGACGGAACTGGAGGAGCGAACGCTGCGCCTCCAGAAGATCAGCGAAACCGGCCTTGCCGACCCGGTAGGCCGCCAGGAGCGTCTCCTGGGCCTGCTCGGCCCTGGGCAGGATGGCCTCCCGGTAGAGGCTGAGCTTCCGTTCCGCATCGCGCAGGGCGAACAGCACCATGCTCACGTCGGCGGACAGCCTGTTGCCAGACTCCCGCCTGGCAGCCTGCGCGGCCACCAGCCGGGCGTCGGCCTCCTCGCGCTCCGCCCGGTACCGGCCGAACCAGAGCGGCAGCGTTATGCCCACGCCGAGCTTGGCCCCCGTCTCACGATCCATGCCCGATTCCTTCATGGAAGCCACGCCGGCCTGGACCATGAGATCGGGGATGGGGCCCCGCCTGGCCAGCGCCAGCGCGTCCCGGGCCGCATCCACCTCGGCTTCCATCGCGCCCAACTCGGGGCTCGAGGCCCCGGCCCAGGTCAGCACCTGGGCATCCGACGCGACCAGGCTCCCGCCGGACGGGCCTGCTTCCGGCCTGGGCAGCCAGGCTCCTGCCGGCCGGCCCAGCTCGGCGTTCAGGCGTGCCGCGGCGGCTGGCAGCATGGCCAGGTACTCGCGGAGCATGTCCTCCGCGCGAGCCAGCTCCATCTGAGCCTTCAGGACTTCGGCCAGCCCAGCCGCCGCGGCCTTGTGGCGGGCCCTGGCAACCTCCTCGGCAGCCCTGGCCAGCGCCACGCCGTCGCCTGCCGCTTCAGCAGCCCTGCCGAAGTACCAGTACTCCCACCAGGCAAGGCGGACCCTATAGTGCAGCGCCAGCCTGGCTCCTTCGTAGCGGCGCCGGGCCGCCTCGGCCTCCCGGGCAGCGACCGAACCGGCCAGCAGAAGCTTGCCCGGCCAGGGCACGGCCTGGCCCAGGGTCAGCATGTCCTGGCGCGTCCCGCCGACGGACTCGAACTCGTACATCAACTGCGGGTCCTGCAGGGAACGCTCCCGGGAGATCCTGGCCTCGGCCGCACGCCAGCGGGCGCGCGCGGACATGAGGCCGGGGTTCCCGTCCTCGGCGTAACGCAGGAGTTCGGGCAGGGCGGCTGCGGCAGGCAGTTCGTCGGGAGTGTCCTGGACACGGGCGCCGGACGCAGCCCGAGCCGGTCCCGCAAGGCGCGAAGGACCCGAAGGCCCCGAGCAGCCGGCCAGAGTCGCGACGGCCAGCAGGACCAGCCCTGCCCGTATCTTCATGCCGGTCTCCACTCCCCGCCCCCTCCGTCACCCCCCCCGGCAGGACCGGGGGAAGAGTTTGATCAGCTCGTCGATCTTCTCCTGCCGATCCTTCTCGTCTTTGCCGACCAGGGCCGACGTCACGCAGGTGCTGATGTGGTTGCGAAGAATCTCCTGCCCGACGGCGCCCAACCCGGAACGGGCCGCCGCGAGCTGATCGAGAACGTCCACGCAGTATCGGTGCTCCTCGATCATCTTGCGGATGCCGCGGAGCTGCCCCTCGATCCGGAGCAGCCTCCTGTCGAGCTTCCGGGCCAGGTCACCGTCAAGCATGGCTGGTCTCCTTCCGCAGCGTCCTACGGACAGCACCCGCCCTTGGCCACGGCCGGCTGACCGGCCGGGCAGCAGGCCTTGGTCTTCTCGCCGGAACCCGCGGCGGCGCCGGCCGGCTTCTGTTCGGCAGCCGGGGTCCTCTCCAGGACCACGCCTTCGTCCTCGAGCTTCTTGATGTACTTGGCGGGATCCTTGGCGAACTCGGCGATGCAGCCCTTGCAGCAGAGGTAGACCCGCTTGCCGTCGTGATCCGCGAAGATGGCCTTGTTGATCTTGCCGCCCATCACCGGGCAGGTGGTCTGCGCCTTGGGCTCGCCCTTGCCGTCGCCGGCCGGCTTGTCGCCGTCCGCGGCCAGTCCTGCCGAGGCCAGCGCCAGCCCCATGAGCACGGCGCACAGCGTTGAAAACGGTCTTGCGAACATCTTGTCGTCCTCCTCCATCCAGCCACTTCATCGCCACGCCGGGAACCGCGGGGACGCCCCCGATACGGCCCCGGCTAAAGGTTCAACCCAATACCCGGCGGGGGTATTCCAGCTAATCCTAACCGCCGCCCGGATCAGGCGCAGAACATTTCCTGCCGGATTCCACGGCACACGGCCGCGCCGGATCCGTCATGCCTGTGTACCATGGCCCCCCGGGGGCAAGGAGGCCGGCGATGACCCCAACCCGAAACCTGTCACTGGGCCTGGCCGCCATCGCCTGGCTGGCCGTCTCGAATGTCTGCGCGGGCGAAACCGCGCCCGACAAGGACCGGCAGGCCAAGTCCGAGGCCCCTCCCGCGGCAGCCCAGCCCGCGCAACCCGCCGCGCAGCCCGCCCAGCCCACCCGGCAGACACGCGGCATCGGCGATCTCGAGCAGACCCCGGCCAGCCAGGTGATCGCCATGGTGGCGGAGCACGCCGGGGTCAACATCGTCATAGACCCGGAGTGCGTCGAGCGGATGAAGACCCCGCTGTCCTTCCGCACCAGGGGCATGACCTGCCGCCAGGTGCTGGACTGGACCGTGCGGCTGACCGGCACCTGCTGGGTGCTGACCGACGGCGTGATCCTGGTGCTCCCCCGCGAGAAGATGCCCAAGCAGACCGATCCGATCGAGGCGGTCCGCAAGATCATCGCCGAACACCCCGAGTTCAACCGCGAGCCGCCGGTCTTCGAGCCCGCCCCGGAGATGGCCCTGCCGGTCAGGAAGTAGCGCGCACACTCAGACCGATATGCCCTCGAAGAGCACGCTCGACTGGTAGCGCTCGCCGGAATCCGGCAGGATCACCACGATCTGCTTGCCGGAGTTCTCCGGCAGCCGCGCCTCCCGCAGGGCCGCGACCACCGCCGCGCCGCCGGAGATGCCGCAGGTGATGCCCTCCTCCCTGTGCATCCGGCGGGCCATCTCCACGGACTCCTCGTTGGTCACGGTGGCTATCTCGTCGACCAGGTCCAGGTCGAGGACCTCCGGCTTGAACCCGGCCCCGATGCCCTGGATCTTGTGCGGCGCCGGCTTGGGAGTCTCTCCCCGGCGGATGGCGGTGAGCACCGGCGAGGCCGCCGGCTCGACTGCCACCGCGCGCAGCGCGGCGCGCTTGGCCTGCTTGATGTAGCGGCTCACCCCGGTGATGGTTCCGCCGGTGCCGACGCCGCTGACCAGGATGTCGACCCGCCCGTCGGTGTCCTCCCAGATCTCCGGGCCGGTGGTCCGGAAGTGGATGTCGGGGTTGGCCGGATTCCGGAACTGCTGGGGCATGAAGAACCGCTGCGGATCCCCGGCCAGTATCTCGTCGGCCTTGGCGAGGGCTCCCGGCATGCCCTTGGGCCCCTCGGTCAGGACCAGGTCGGCTCCGAACATCTTGAGCATCCGGCGGCGCTCCAGTGACATGGTCTCGGGCATGGTGAGGAGCAGCGGATAGCCCCGGGACGCGCAGACGAAGGCCAGGGCTATGCCCGTGTTGCCGCTGGTCGGTTCGAGAACCGTCACGCTCCGGTCGCCGGGCCGCAGCCGGCCGTCGCGCTCGGCGGCCCAGATCATGGCCGTGCCGATGCGGCACTTGACCGAGTTGGCCGGATTGCGCCCCTCGATCTTGGCCAGCACGGTCGCCCCGGCTCCCTGGGTCACGCGGTTGAGCCGCACCAGCGGGGTGTGCCCGATGGATTGGGCGTTGTCTTCGTAGATCCTGGACATGTTTCATCTCCCTTCCCGATCTGCAACGTCCGCGTCGGCCGGGCTCTTCCCTTCCTCCGGCAGCGCCTCGGTAACCAGCAGCACCTCTTCCGCCAGCAGGTTGTCGCCCTCGGCGAGATCCCTGACGGCCCCCTCCGACTGGGTGTAGCCCCTGACAATACCGACGCCGTGGTCTCGGGTCCAGTCCAGGAAGTCGTCCAGCGTGAACAGGTGGATGTTGGGCGTGTCGTGCCACCGGTAGGGCAACGCGCCGGTGACCGGCATCCGCCCGCGCTCGACAAGGTCCGTCCGGACCCGCCGGTGTCCGAAGTTCGGGAAGGAGACGATGCCGCGCCTCCCGACACGCAGCATCTCCCGGAGCACCGCCATGGGGCGATGCAGGGTCTGCAGCGTCTCCTCGAGGATCACGTAGTCGAAACTGCCGTCCGGAAAGCCCTGGAGGCCCTGGTCCAGGTCGGCGTGCAGGACCGGCACCCCCCGGGCCATGCAGCGCACCACTGCGTCCGTGTCGAACTCGACTCCCTGGCCACGCGCCTTCCTGCCGGCGGCCAGGCGCTCGAGCAGCTGACCGTCCCCGCAACCCAGGTCCAGGACCGAGGCCCCGGGTGGAATTTCCCGCTCGATGAGCTCGTCCTGCCAGCGCCGGCCGACGGCCGGGCCGGCCGCGGTCCGCCTGCGCGCCCTGCGGGCGTTCACGGCCGGACCTCCCCGAGCGGCCCGGCCAGGAAATGGCGCAGCAGGTCACCAACCCGGTCCTTCTCCACCAGGAAGGCGTCGTGGCCGTACCGCGACGGGGCCTCCACGTAGGTGACGGTCCGGCCCGCCCGGCACATGGCCAGGGCGAAATCCTTGCAGTGTCCCGGGGTGTAGAGCCAGTCCGACGAGAAGGAGGCCACCAGCACCGAGGACCGGATCCGCGCGCAGCCCCGGGACAGGTCGCCGTCTCCCCAGCGCACGGCAGCGTCGTAGTAGTCCATGGCCCGGGTGATGTACAGATAGCTGTTGGCGTCGAAGCGCTCCACGAATCCGCGCCCCTGGTGGTTGAGGTAGCTCTCCACCTCGAACTCGGCGCCGAACCCGAAGTCCGGAGCGCTGCCCTCCTTGCGCAGGCGCCGCCCGAACTTGCTGCTCATGCCCTCCTCCGACAGGTAGGTGATGTGCGCCAGCATCCGCGCTGCGGCCAGCCCGGTCCGGGGAGGGGCCGCCCCGTAGTAGTCGCCGCCGGCGAAGTGCGGGTCGTTCATGATCGCGTAGCGCCCCACGGCGTTGAAGGCCACCCCCTGGGAGGACAGCCGCGGAGCAGCGGCCAGGACCACGCACCGGGCCACCCGCTCGGGGAAGGCCAGCGCCCACTCCAGGGCCTGCTGGCCGCCGAGCGAGCCGCCCACCACCGCGTGCAGCCGCCCGATGCCCAGGCGGTCCACCAGCCGCGCCTGGAGCTGGACCCAGTCTCCCACCGTGATCATCGGGAACCTCAGGCCGTAGGGCCGCCCCGAGGCGGGATCGAGCGAAGCCGGGCCGGTGGTCCCGTAGCAGCTGCCCAGCACGTTGGCGCAGACCACGAAGAACCTCCGGGTGTCGATGGGTTTGCCGGGGCCGATCATCTCGTCCCACCATCCCGGCCTTCGGGCGCGCCAGAGCCTTCCGGTGGCGTCGGCATTCCGGTCCCAGCCGGCGGCATGCGCGTCGCCCGACAGGGCGTGGGCCACCAGCACCGCGTTGTCCCGGCGAGCGGAGAGTTCGCCGTACGTCTCGTACTCGACGTCCACCGGGCCTATGGACCCGCCGGATTCCAGGCGCAGCGGAGACTCCGCACTGGCCAGGCGCACCGTGCGCGCCTCGGTCCAGCCCACCGAGGCCGGGCTGTCGGGGGGCGCGTATCTGTCGGCGACCGTGGTCATGGCTCCTCCCCCGGAGTTCCTGCTCCCCGTCCCTCTGCGAGCCTCATGGCACGCTGGTCCCCGAGGGGTGGCGAGCCGCCGACCGCCCCCCGCGGGGTGCCGCGGCCGTTCACCTCTGCGACGCCTCCAGCGCCTGGCCCAGGTCGGCTATGATGTCGCGCACGTCCTCTATGCCCACCGAGAGCCGGACGAACTCGGGACTGACCCCGGTCTGGGCCTGCTCCTCGGCGGTGAGCTGCGAATGGGTGGTCGTGGCCGGGTGGATGATCAGGCTCTTGGCGTCGCCGATGTTGGCCAGGTGGCTGAAGAGCCTGACCGCGTCGATCAGCTTCGCCCCGGCGGCCGCTCCGCCCCTGATGCCGAAGCCCACGATCCCGCCCTGTCCGTCGGGCAGGTAGCGGCCGACGTTCTCTCGGTCGGGATGTCCGGGCAGGCCCGGGTAGTTGACCCAGAGCACCGCCGGGTGCTTCGCGAGGAACTCGGCCACGGCCAGGGCGTTCCGGGAGTGCCGTTCCATCCGCAGGTGCAGGGTCTCCAAGCCCAGCAGCGTCAGGAAGGCCCCGAAGGGGCTCTGGCAGGCCCCGGTGTCCCGCAGCCAGTGGGTGCGGGCGTGAATGATATAGGCGATGTTGCCGACCGGCCGCAGCGCCTCCTCGAAGACCACTCCGTGATAGGCCGGGTCAGGCGCGCAGAACTCCGGCCACTTCCCGGGATCCTTGGCCCAGGGGAACCGCCCGCCGTCCACGATGGCTCCGCCCACGTGGACGCCGTGACCTCCGATGAACTTGGTGGTCGAGTAGACCACGATGTCGAAACCGTGCTCTATCGGCCTGAAGAGCGCCGGAGTCAGCACGGTGTTGTCCACGATGGCCGGCAGACCCTGGCCGTGGGCCAGGTCCGTGATCCTGCGGTAGTCGGGCACGTCGTTCTTGGGATTGCCGGGCGTCTCAAGGTAGACGGCGCGTGTGTTGGCATCCACAAGCCGACTGAGGCTCTCCGGCCGCCTGGGATCGAAGAAGCGCACCTCGATGCCCAGCTTGGGAAGAGTCTGACTGAAGAGCGTCCAGGTGCCCCCATACAGGCTGTTGGCCGAGACGATGTTCTGCCCGGCGTGGGTGATGGTCACGATGGCCGCGGTGATGGCCGCCTGGCCGCTGGAGAGCGCCAGCGCCGCCGCCCCGCCGTCGAGCGCGGCCAGGCGCTTCTCAAGGACGTCGTTGGTCGGGTTCATCAGCCGGCTGTATATGTTGCCGAAGCTCTTCAGCGCGAAGAGGTCGGCGGCGTGCTGGGTGTCGTTGAAGACGTAGCTGGTGGTCGCGTAGATGGGCACGGCGCGCGCCGTCGTCGTGGGATCGGCGGTCTGCCCGGCGTGCAGCGCCAGAGTGCCGAGCCTGGGACCGGAGGCTTTGTCTGCCATGGGATCTCTCTTCCTTTCTCCGTTCGGATCCGGACATCCATTGTCCGGTGACATCCAACGGCTTCACACCCACCTTACCGCTTTCACCGCCACTTGCATCCATGCAGCCTGGTGGGAATAGGCACAAAGATTATTCCAGGGGTCAGCTTTGAGGCACTTCCATGTAACCCTATCTCCGAGAACCTGTACAACCCAAGGCCTATAGATGACATCTTGACTCATCTATGCTCAATGCATCAGGACTGCGCCGAGCCCGGCCTCTGCCGCCGTCTGAATCTCCGCCAGTTCGGGGCCGGCATGAGCGGTACTCAGGAAGGCGCTCTCAAGCTGCGATGGCGGCAGCAGGACGCCCCCTTCCAGCATCGCATGGAAGAACCGTGCATAGGCCCCTGCGTCCGCCCTTTGGGCCGAGGCGAAGTCCCGCACCGGTTCGGCGCAGAAGAAGACCGTGAACATCGATCCCGCGCGGTTGATCTGCACCGGCACGCCGGCCGAGCGTGCCGCTCCGGAGAGTGACGCCGCCAGGCGGCTCGCCCTCCGCTCCAGTTCCCCGTAGGGGCGCAGGGTGCGTAGCGTCGCGAGCGTCGCCAAGCCGGCGGCGGTCGCCACCGGATTACCGGAGAGAGTCCCAGCCTGGTATACGTCACCGAGCGGCGCCAACCTCTCCATCACTCGGCGACGTCCCCCAAAGACTCCCACCGGGAGCCCCCCGCCGACAACTTTGCCGAGCGTGGTCAGGTCCGGCCTGACGCCGTGGAGCTCCTGTGCCCCGCCCCAGGCCAGTCGGAAGCCGGTGATGACTTCGTCGAAGATCAGCAGCGCCCCGGTCCGGTCGCAGATATCGCGGAGCCCCGACAGGAAGCCGGGCTCCGGCGGGACCACGCCCATGTTCCCGGCCACCGGCTCGACCAGGATGCAGGCCAGATCGTCGCCGTGCGCCCGGGCCAGCACCTGGACCGATTCGAGATCGTTGTACCGGGCGGGCAGGCTGGCCGCCGCGAAGGACGCCGGGACGCCGGCGCTGGCCGGCAGGCCGAAGGTCGCCAGTCCCGAGCCGGCGCGCACCAGCAGGCCGTCGCTGTGCCCGTGGTAGCCGCCCTCGAAGGTGACGATCTTCTCGCGCCCGGTGAAGCCGCGGGCCAGGCGCACGGCGCTCATCACCGCCTCCGTCCCGGAGCTGACCAGCCGCAGCAGCTCGATGGACGGGAAAGCCTCCTTGACGACCTCGGCCAGCTCGCACTCCCGCTCGGTGGACAGCCCGAAGCTCGCGCCCCGCGCGGCGGCCTCGGCGATGGCCTCCACCACCGCCGGATGGGCGTGGCCCAGGAGGCAGGCGCCCCAGGACATCAGGAGGTCCACGTAGCGGTTGCCGTCCGCGTCCCAGAGATAGGGTCCTTCTCCACGCGCGGCGAAGATCGGGCTGCCGCCCACCGCCCGGAAGGAGCGCACCGGGCTGTTCACCCCGCCGACCAGGGATTCGCCGGCCCTTCTGAAAAGCGCGTCGCTCAGCGGTCGAGCCATTGGCCGGCCTCCTCCGCGTAGTAGGTGACGATCGCGTCGGCCCCCGCGCGCCGGATGGCCAGGAGGGACTCCATCGCCGCGCTCCGCTCGTCGAGCGCCCCGGCCGCGGCGGCGTGCTTGAGCATGGCGTACTCGCCGCTCACCTGGTAGGCGGCGACCGGCAGCCGCGAGGCGGCGCGCAGATCGGAGATCACGTCCAAATACGGCAGGGCCGGCTTGACCATCAGCCATTCGGCGCCCTCGGCCTCGTCCAGGAGCGCGTCCCGGACCGCCTCCCGCCGGTTGGCCGGAGGGAGCTGGTACGCCCGCCGGTCGCCGAAGGCCGGCCGCGAACCGGCCGCCTCCCGGAACGGGCCGTAGAAGGCCGAGGCGAACTTGGCCGCGTAGCTCACTATGCCGGTCTCCGCGAAACCGGAGCCGTCCAGCCGCTCGCGGATGGCCCGGACCTGGCCGTCCGCCATCGCCGAGGGGGCGACCAGGTCGGCGCCGGCCGCAGCATGGACCTCGGCCATGCGCGCCAGCAGCCCGAGCGTGCGATCGTTGTCGATCGCGCCGGAGGCCCCGAGCGCCCCGCAATGCCCGTGATCGGTGTAGGCGCAGAGGCACACGTCGGTGATGATCGCCAGCTCGGGTCTGGCCCGGCGCAGGGCGCGCACCGCAGCGGGGACCAGGGCGTCATCCCGCACCGCCGTCGAGCCGGTCGCGTCCTTCCCCCCGCGGTCGGGGACGCCGAAGACCAGCACCGCCCGAACCGCCAGCTTCTCGGCCCGGACGGCGAGCAGATCCGGCGAGAGCCGTACCACGCCCGGCATGGCTGCCACGGGCTCCTCACGCCGCTCGCCCGGCACCACGAAGAGCGGCAGGATGAGTTGGTCCGGAACCAGCCGGGTCTCCTGAGCCAGGGCCCGCAGAGCTCCGGTGCGCCGGTTGCGCCGCGGCCGGATTCTAAGATCCATGGGGGTCGACCACCTTCCCGTCCTCCTTCAGCAAGACCAGCGCCTTACGCGTGACCTCTCCGATGCACCAGAGCTCCCCGCGAAAGCCCGCCTCGCCATAGGCGGCGTGGAAGGCGCGCACTGCCGACGGGCTTACGAAGTAGACCACGTCGTGCTCGGGCAGCGGCCGGCCAAGACCGGGATGCGGGACCACCCGGTGCAGGGACAACCGCACCACCGGCCAACCGCGGGCCTTCAGCGCCGAGACGAGGTCGCCCGGCGCGTGACTGCCCTGAACCAGCAGGACGCCGTGGGCAGCACCGGCCGCCTCCCCTAGAGCACCGACGATGCCCCGGCTGCCCGCCTCGGAGGGAACCGCGTCGGCCAGGAGGCCACCTTCGCGGAGCTCGGCGGCAGTTCCGGCGCCCGCGGCGGAGATGCGCGCGCCGGCCAGGACGCGCGCGTCGAGCCCGGCGTCGTCCAACGCCGCCAGGAAGGAGCGTGCCCCGACTCGGCTGGTGAAGACGACCCACTCGAACATCCCCTCGCGAAGCTCCCGTAGCGCCTCGGGCAGCCGCGCCCTGCCTTCCGGGTCCGCAACCAGTCGCAGGGCCGGCCAGTGGACGATGTCTCCGAGCGTCCGGAAGTTCGTCGGATCGAGACCCGTGAAGAGGACTCGCGGCCGCCGGGGCGTTTCCGCGGGCACATCGGCCGCGGCGCCGACCACCAGGACCGCCGGCGACAATATGCCGGCGCTCCGGGCGACCGCGGCGATGGACTCAAGCCTGCCGGCGGCTCGGCGCTCCCAGGGCTGGGTGGCACGCTCGACGAGGGCTGCGGGCGTCGCCGGCGGCCAGCCATCCCGGATAAGCCGCGAGGAAATCTCCTCAAGCACAGCCGCGCCCATCAGGATGACCAGCGAGTCGGCGCGCGGGAACCCCCCGCTGATTCCCCCGCCGGCAGTCCGGGCCGTGGCTACCGCGAAGGACCGGCCCTGGCCGCGCCGGGTCAGCGACAGGCCGGCCACGGCCGGGGCCGCCAGGCAGGAGCTCAGCCCGGAGATGACTTCGCACGGTATGCCCAGGGAGGCCAAGTGCTCGGCCTCCTCGGCACCACGACCGAAGACGTGCGGGTCGCCAGTCTTGATTCTGGCCACGGGCTTGCCGGACAGCGCCGCCCGGGATATGAGCCCGTTGATTTCGGACTGGGAGCGGTGGGCCGCCCCGTCGCCCAACCAATGCACGGTCTTGCCCGCCAGGGAAACGCCCAAGTCATCTAGGAACGACCTGGGCAGCAGTTCGTCGCAGAGCAGCACTTCGGCGTCACGGATGGCCCGGGCGCCGCGCAGGGTTATCAGGTCCGCGGCGCCCGGCCCCGCGCCAACCAGGAAGACCCGGCCCCTTACTGCTCCCACGGCAGCCCCCTTCTGTCCCCTAGGTCGAGCGGGGCCAGCGCCCGGCGCAGCTCGCCGGCGTCCTCCCGCGTGACCAGGACCAGCGCGCCCTGGCCCGGGGCCGGCGGCAGTTCTTCCCTGGAGAATATCTGGGCGATGCGGCCGGCCGCTCCCAGCCGAACCATACCGGCGGCGGCCAGGACCAGCGCGTCGTACCGGCCGGCGTCGAGCTGCCGCAGCCGGTCCGGGACGTTCCCGCGGATGTCGCAGTGGACCAGGTCCGGGCGCAGTGCCAGGACCCCGGCCTGCCGCCTCCGGCTGGAGGTGCCGACCCGCGCGCCGGCCGGCAGCCGGGCGAGCGGCAGGTCCCCGCGCGAGACCAGGCACTCCCACGGCACGAAGGCCGGCAGCAGCGCGGCGGCGGTCAGACCGGCTGGCAGGCTCTCGGGCAGATCCTTGGCGCTGTGCACCGCCAGGTCGATTCTCCCGGCGAGAAGGGCCTCATCAAGGTCCCTGGTGAAGAAGTCCCCGGCGGTCACCTCCGGCAGCGGCGTGGTGCGGTCGCGGTCCCCGGGGGTCTCGAACCACTCCGCCCCAAACCGCCAGCCGGGCAGCGCAGTCCCGAGAAGATCCATGGCCTCCCCGGTCTGCGCTCTGGAGAGGGCGCCGTTTCGAGCGCCGACCCGGACCAGTGGGCCCGGGGTCAGCACCGGAGCGGCCGCGGCCGCATCGCGCAGTATAAGGGTGAAAGCAGCTCTGCCGGCTGCCGCTGCCCAGGCCGCATCGGCGCCGCACGGTGCCCAGCCGAGTCGCCTCAGAGACCGAGGGCCGGTGAGGTCAACCGCGACGAACTCCGGCCTCTCCTTGACAGTTTCGCGGAACAGCGCATCCGCCCCCGGCCGGCTGCCGGTCAGCACTGCGGCGTCGGCGGACCTCAGCAACCCTTGGAGATCATCCGGCAGACCGGCACCAACCTCTGACCCTGACCCGGAACGCGCAGGTACGGAAACTACCGTGGCTACCCGGGCGCGCAGCCCGTCGGCCAGGGCCAGACCCATCCTCCCGCGCCCGACGACCACAACCTTGGCAGATGCCGGGGCGGGCAGCCCGGCAAGGAGGCGATCCGCGACCGCTGCCGCCCAGTTCCTTCTGGCAGCCCCCGCCGGCGCCGCCGCCCGTATTGCGGCCTGTTCGTCCAGGACTCTGCCGAAGATCCGGCCAAGCCCGGAGTCGTCCCGTGGGAGCCAGACGCTCCGCGCCTCCCGCAGCTGGGCGACGATGTCCGTCTCGCCCAGCAATTCGGACTCCAGGCCAACGGCCACCCGCAGCAGGTGGTGCCGGGCGGCAGCTCCGCTCAGCAGCCGCGGCGCAGGCCGGCAGGACTCCAGGAGCACACCGCAACGCTCGTGGACCGCCGCGCGGACTCCGCGCACCGCCGCCTCAGTTGAGCTGGCCAGAAACCAGCACTCCCAGCGGCGGCAGGTGGCCAGCAGCAGGACATCCTCCGTCCCCTCGGGCCGGAACCGCGCGCGGGAGAGCCCGCGCGCCTCCTCGGCCAGGGCTGCGAAAGACGTTTCGGGGATCTCTCCGCGGAGAACACCCAGGACGCCCAGGACCGGCTGCTCCGGCCGGTGCCGCGCGAGCAACCCTTCGATCTCCCGGCGCACCGCCGCGGAGCGCGAGCAATCCAGCCCATCGCTGTGCACGGCCACGGTCAGCGCGCCAGCCCGGCACACCGCCGGGAAGATCACCCGCGAGAAGCGTCCGGGGGACGCCACGCAGCAGAGCGCCCGGCGCCCGGCGGCATCGCGGCTTATGTCTATGTTCAGCCCGGGATCGTCGGTGGCGGCCACGACCAGAAGAAAGCCGTCCAGGGCACCGGGAGCGTAGCGTCCTGGAACCCAGGCGAGGGCCCCAGCCCCGACTGCCCTGTGAAGCGCCGCGGAGACCTCCGGCGCCAGGACGGTCACAGCGGCGCCGGCCTCCGCCAGCTTCAGGGCCTTGCGCGTGCCCACCCGGCCGCCGCCCACCACCAAGCAAGGCAGGTCCGAGACATCCACGCCGATCGGCAGGTAGCGCCGGCCGGCCGGAGCCGCCCCGTCCGGCGCGCCTGCCCTGGGCGCCACAGCCTCGAGCCGGCGCGGGCCGCTCATGGCGGGCCCTCCGCCAGCGGCACCGCCGCCGGCTCCTCCTGCGAGCCGCGCTTCCGGCCGAAGCCGATGCGGTCCCAGACCCTCTCGTGGAAATAGAAGGTGAAGATCTTGATGACGGTATCGCCCAGGCCGATGGCGGCGGCTGTGGCCAGCCTGTCGGTCACGGCCCAGGCCACCGCCATGGTCACCAACGTGCCCAGAACCCGATAGCTGATGGCCTTGGCTACGCTGCGCAAGGGCGACTCGCGGCAGATCGCCCCGGAAACGACCCCTGCCGGGCAGACGACCTTCGGAAGAGCAGGCGCGGCCACGTTCGATGCTTCAGTCGCCATCTGGACCTCCTCCGGCCGGCGGCCGGGACCCGACCCGCCAGGCTGCCGCAGACGCCCTCAATGCCGGCTGCACCGAGGCCATCTGGCACACGCCGCCGGCACTGCCGCGAACGACCACATCGATGGTCATGCCGCCCTCGGTGTATGCAGCCACCAGCGCTGCGGCGGTCTCCGCCGATTCCGGCCGGCAGAGAGCAGATGGTCCGGGCACCACGGCCGGCGCGACCAGCGCCTCGCCGGCCGCCTGGGCCGCGGCCATGGCCTGGTTCTCCTCCTGGTTGCGACCGACGATGACCTTGCTTCCGGACGGGATGCGGAAATGCCGCCCCACGCTGAGCAACCGCGCCTCGCGCAGGCCGAAACCCGGCTCGTGTTCCATCATGTCCCTGAAGCGCGCCGCGAACTCCTTGTCGGTGAGCAGGCAGCCGCCGGCCGGGCACAGGTAGTCGGTTATGCCCAGTTCCCTGGCCAGCTGGATCTGGGGCTGGCGCGAGCGCCCCTGGATGGACAGCAGCCGGCTGCGGTCCACCAGGCCGGACTTCTCGGGCTCGGATGGCTCCAGCAGCCGGGCCGAAAGCGGCCTCAGCACCTTTCCGGCCAGGCCAGACTCGCGCTCTATCAGGCGCATGGCCTCCAGGCGCTGGGACATCGGCCGCTCACCGAGAACCTCGCCGGTGGCGATGAAATCCGCGCCCACCTCGGCCATGTGCCGCCCGGCCCGGCTGAAGATCATGATGCGGCAGTCGATGCACGGGTTGACTCCCGAACCCCGGGGAAAGCGGGGGTGCTTCACCATCTCGAGGTAGTCGGCCCCGGTGCCGAAGACGCGCACCGGAATCCCAAGCTGGTCAGCCGCCTTGCGCGCCGCGGAACAACCCAGCGACTTCGGCGTGCAGCGGCAGAACGGAGAAGTGAAGTTGACAGCCTCGACCTGCACACCCAGGCCCAGCAGGAGGCGGCCGGCCAGCGTGCTGTCCAGGCCGCCGGAGAGCAGAAGCAGCGCCTTGGCCATGTCAACCATGCCCCTTTTCTGAAGCCCGGGTCCGGAACCAGGCTGAGAAGCCTGTTCCATCTGAGGCGCCGGACGAAAGCCAGAGCCCGACCAGCTGCCGCACCCGTTCAGGGACCTCGGCGGCCGGGACGGCCGGGTCCAGTTCGCTGGCCACTTCGGGGCTCCGCCCTCCTCCTCCGCCGGCCAGCAACCGGAAGTGCGGACGGGACAGGCCGTCTACCTTCCGGACCCGGCCGACCAGACCGATGTCCGCCACGGGCGCGTGGGTGCAGTTGTTGGGGCACCCGGACAGCGCCACGGTCAGGTCGCAGACCGGCGGCAGGGCCGCCCGGATGGCGTCAGACAGCTCCCGGGTCTCGACCAGCCCGTGGACGCACAGATGCGCCGCCGGACAGGCCACGACCCGCGGAGCCCCGACCCGGTCCCGCAGGACGGCGGGCAGCTCCCCGACTCCCAGGCCGTTCACGAGAAGGTCGTGCTCAAGGCCTGCGGACAGCGATCCGCCGGCCACCTCTACCGCCACGAGCAGGGCGCGGATCGCGTCGGCCGGGAGTTCGCCATGGGCAACGGCCAAACGCAGCGCACGCCCGGGGCGCCCCGCCGGCCCGAGGGCCAGGGGCGCGGGCGGGTTCCGGGCCAGCTCCGCCCTGAAGAGACCGTCCAACCGTCTCCGGAACTCCCCGTCGCCCAGGCGCTCGCGCACGTGTCGCAGGCGCGCCCGACGGCGGTTGCCGCGGTCGCCCTCGACGTCGTGCAGCCGCACGGCGGCCACGGCCAGGGCCGGCACATCCGCTGGAACAAGCGACTCGTAGCAGAGCAGACCGAGACCCGGCGCCGGACCGAGCGATCCGCCGAGCACCGCCCGGAACGTGCCGTCCGGATTGGCCGCCAGGCCCAGGTCGTTGATCCATGGCTTGGCGCAGGCCTCCGCGCAGGCCGAAAGCGATATCTTGAACTTGCGCGGCAGCGAGAAGAGGCAGTCCAGCCCGCCAAGCGCTTCGCGGATGCGGCCGGCGAGCGGCCCCAGGTCCGGCCCGGCGCAGCCGGGACACTCGGTGATGTTGCGCAGGGTGTCGCCGCAGGCCCCCAGAGTGGTTAGCCCCGCGGCGGCCAGCCGACGCTGCACCTCCGGGACCAGTTCCGGCCGCAGGCCGTGAAACTCCAGATCCTGCCGGGTGGTCAGCCGCAACGGGTGATCCGGAGTCAGGTCGCCGGCCAGGTCCAGCACCGCCCGCCATTGTTCCACAGTCAGGCGACCGCCCCCGGCCTTGAGCCTCTGCATGAGCAGGCCCTCCTGGCGCTGGGCGTAGAGCCCCAGGAGCCGGGCCTCGCGGGGATCGGCCGGCGGCGCGGCGGCCGGGAACTCGGGTCTGCTTGCGGCGGACATCGCTTTTCTCTTCCTCTCCCGATCTCAGATGGTGTAGTTGGGCGCCCTGCCGTGCAGGCCGCACTCCTTGTGCTCGGGCTCTTCCCACCACCACCGGCCCGAGCGCAGTTCCTCGATACGCCGGACGGCCCGCGTACACGGGGCGCAGCCGACCGAGGGGAACCCACGGTCGTGGAGCGTGCTGTAGGGCAGCCCGCGTTCGCGGATGTAGTCCCACACCCGGACCTCACTCCATTCGGCCAGGGGATTCAGTTTGACGATGCCCCCGTGGGCCGCGTCGACCTCCGCCACGGCCAGTTCGGTCCGGGTCACGGACTGGCCGCGCCGCAGGCCGGTGAGCCAAGCAGTCTTTCCGGCCAGAGCCCTGGCCAGCGGTTCGACCTTGCGCACCCGGCAGCAGGCCTTGCGGGCCTCCACGGAGTCGTAGAAGCCGTTGGTGCCCTGCGCCGCCAGCAGCGCCTCGAGGGCGCCTGCCTCCGGGACGAAGAACGTGAACTGCCGATCCCAGCGACTGGCGGCCTTGGCGATCAGGTCGTGGGTCTCCTGGTGCAGGCGCCCCGTGTCCAGCACGAAGACCGAAGCGTTGCGGTCCGCGGCCAGCAGCATGTCCATGATAACCATGTCCTCTGCGCCGAAGCTGCAGGCGAACGTCAGCCCTGCGCCGAACTCCTGCACGGCGCGCCGCACCAGGGTCTCGGCCGTGATGCTGTCCAGACTTCCCGGCACGACCGCCGAACGCAACAGCGTGGCCTCTGCTCCCATGGTCCCCTCGCACCCGAGCCTGAACTTTTCCAGGGCCGGCCCACCCGAAACTCCATCCTGGCGGCCGAACCCTCCTCACCTGCAAGCATTAGCCGCATCTGACGAAGGGGCAATAGCCATTGAGATGGCTGCCTTCCAATGAATTACCGCGCGACTCATATATGCCCATGTTGACTTCCGCCGACTTGGCAGACCCCACCAGGTTTCTCCTCTGAAACCTGAGCGAAGATCTGCCCAACGGCCTGTCTGCAACTGCCCGCATACAAGACTGCCAAACTCATCTTATGTGCCAAGCCGTCGTCGCTGTCGGCAGGTACAGGTATGCGAACACGGCGGACGGCAGGATGGCCTGCTCGCTCCCTCGCGGAACATCGGCCATGCGGTTGTCGGAGCAGGCTCATCCCTTGAAGAGCGCCCGCTCCTCTGATACCATCCACTCGAAAGGGAATCGGCATGGCACCGGCGTTCCGCATCGGTTCGATCGAAGTGCACCGGCTCGACGACGGACCGTTCTGGCTGGACGGCGGGCAGATGTTCGGCATCGTGCCCAAGGTGCTCTGGAGCAAGGAGTGCCCGGTCGACGCTGACAACCGGATGGCCATGGCCTGCAACTGCTACCTGCTGATCTCCGGCGGGCGGCGCACGCTGGTCGATGCCGGCCTCGGGCGCGACTGGGACGACAAGTCCCGCCGCATCTACGGCGTGGACGCCTCCGCCCCCACCCTGCTCGACCGGCTGGGCGCGCTGGGCCTTGGCCCCGGGGACATCGACCGGGTGCTGCTCACCCACCTGCACTTCGACCACTGCGGCTGGGCCACCGTCCCGGACGGCTCCGGCGGACACCGCCCCACCTTCCCCAACGCCGAGCACCTGGTCCACCGGCTCGAGTGGGATGACGCCCACGATCCCGAGGCCCGCGGCGCGGCCTCCTACTTCGACCGGCTCTACGACCCGCTGAAGGCCGCCGGACAGCTCCGTCTGCTGGAGGGCGGACCGGAGTTCGCCCTGGGCCAGGGCCTGGAAGCCCTGGTCACCGGCGGGCACACCCGCGGCCATCTCGCCTGGATGCTCGAGTCGCAAGGGCACCGGGCGATCGGGCTGGCCGACCTCTGCCCGCTGGCCGCCCACCGCCGGGAGCGCTGGCTCACCGCCTTCGACCTGTACCCCGTCGAGGCCCTGGCCGTCAAGCGCCGCCTGCTGGGTGCGGCCGAGGCCGGCAACTGGGCGGTCTTCCTCAACCACGAGCCGGACCGCCCCGCCAGGCGGCCCGTCCGCCGCAGCGCGCACCTTGACCTTGACCCGCTGGAAGCCGGTATACAATGCAGCACGGCCGACAGAGCCGATAGCGATGCAGCCAGACTGACGTGAGGGCCTACGAGCGATGAGCATACGCATCCTCTTCCTGCACCTGCTTCTGATCGGAGCCTTGTTCGCCCTGGCCCCGGCTACCGCGGCCGAGGGCCCCGCGGCCGCAGCCGACGCCCCGCCCGCACCGGCGGCTCCGGCCGCAGCCCCCGCGCAGGAACCCGCTCCGGCTCCGACTCCGGCGCCTGCGCCGGCCCCCGCCCCCGTCGCGGCCCCGGTGGCCGCACCGGCCCCACCTCTGGCCGAAGCTCAGGCTGACGACAGCTCCAGACAGTTCGTCGAAGGCCTCTACGGCCGCGGCCCGGCCGGGCAGGCCGCGATGACCACGGCCATCGACTGCGATGCCCTGCTCGACCGGGTTCTATCCGGCCTGTCCTCCTCCCCCAGCGCCGAGTGGCGCAGGGCGGCGGCAGCCCGGCTGGAGGAGCGCCGCGGGGCGCTGGCGGGGGCCATCAGCCGCTCGGTGGCCGGCAGCCTGTCGACCCGCGTCCTGCCCGCCCAGCCCGGAGCCGACGGCTCGACCCGGGTGGCGGTCCGGCTCTACGTCATCAGCCAGCAGGCCGGTCTCCAGACCGGCTGGCACCGGCTGACCCTGCGCCGCGCCGGCAGCCTCTGGCGAGTCGCGGAGATCGAGATGCTCGACTCCGGCGACCAGCTCTCCAACCTGGCCATGTCCGCCATCCTGGATCCCGAGAGGGAGCCGCTGCCCGAGGGCAGCGCCGCGCGCGTTCTGTCCGCGCCGTCAATCAAGGCGCTGGCCAGCCTGATCGCCGGGATCGTCATGGGGCTGGTGCTCCGCGCCGCGCTGGCCAGGAGACGGACCGCGGCCGCCAGCGGCGGCGAAGGCGGAGGGGCCGGCTCCGGGTTCGTGTGGGGCGGCGCGGCGCTCGGCGCCCTCTTCGCATTCGTCTTCTTCGCGGCCGGAATGATGGACCTCTTCAGCCAGCGCGGGGCCATCGACGAGCTCAAGCAGCGCGCGGCCAGCTTCGCCCGGCTGCAGGAGGGCAAGGTCGACGCCGCCCTGAGCATCTGGCGCGAGAACCGCATGGCCCAGACCATCCGGGCCGGGGTCCTCGCCAGCCAGGGCAACCTGGCGGAGGCCGAGGCCTACCTCGAAGCCCTGGCCCAGACCAGCAATCCGTCTCCGACCGTGCATCTGCAACTGGCCCGGCTGCAGGAGCAGTCCAAGCGCTGGGCCCAGGCCGCGGCCAGCCGCGCCCGGTTCGCCGAGCTGGTCGGCGGCGACGCCCTGATCTACACCGAGGCGGCGCGGGACCGGGCCATGGCCCAGGACGCCAGGGGCGCCGAGGAACTGCTCAGTCTGGCCGGGAGATCCGAGCCGCCGGATTTCCGGATCCTGATGGTCCGCGCCGAGACCCACGCCGCCATGAAGAAGGGCGCCGCGGTGGCCGCCGACATCCGGGCGCTGCTGGCCTCCCCCGAGGGCGTCCTCAACGCCCGGGAGGCCGCCGCGCTCCTCGAGCAGGGCGAAGAGTACAAGCCGGTCAGGAACGACCCGGCGATCCGGGCCTTCCTGAAGGAGCTCAAGGCCGGCGGGGACGAAACCCCGATCGGCCCGGTAAGGAGATGACCCGACATGGCGATTGAAGGGCAGGTGGCCAGGATCCTCGACGAGTCCGCACTGATCGTCAACCGCGGCGCCAAGGACGGCGTGACCCAGGGCATGCGCTTCGCGGTCCTGGTGCAGGTCGAGGACGTCATCGACCCCGAGACCAAGAAGAGCCTCGGCAAGTGGGAGCTGGTCAAGGGCGAGATCCTGGCCAGCCACGTGCAGGACAGCATGTCCATCTGCGCGCCGGTCCCCAGGCCGGCCTC
>JAKLDR010000095.1 GCA_022703445.1 Planctomycetota bacterium | reverse complement strand
GCGACAGGAAGGGCGACATCAGCAACGAGGAGTCGCTGGTTCGCTGGATAAAGGACGGCGACGGCTACAAGTACGACTTCAGCGTCTTCGACAAATACATGGACCGGGTGGCGAAGGTGATGGGCAAGCCGCTGCCCCTGCGGGTGAGCTGCTGGGGCGAGCCCAAGAAGGAGCAGGGCCAGCTGAAGATGCCCGGCCGACCCACGCACGTCTCGCTGCTCGACCCGGCCACCGGCAAGCTCGACAAGCTGCAGATGCCCGTGCCCGGCACGGAGGAGAGCCTGGCCTTCTGGAAGCCGGTTCTTGACGAGGTCAGGAAGAAGTCCGAGGCCCGGGGCTGGTGGGACGTCACCGCCATCGGCCACAACAGCTACTGCTACGCTCCGCTGCCCGAGACGGTGAGCATGGCCAAGAAGATCTGGCCCGACGGGGTCTGGAGCTACATCGCCCACAACGGGACGCTGGGCGCGTCCTTCAACGGGGCGAACAAGGAGAGCATGCCGGTGAAGTACTCGGTCTGCGTCTGGACCGAGGGGTCGCTCAGCACCCGGGGCTGCAAGGCGCTCGTGAAGCCCCGGCCGAGCATCTGGTCGGACACCGCCCGCAACCGGCACTGGGACTGGTCGCCGCTGATCCTGCTCCGCAACCTGCCCGAGGAGGTCATCAACCGCGGGATGGACGGCGTAGGCGACTTCGGCGCCGACCTATTCCCGGTGCCGAAGGACAGCGGCAAGGGCTACATCATGCTCGGCAACGGCCGGGGCACCGGCGGACCCGGCGCGGCCACCCACAGCCTGCTGGCGCCGGGACCGGACGGCGCGGTGGCCACCGAGCGCTACGAGTGCTTCCGCGAGGGCACCGAGTTCAGCGAGGCCGTGCTCTACCTGGAGGCGGCGCTGCAGGACGGCAAGGTCTCCGGCGACCTGGCTGCGAAGGTCAACCGCTGCCTTGACGCCCGCGGCGAGGCCTTCATCAAGTTCTGGTACGATCGCGGCGGCGGGTTCCGCAGCAACTGGTCCCCGGCGGGCATGGCCGACCGTGACGCCGAACTGCTGGCGCTGTGCGGCGAGGTGGCCAAGGCGGCGGGGGGGAAATAGCCATCCATACAGATCCCCTCTCCCCTTACGGGAGAGGGGGCTTGAGAGGAAGAAGGAGAATCAGCATGCGCTTCATGACAATCTGTACTCTGGCCTTCGGCTTGACCCTGGCAACCGTCGCCTTCGCCGGCGATGCCGCGCCGGCAGCGAACTCCGGGTCGCACGTCACGGTCCTCAGCGAGGAAAGCTTGTGGCGCTGGTGCGACTCCGGCGGGGACCCATGGGTGCGCGCGGCCGATGGCAAGGTGGCCCGCCGGAAGCTCGGCGGGAAGACGGCCTGGGGAGATCAGCCGAATTCGTCCCCGCTGCCCCCGGCGGAATGGGCGGGCGTCGACTACGATGACAGCAGCTGGGTGCGCTGCCGGGTGAATGACTACGGACTGGCCAGGGAACTCAGTCCGACGTTCGGGGCCGGCCTGATCGCCGTCAGGGGCCGGTTCGAGGTCAAGGACCCCGCGCAGGCCGGGGAACTGCAGCTGTCGCTGACCTACTCCGGCGGGGTGGTCGTCTACGTCAACGGCAAGGAAGCGGCCCGGGGGCACGTCCCCGGCGAGAAGGCCGGCCTGGACACACCGGCCGAGGACCATCCCATCGAGGCGATGCTCACCCCGGACGGCAAGCAGTGGCTGGACCGCCGCAGCAAGGCGCACGCCGACCGGCTGGCGCAGCGCGCTCGGAAGCTCGACGTGAAGATAGCCGCCCAGCTTCTGCGCAAGGGCGCCAACGTCCTGGCCATAGAGAACCACTCTTCCCCTCTGCTCGAAACCACTCTGAAGGCGCGTGGCGAGTACGAGAGCGCGCCCTGGGCTCCCATCGGCATCCTGGCAGTCCAGTTGAAGGCCCCGCGTGGCTCGGCGGTCGTCGCCAACACGGCCAGGCCCGCCGGAGTCCAGGTATGGAACTGCGTGCCCTGGGAGACGCTCGACGTCTTCAGCTACGGCGACCCGCAGGAGCCGCTCCGGCCGGTCACGATCCACGCCGCGCGCAACGGCACGGCCTCCGGCCGGCTGACGGTCAGCTCGGGACAGGAGATCCGGGGCCTGAAGGCCACGGTCAGCGACCTGGTTCACGGCGACAAGGCCGGGAAGATCCCGGCCTCGGCCGTGCTGGTGCGCTGCGCCGGCCCCTGGGCGCCTCAGGATTTCGGCTACAACTACCCCGGCCGGCGGGACGGCTTCGACGGCCTGGTTGACGCGATCCCGGCAACGATCGCAGTCGACCCCAACAAGGTGGTCGCCCCCAAGAACGACGGATCGGGGCCGGCCTGGAAGCTCTCACCGGGGGCCGCCGGGGCCCTGGCGCCGCTGTGGTTCACGGTGCGGGTGCCCAAGGACGCCAAACCTGGCCGGTACGAGGGGACGGTGACGGTGGTGGCCGATGGGCTGCCGGCGACGAACGTGCCGCTCGTCCTGACCGTCTCCGACTGGACCCTGCCGGAGCCCAAGGACTACCGGTCGAGCGTCTGCAGCTACAGCCTGCCGGAGAGCCTGGCAGGACAGTACAACGTGGCTCTCTGGTCGGACCGGCACTTCAAGCTGATGGGCAAGTCGCTCGCGCTGATGGCCGAGCTCAACGCCCGGCAGGTGATCGTGAACCTGTCGATCGACTGGTACGGCCTGGGCGGCAACCGGGAGACGGAGGTGCGCTGGATCAAGCAGGCCGACGGCACCTTCAAGCACGACTTCAGCGTCTTCGACAAGCACATGGATCTGGTCGCCAAGACCATCGGCAAGCCCCTGACGCTGCGGCTCAACTGTTGGGTGGCGGCCGCCGGCCCCTACGACAGGAAGAAATGGGCCGAGGAGGATGTCTACGCCGAGGGCAACGGCGGTTTCGTGACCGCCCTGGATCCGGCCACCGGCAAGCTCGAAAGGATGAAGCAGCCCTGCCCGGGGACTCCTGAGAGCCTGGCCTTCTGGAAGCCGGTGCTCGACGAGATCCGCAAGAAGGTCGAGGCCCGGGGCTGGTGGGACGTCACCTGCGTGGGGCACAGCGAGTACGTCGGCGGGATGTCGCGGGACGTGCTCGACAACTATAAGAAGATCTGGCCGGACGGCCTCTGGGCGTTCACCGCCCACGGGGCGTCGCGCGGGGAGCCCCGCCTCAGCGCGGAGGGCTGCTGGGGCCTCCCGACGCCCCGCCCGCGCGGCTACCGGCTGCTGCTGGACCCCAAGTGGACGAAGTGGAAGTTCTATGCGGCCCGCGCCGGGCACGAGCCGTACCGGCAGCTGCGGGACTACCGTCATGCCCAGGAGCGCTGCGTGACGTCGAGCCTGGACGGCGGCCAGTTGGGCGCGGACATCTTCGCGTCCAAGGGGAAGAGTTACGCGTCCGGGCGCAACTTCAGCTACGAGTGCGTCCACCGCAGCGGCTGCGGGCCGGACACCGAGGGATGCAAGGCCATCCTCGCGCCCGGCGCGGACGGGCCGATAGCCACGGAGCGCTTCGAGATGTACCGGGAGGGCGTGGTGATGGCCGAGGCGGTCATCTTCCTGCAGCGAGCCATCGAGGAGAAGAAGATCAGCGGCGACCTGGAGAAGCGGGTCGGCCAGTGCCTGGACGAACGCGCCGCCCCGCTGGAGTGGTACGAAGGCGCATCGTGCCGGCCGCGGGTATACCGGTTCATGAGCGCCTGGATCCAGGAGCGGGACGCGAAGCTCCTGGCGCTGTGCGGCGAGGTGGCGAAGGCGACGGGAGGGAAGTAGGTTGGGGCGTGTGTGAGTGTGTGGGTGGAGCGCCGGAACCGTCGTCCCCGCTCATTACTCACATGCTCACACACCTACATACCCACACACTCTCTTGAGGAAGAGGAGAAAGCCATGCGCAGCGTACTGAGTCTCGCGATCCTCGGCCTGACACTGGGCGCTGCCATGGCAGCCGCGGCCGGAGAGAGTCCCGTCCCCGCCCCTGCGCCGGCAGGAGGGGCCGCGGGGGTCTCGATTCTCGGCGAAAATTCTCCCCTGCGCGGCTATCTCGTCTTCAGGACGCCCGAGATCGTAACCGCGGCCGGCGAACTCAAGGTGCCGCTGGAGCCTGAGGGCAAGGACCCGAAACCGCTGCGGCAGTACCATTCCCCGCCCCCGCCGGCCGACTGGACCAGCCTGGAATTCGACGACCTGGCCTGGGACTTCCAGCGGGCCCCCGTGGAGCTGGCCCGGGGCAGCTCCAGCGGCGGCAGCCACGCCGGACGCTACACCGGAACGACCAACTCGCTCATCTGCCTGCGCGCC
The DNA here is from genome assembly GCA_022703445.1 of Planctomycetota bacterium. Taxonomy (GTDB): domain Bacteria; phylum Planctomycetota; class SZUA-567; order JAKLDR01; family JAKLDR01; genus JAKLDR01. The sequence goes on along the minus strand of JAKLDR010000095.1, from coordinate 16,657 downwards.
GGCTTCCGGGTGGACGACCCCGCGGCGGTCCGGGATCTGAAGCTGTCGGTGGAGTATGTCGGGGGCCTCGCGGTCTACCTGAACGGCCGGGAGATAGCCCGGGCCCACCTGCCCGCCGGGGAACTCAAGGCCGACACGCCCGCCGAGAAGTACCCGGACGACCTCCACGTCGAGCCGGACGGCTCCTACCTGCAGGACCCCAGGAAGAACCAGGCCGGCTTCGACCGGCGCTACCGGAAACTGGCGGACGTCGCCGTGCCGGCCGCGGCGCTGCGCAAGGGCGTCAATGTTCTGGCCCTGGAGGTCCACCGCGCGCCCATCAACGAGGCGGTCGTCGGCGCCAAGCGCGTCAACCTGGGCGGCGGGATGAACGTCATCCCGGGGCTTTGGGCCTACAGCGCCCTGAAGAGCGTCTCGCTCTCCTCCGCCTCGGAGCAGGGGATCGCGGCCGGCACCGGCCGGCCCAAGGGCGTCCAGGTCTGGAACGTCGGCCCCTACGACACGATCGACGCCTTCCGCTTCGCCGAGGCGCGCGACCTGCGCCCCGTCGTGATTCACGCCGCCCGGAACAGCGTCTTCTCCGGCCGGCTGGCGGTCAGTTCCGACGCGGACATCCGGGGCCTCAAGGTCACGGTCGGAGAGCTGAAGGCCTCCGCCGGCGCCGGGGCGATTCCGGCCTCCGCCGTGAGCGTGCGCATCGCCGAGGCGCCCGAGCCGGGCAAGTCCTGGACCGAGCCCCACCGGTTCGACGTGCTGGCCGAAGCGATCCCGGCGGTCATCCCGGTGGCCAAGGTCAAGCCGGGGCGCGGCATGTCCGCCACCCTGCCGGCCGGCGCGGTGGCGCCGCTGTGGATAACCGTACGGGTGCCCCGGGACGCCGCCCCCGGAAGCTACGAAGGGACGGTCACGGTTTCCGCCGACGGGCTCGCCCCGGTGAAGGCGCCGCTCGTCGTCAAGGTCAGCGGATGGACCCTGCCCGACCCGGTGAGCTTCCGGGTGCGCCACCTGGCCTACTACTCGACCGACTCGGAGGCCAGGCACTACGGCGTGCCGCTGTGGAGCGACAAACACTTCGCGCTCATGGAGAAGTCGCTGAAGCTCATGGCCGAGGTCAACGCCCGCGAGATCCCGGCGACTCTGGCCATCAACTTCCACAGCGACAACAAGGGCGACGTCAGCAACGAGGAGTCGCTGGTCCGGTGGATAAAACAGTCGGACGGATCCTACAAGTACGATTTCACGCTCTACGACCGCTTCATGGAACTGGCGGCCAAGACCGTGGGCAAGCCCTGCCCCCTGCGGGTGGCCTGCTGGGGCGAGCCCAGGAAGGATCAGGGGCAACTCAAGATGCCCGGGTGGCCCGCCTATGTCTCGGTCCTGGACCCGGCCACCGGCAAACTGGACAAGCTGGCCATGCCGGTGCCCGGCACCGAGGAGAGCGTGGCCTTCTGGAAGCCGGTGCTGGACGAGGTCCGCAAGAAGGCCGAGGCCCGCGGCTGGTGGGACGTCACCGCCATCGGCCACAACAGCTACTGCTACCCGCCGCTGCCCGAGACGGTGAGCATGGCCAAGAAGATCTGGCCCGACGGCGTCTGGAGCTACATCGCCCACAACGGCACGCTGGGCGGATCGTTCGGCGGTGTCGAGAAGGACGCGCGCATGCCCGTGAAGTACTCCGTTTCGGTCTGGAACGAGGGGCGGCTCAGCTCGCGGGGCGCCCGGGACCTGATCAAGCCCCGGCCGGGGGTCTGGTGCGCGACCCAGCGCAACCGCCACAACAACTCCTCGCCGGCGACGGTCATCCGCAACCTGGCCGAGGAGGCCGTCAGCCGCGGAATGGACGGGTGCGGCGACTTCGGCATCAACCTCTATCCCATCCCCAAGGAGAGCGGCAGGGGGTACTACTCCCTGGGCAACGGCCGCGGCACCGGGGGACCGAACTGCTCGCAGCGCTCGCTGCTGGCCCCCGGCCCCGACGGCGCCGTCGCCACCGAAAGATTCGAGTGGTTCCGGGAGGGCACCGAGCTGAGCGAGGCCATCCTATTCCTGGAGTCGGCACTGGCCGAAGGCAAGGCCGGCGGCGACCTGGCCGGGCGGAGCAACCGGCTGCTCGACGAGCGTTCCGCGGCCTTCATCGACTTCTGGTACAGCCGGGCCGGTTCGCTCTTCGGGGACGGCCAGGCGCACTTGCAGCGCTGGTCGCCGCCGGGACTCGCCCGGATGGATGCGGAGCTCCTGGCCCTGTGCGGCGAGGTGGCTAATACGACAGGCGGGAAGTAGGGATCGGGGCGTGTGTGGGTGTGTGAGTGGAGAACCGGGCGCTCCTGTACCCACACACTCACATACCCCCATGACTTTTTTCGTGAAGGGTGGAAAACCATGCGCAGCGTAGTGAACCTCACGATCCTCGGCTTGGTACTGGGCGTCGCCGGCTCCACCGCCGAGCCCCCGGCGCCCGCCCCGGTCGCCGTCCCGGCCGCTGAGACCGTCCTGGCCGATAACCGCTGGACCAAGGTGGCCGAGGTCCCGGCCGACCCGCTCGGCCGCGAGCTCGAGCCCGGCCGAGGGGCGTTCCTGTGCTTCGAGCCGGGTAGCGGTGCGATCCTGCGCTACGGCGGCTACACGCCCACCGAGGGCAACGAGCTCTGGTCCTTCGACCTGGCCGCGCGCAAGTGGGAGAACCCGCTGGCGGCCGACTACGCCTGGCCACCGCCGGCCGACCGGCCCGGCGCCGGGGCATGGTGGAGCATGGCCTGGGACTCCAAGCGCAAAGTTGTCTGGCTCTGCGGCGGCTCGGGCGTTGCCGCGCGCAAGCAGCCGGCCTTGTTCAACGACATCTGGCAGTACGACCCGGCCAAGAAGGCCTTCGCGCCCATGAAGGCCAAGGGCTTCCCGAAGTTCAGCGGCGGCTGCCGGATCGTCTACGACTCGAAGAACGACGTGGTCGTCCGCGCCCCGGCCTACGACGGCGAGTGGGACGCGATGTGCAACCGCGATGCCACCTGGGTCTACGACCCCAACAAGAACGCCTGGGAGGGCCGCAAGACGCCCAACCCGCCGAAGAACGCCCTGGCCGCGGCCTTCGTCTTCGACCCGACCGTCGGCAAGTCGGTCTACCTGGCGCAGGGCAAGGACCACCTCGGCGATACCTGGACCTACGACGCCGCGGCCAACGCCTGGGCGAAGCTCGAGACCAAGGAGCGCCCGCCGGCCCGGGTGGTGGCCGGCGCGGCCTACGACGCGGCCAACAAGCTGGTGGTGGTCTGCGGCGGCGTGGGCCATCCCGGCGGCAGCGCCTACGGCTACCTCTTCCGCGGCGGCGGCGTGCAGCTGACCGACACCTGGACGCTGGACACGGCCAAGGCCGAGTGGAGGAAGCTCGACGTCGGCGCGCCGGTCGTCCCGAAGCTCAACGGCGAGCGCGGCCCGCGCTTCGAGCACTTCTGCGCCATGGACTACGACGCGAAGAACGGGGCGGTGGTGCTCTCCGCCTCGACCGTCGGGGTCTGGGCGCTGCGCCTGCGGCCGGAGGGCGCGAAGGAACTGCCCGCGCTCAAGCTCGCCGCGCTCCCGGCGCCGATGAAGGTCGAGCCGCCCAAGGAGCCGGTCTTCAAGATGGCCCCGCCCAACAAGAAGCTGCTCGAGCTCCCGGCCAACACCTGGACGCAGCTCGAGGGCGGCTCGGCCATCGGCGGCGGCGAGGTGCCGCTGATCTACGACGAGGCCACCGGCTACTGCCTCAAGTTCGGCGGCTGCAACAACGGCGGGGCGGGCAGCTTCGCCTCGGGCTACGGCAACGACCTGTCCGCCTACGACCCGGCCACCGAGCGCTGGATCGCGCTGCGCTGGGTGGACCCCTGCGGCCCGCCGCGTCCGGCCAACGGCTGCACCCGCGCCTACTGCCACGACCCGGTCAGGAAGGTCAACTGGTTCGCCGGCGGCACGGCCGGCAACCATCTGGCCTCGAGCCTCCCGGCCGGATTCGCCGGCGCCCCCGACAGCGGTACCTGGTGCTACGACGGCCTCAAGGACCGCTTCGAGCTGGTGCCCGTCAGCGGCAAGAGCCCCTCCTGGGACCGCGTGGTATGCTGCTATGACCGGGACAAGAACCTCTTCGTCTTCAATGCCGCCCAGGTCTTCGACCCCGCGGCCAGGACCTGGTCCCAGGGCGGTGAGGGGCTGCCGGTCATGCACTACACCTATGGCTGCTACGTCAACAGTCTGAAGGGCCTCTTCGCCGTCCATCCCAAGCCGGCCGGCACCGAGACCGTCGTCTATGACGCGGCGGCCAAGGCCTGGCGCAACCTGAAGCCGGGCGGCGACACCCTTCCTCCCGGCGGGGGCGGCGGACCGTTCACAGCCTACGACCCGGGCAACGACGTGGCCCTGTGCATCTACATGAAGCAGGTCTACGCCTACGACGTGAAGGCCAACGCCTGGAAGACGCTGGGCAAGGCGCCGGACGTCGGCGAGGAAATGACCTTCGACACCCGCCACAAGGTCTTCCTGGCCACCGGGGCCATGGGCAAGCAGGTGTGGGCCTTCCGCTACGGGAAGGCCGGCAATTGACGGGCAGACGAGAGGGCAAACCGATGCGCAGAGGAGAAGGAGTGGTGGTGAAGCTGGTCTTCTTTGCGGCTGCAGCGGCCGCGGTGGCTGCGGCCGGCGAGCCTGCCGCCACCGTTGAGCCAGCGGTGCAGGTCCCGGCCGGCGAGATGACCCTGGCCGAGAACCGCTGGACCAAGGTGGCCGAGGTCTCCGGCGACCCGCTGGGCCGCGAGCTCGAGCCCGGCCGCGGGGCCTTCCTGTGCTTCGAGCCGGGGAGCGGAACGCTCCTGCGCTACGGCGGCTACACGCCCACCGAGGGCAACGAGCTCTGGTCCTTCGACCTGGCCGCACGGAAGTGGGAGAACCCGCTGGTGGCCGACTACGCCTGGCCGCCTCCGGCCGACCGCCCCGGGGCCGGCGCCTGGTGGAGCATGGCCTGGGATTCCAAGCGCAAGGTCATCTGGATGAGCGGCGGGTCGGGAGTGGCCTCCCGCAAGCGCGGGGAGCTCTTTAACGACATCTGGCAGTACGACCCGGCCAAGAAGGCCTTCACGCCCATGAAGGCCAAGGGGTTCCCGGCCTTCAGCGGCGGCTGCCGGATCGTCTACGACGCGAAGAACGACGTGGTCGTCCGCGCCCCGGCCTACGACGGAGAGTGGGCTTCCCAGCACAACCGCGACACGACCTGGGTTTATGACCCGAACAAGAACGCCTGGGAGGGCCGCAGGACGCCGGGCTCGCCCAAGACCGCGCATTGCGCGGCCCTGGTCTTCGATGCGGCCGCCGGCCGGACTGTCTATCTCGCTCACGGCAAGGACCAGCTGGCCGACACCTGGACGTTCGACGCCGCCGGCAACGCCTGGTCGAAGCTCGAGACCCGGGAGCGCCCGCCGGCCCGGGTGGTGGCCGGCGCGGCCTACGACCCCGAGAACCGTCTGGTGGTCATCTGCGGCGGGGTCGGGCACCCCGGCGGCGACAAGTACGGCTACCTGCACCGCGGCGGCGGCGTGCAACTGGTTGATACCTGGGCGCTGGACACGGCCAAGGCCGAGTGGAAGAAGCTCGACGTTGGCGCGCCGGCCGTACCCAAGCTGTCCGGCGAGCGCGGCCCGCGCTTCGAGCACTTCTGCGCCATGGACTACGACGCGAAGAACAGGGCCCTGGTACTCGCCGCCCCGACGGTAGGCGTCTGGGCGCTGCGCTATCGCCCCGAGGGCGCCAAGGAGCTGCCGGCGCTGAAGCTCGCCGCGCTGCCGGCGCCGGCGAAGGTCGAGCCGTCCAAGGAGCCGGTTTTCAAGCTGCCGCCGCCCAACCCGAAGCTCGTCGATCTCGCCGAGAACAAGTGGACGCAGCTGGAGGGCGGCCCATCGATCGGCGGGGGTGAGGTGCCCATGACCTACGACGAGGCCACCGGCTACTGCCTCAAGTACGGCGGCTGCAACAACGGTGGAGCGGGCAGCTTCTCCTCGGGCTACGGCAACGACCTGTCCGCCTACGACCCGGCCACCGAGCGCTGGATCGCCTTGCGCTGGGTCGACCCCTGCGGCCCGCCGCGGCCGGCCAACGGCTGCACCCGGTTCTACGCCTACGACCCGGTGCGGAAGGTCACCTGGTTCGCCGGCGGCACCTCCGGCAACCATCTGGCGTACAGCACCCCGCCCGGGATCGGCGAGGGCACCTGGTGCTATGACGGGCTCCGCGACCGGTTCGACCTCGTGCCCACGACCGGCAAGATGCCGCGGCCGGGCACGGTCTGCTGCTACGACCGGGCCAACAACCTGTTCGTGACCGATCCCAAGGAAGCCTGGGCCCAGCCCAACGTCTTCCACCTCGACCCGGCCGGGAAGGTCTGGACGATGGGCGCGGCCATCAAAGGCTACCCGTACACTTTCGGCTGCTACGTGGACAGCCTCAAGTGCCTGATGGCCGTCAAGGCCGAGGGCAAGGCCGCGCCCCGGACCATGGCCTACGACGCCGCGGCCCGGGCCTGGCGGGACCTCGCGCCGGCGGGAGACGGCCCCTACGGAGGACAGGAGGCCGCCTCGTCCGGGATGGGCCGCCCGACGCTGGCCTGCGACCCGGACAACGACGTGGTCCTGTGCGTGCTCAGCGGCAAGACCTACATCTACGACGTGAAAGGCAACGCCTGGAAGGTTCTGGACGTCGAGACGCCCAAGGTCTGCGAGGAGATGGTCTTCGACCGGCGCCACAAGGTCTTCCTGGCAAGCGCAACGATGGGCTGCCACATGTGGGCCTATCGCTACAGGAAGGCCGGCCGGTAGGCGCGCGCATCCGAAGGGGGAAAGCCATGGGTTGCGAAGATAGTCGTCCTCTCCTCCGCTGGTCTGCCGTGCTGGCGGCGTGTTTCCTTGGCGCTGCCGTCTCCACGGCCGCCCCCGCCGCCGAGCCGGCCGGCTTGGCCAATGCCCAGCCAAACACCTGGGTCAAGCTGGTCGACTCCAAGACCGGCGGGCGGCAGCAGCCGCTTTTCCTCTACGCCTCCGGGATCAAGAGGTTCGTCCTGGCCGGCGGCTCGCAGGGCGGCGGTTACGACATGATCCCGCGCCACTACGACACCGAGGAATTCGACCTGGCGCAGGCCAAATGGCTCAACGCCTACCCGGCCGGCCTGGAGAAGGACCGCCCCGAGTCCGGGCCGGTCGGCGAGCAGTACGCCAAGGAAAGGATGATGCACGGCAACAGCGGCGGCGGCGGGACCTTCTACAAGGACGGCGACCAGCTGCGCATCGTGGCCGGCGGCCAGTGGGCCGGCGTCGCCACCAACAGCTTCGCCTGGTGCTACGTGCCGGACGACGGCAAGATCTACCTCTGCCCGCGGGGGATGATGTTCGTCTACGACACCGCCAAGCGGACCTGGGGCGACGCCAAGACCAAGCCGCGCGGCAGCAATCTCGTCTGGGGTTCGATGTGCCACGACCCGGTCAACAAGGAGATTCTGCACTCGGGTGGAGGCGGCGGCAGCGCCGAAGTCGCCACCTGGGCCTACAGCATCGAGAAGAACGAGTGGCGCAAGCTCGACTGCGGCTCGACCAAGCTCAAGGAGCTATTCGGCAAGGCCAAGACCTTGCGCTGGGAGGCCAAGACGCTGCTGGGCCGCTGCGCGAGCCGCCACGCCGTGGCCGAGACCGCCGAGGAAGCCAAGGTCGACATCCCCGGCGAGGCCGCCAGGCTCGCCGCCGCCGCCGAGAAGTTCGCGGGCGAGATCGGCGCGGCCGGTCTGGGCGGTGCGGAGAAGGCCGCCGGCGAGATGGCCGCCAAGCGCTTCGCCGCCGCCGCCGCCGCGGTGAAGGCCGCCGGGCCAACCCTCTCCGGCGCGATCACCGCAGACAAGATCGCCGCGGTCCGCGCCGCGCGGGTGCTCTTCGAGCAGGCCGTCGACGCCATCTCGCCCGAGCCGCCGGGGCGGGCGCGCTCCCAGACCGCCTTCGACCCGGTCCACAAGAAGATCGTGCTCTTCGGCGGAGACGGCCTGGACCGGACGCTCTCCGACACCTGGCTCTACGACTGCGCGGCGCGCAGCTGGGAGCAGAAGTTCCCGGAGAAGTGCCCGTCGCCGCGCGCCGGGCACGTCCTGGCCTGGCTGCCCAAGGCCGGCAAGGCGGTGCTGGCCGGCGGGTACAGCCGGCGGCCCATCGCCCAGGAGGTCTGGACCTACGACCCGGCGGCCAACGTCTGGCAGATGCTCTTCCAGGTGCAGCCGGCCGGCGGGGGCAGTCCCAACTGCCCGATGCCCTCGCTCATCCAGGTCGGCGCGGTCAACGAGGACGACGTCCTGGTCTGCCCGTCGACGGTGGGCAGCAACACGCTGATCACCTGGGCCTGCCGCGTGGACGCGTCCAAGGCCGATGCCGCCGGGACCGCGGCGCGCGGCGTGGCCTCCGGCAGCTACGATTTCCACCAGATCGATCCGGCCGCCTGGGAGAAGCTCGCCCAGCCCGACCCGGAGAAGATGCGCAAGTTCTACGCGGACATGCCCGCCAACCAGTGGACGGCACTGAAGTTCCCGCGCTGCGCGCCGGGGGCGCAGAACCGCTGGGGCACCAGCGCCTACGACACCGACCGCCACCAGTTCATGCTCTGGGGAGGCGGGCACGCCACCAGCCATGAGAACGACGTCGACCACTTCAGCCTGCTCGGCGGCTTCTGGACCATCGGCTACCACCCGGACGACGCCATCGAGCCGACCTACGCCAGCCAGCCCGTGCCGCTGTCGTTCAACGACCGGATGCACGTGCCCATGCACGCCTACAACAGCTACTGCTACGACCCGGCATCCAAGCGGATGCTGTACATGGACCGGGCCTACGATCCGCTGGTCCGCGAATGGCTGAGCGACGGCATCCCCGGCCTGGGGCCGGTCACGGTCGGGCGAGGGAACTGGGCGGAGATGACCTACCACACCTTCCTGGAGGCGACGCCCAAGGGCGCGGTGCTCTGGTGGGACAAGGGCCTCTTCCGCTACGACGCCAAGGCCAACGCCTGGCAGAAGCTGCCCTGGACCGGCGCCACGCTGGGCGCGCCCTGGTGCGACGGCCACGCCATGGTCCACGACTCCAAGCGCGACTGCCTGTGGCTGACCAGCGACAAGCAGATCGTGCGCTACGACCTGGCCTCGGGCGCGGGCACCAAGGTGGAATTCAAGAAGCCCAAGGCACTGGGCGAGTTCATCTTCTGGCGGGATGCGGTTCACCTTCCCGAGGCGGACCTCATTCTGATCATGCGGCTCTTCCAGAAGCCGGACGGCAAGTTCGCCAATGTGGCCTGGGACCCGACCGACGGCAAATTCTACTGGCTGAATCTCAGGTTCGTGGAGAATGACAAGCCGGTGGAGTTCAAGGGGGCGGGTTTCAGTTGGTCGAGCGCGCTGGCCTACGATCCGGAGCTCAAGCTGGTGGCGCTCAACAACGACTCCGCCTCCAAGGTCTGGGTGATGAAGTTCGACCGGGCCGGCGCGGGGCTGGAGGAGATGAAGGAGTAGTTGGAGATGAGGGTTGAGCTGCGGGACCCGCTGGAACGCCTCTTCGCCGACGACGCCGTCGGCCGCCGGCCGCGACGGGCGTTGGAGCTGGACGTGGCCCGCGGCGGGACGGTCGCCGCGCACCTGCTCTGCAGCGGATTGCGGCGCGGCGAGCGCGTGGCGCTTTCCGCCCTGGTCAACGGCCGGCCGGCGCGCCGGGCCCGCTGGTTCCGGCTGCTGGCCGTTCCGGTGGAGGAGAACACCGGCATCCGGAACTTCACGGAGTCGGCCCGTCCCGGCGAGCGGAATCCCCACGTGGTGCGCCGCGCGCCCTTCCGGACCTTTGACGCCATGGAGCCGATCGGCGCGGACTCGCGAGCCGAATCGCCCGTCGAAGCCTTCCGGCTGGAACTGCCCGTGCCCCGCGATGCCCGTCCGGGTGCGCTGCGCTGCGCCATCGAGGTCCGGGCTGGCGGCACCTGCGAGCCGCTCGCCTTGGTCGCGCGGGTGCATCGGGCGACGATCCCGCCGGCCGGAGCGGATTCCTTCCCGTACACCAACTGGTTCAGCTACGACAACATCGCCGCGCGCCACGGGCTCCGGAAGTGGAGCGAGCCCCACTGGCGGATGCTCCGACGCTACGCCGAGCTGATGCGCCGCGGGCGGCAGAACACCTTCTGGATCCCGCTCCAGGAGGTCTTCGAGCGGCGCGCTGGACGACTGGTGCTTGACCGCGCGCGGCTGCGGCGGATCGTGGCCACCTTCACCGCGGCCGGGCTGCACTTCATCGAGGGCGGGCACGTCGGCACGCGCATCGGCGGCGAGTGGAAGGCCGTGGGCTTCGACCTGGTCATGAAGGGGCCGCGGGGCACATCGGCCGAGGGCAACGCCGTCCTGGCCGGCATGCTCGGGCAGCTCATGGCCGAGATCGAGCGCTGCGGCTGGCGCCGCCGCTGGCTGCAGCACGTGGCCGACGAGCCCGTCAAGGAGAACGCCACCGACTACCGCATCCTGGTGGGCATGGTCCGCAAGTACATGCCGGGCATCCCCGTCCTCGACGCGCTGATGGACACGGAGCTGGCCGGCTCGGCGGACATCTGGTGCCCGCAGGTCCACGAGTATCAGCACAGCCGCGCCGCGTTCGAGCGCCAGCGCGCCGTCGGCGACCGCATCTGGTACTACACCTGCTGCTCGCCGGGCGGCCCGTGGCTCAACCGGCTGCTCGACCAGGAGTTGCTCCGGCCGGTGCTGCTCGCCTGGGGTGGGGCGCTCTTCGGCCTGGACGGCTTCCTGCACTGGGGCCTCAACCACTACCGCGCAGACCAGGACCCCTTCAGGAAGAGCGTGGTCGGACACGGCGGCGTGAACTCGCTGCCGGCCGGGGATACCCACATCGTCTACCCCGGCAAGGACGGCCCATGGTCCAGCCTGCGCCTCGAGGCCCACCGCGAGGGCTTCGAGGATCTGGAACTTCTCCGGCAGCTGCAGGCCCGGAATCCCCGCCGGGCCCGCGCGGTGCTGGCCATGGCCGTGCGCGGGTTCGACAAGTACGTGAAGGACGTGGGACGCTTCCGCGCCGCACGGCGCGCCCTGCTGGAGTCGCTGTGAGCGCCGCCATCGAGCTGAGCCTGGCCTCCGGCTTCGACGACGAGGGCGGGCCGATCGCGCCGCGCCTGGCGATGATCGCAGCCGCCGGCTTCACCCACGTGCACTGGACCGAGCACTGGGCCACCGACGTGCTCTACGAGGACTTCTACACGGAGGGCGCCCGGCGGGCGCTGGCCGCCGCCGGGCTCCGGCTCCTCGACGTGCACAACGGCGAGGTCGAGGGGGCGCGGCCGTCCTCGGCCGACGAAGCGGCGCGGAGGCACGGCGCACGTCTGCTCGCCAACCGCATACGCTTCGCCGCGGTTTTGGGCGGCCAGGCGGTGGTCGTCCACCCGGCGCCATTCGACCTGACAGCTCCGGACGCCGCCGCGCGCTGGGCGGCGCTGGCGCGCAGCCTCGCCGAGGTCGCCCCGGTCTGCCGCGAAACCGGCGTGCGCGTGGCCCTCGAGAACCTGCCCGGGCCGGCGCCCGCCGAGTACTTCCGCACCGTGGAGGCGCTGCCGCCCGAGGTCGCCGGCTACTGCTTCGACTCCGGCCACGCCAACCTCAAGGGCGACCCGGACCTGCCCGCGAAGATGGGTGCGCGCCTGCTCATCGTCCACCTGCACGACAACCGCGGCGAGAAGGACGACCACGCCATCCCGGGAACCGGCACGATCGACTGGGCGCGCGTCCTGCGAGGACTCGCCGCCGCAGGCTACAGCCGGCCGCTCAACTTCGAGATTAATATGAAGAGCCAGTCCCGACCGGCGCCCGAGTTCCTGGCGGAGCTGTTCCGGGCCGGGGGAGGATTGGCCGCGCGGCGAGGGGCGTTGAGTCAGAATTCGTAGTGCGAGGTCGTGGTTGCGGCACGCTTTGCGCCAACCTATAATCCGTCGGCCCTTCGGAGGACGCGATCATGGCCGGGAAGCCGGACTATATCGGGCAGCTCGAAGCCTGCGGCTGGTTTGCAGGCTGGCCGAAGGATGCGGCGGACAAGTATCGTCGCCGGATCGGGACCGCGCTGAAGAAAGCCGCAGAGCCCTGGCAGGCCCTTGCGCTCATCTGCGGCGACGCCGAGTGCATAGAGGGGCAGGGGGACTTCACCGCGGCGCTCAAGGACATCGCCAGGCAGAGCTGCGGCATGATCAAGCCGGCGAAGATCCGGGAGTCGTGGGACGACGACCCGGTCGTCTTCTCCTTCGAGCTGGGCGGACGGCGCTTCGAGGCCCGGCTGCCCCTGGAGGGCGACTGCCTCCCCGCCGAGTTCCACGAACTCCTCGCGCGTGCCGTCGGTGACGCCTGCAAGCCGCTCCGGCTTCGGGGACTCACGGGCGGAGGGCAGTTCTTCAGCTATGTGCTGGTCGCTCCGGAGGCGCTCAAGGCCGCGGTGAAGAAGAAGCTGATCCCGGCCAAGTGCGTGGAGAAGGAACTCCGAGCGCGGACTCCTCCCAAAAAGGCGGAGGACAAAAGCCCCAAGGAGGATTCCAGGCCGGTCATGGAAAGGGGACTCCTGACATCCTGTCACGCAACCGCCCGGCGGGGCGGGCTGGACTTCCCGAAAGGCTACCAACTGCCAGCCGGAGACCCTGACCGCTGGGCCGCTTCCACGTTCGAGGCCGCCGCCGCGCCGGCCGAGCCCGCGGCCTTCGAGGCGATGCTCACGCAGCCCTCGGCCCGGACGCCGCTCGCGCTCGCCTGGAGGAAGAAGATATCCGGCAAGGGCGACTTCGTAGGGCTGGCGCAGATCGACGGCGGCCGGCTGTTCGTGGCCACCGACAAAGCGGACCTGGAGGCTTGGGATCTTCGCACGGGAGAGCCCCTGTGGAAGGCGTCGCGGGTTCGCAGAGGCGCACTCTTTACTGTGGCTGCCGGGATGCCCCTGTCCTCCTCCATCACCGAGAAGCCGCGCGGGGAACTGCTGTCCGCCCTGGACCCGGCTACGGGCAAGCCCCTGAAAGCCTGGCGGGACCACCACTTCCTGGGCCGACATGCCGACGGGCTCGTCTTCCAGGTTAGCGGCCAGGGAGCCGCCGGTGACGGCTGTGAGTTCCGTGTGCTGGACGCGGTCACCCTCGAACCGGTCAGGAGTTTTGCGGCGGCTCTAGTCTACGCATATGGCTCGTGTTGTTTGGCAGGCGATGTCCTCGTGGCAGCTGAGAGCGCCGGGAGTCGGAAATCCCTGGTTGCCATCAGCCTTACGGGCGGGGATGAGATTGCCCGCAAGGTCATTTCCGCTCAGGGCATCTTCAGCGAGTATCCGCGCCATGTCCACGGGGACTTGGTGTTGACGCGCTTCAGAGACAACGACCACCCGTATCTGGCCTGCCGCCGGGCAACGGACCTGGAGGAGCAGTGGAGGCTGGATGCCAGCGCCCTGGATGTCGTGTCCGCCCGGACTCACGAGAGTGGCGGTAAGCTGCTCGTATCCACCTCGCGAAGCGGCGTCGACCTCAAAGGTCCCGCGAAGCTTCATTGCCTGGACATGCGGACGGGCAGAATCCTGTGGTGCAAGGGAGAGGACCCTAACGTCTTCCTGCCTCCGGGGGGCGCCCTCTATTGGACTCACCACCCCTTCAGCGATCTCCGCAAGGGCTTCCACCGCCTGACGGCCATGAGCCTGGAGACCGGCGAGCCGGCCTGGTCCTGCGACGTGGAAGGCAAGGAGTACTTCTTCATCGACGCCTGCGCCTCCGGCCACCTCTACTGCCGCACCTGCGATCGGGCGGGGCCTGTGGAGACCATGTGCTTCCGCACTTCGACGGAAACCGCGGCGCTGCCGTAAGCCCTTCAACTGCGAGATCAGAGTGAAGATCCATATCCGGCCGCCACCAGAGTCCATGGCTGGAATCTATCAGGCCGGGAGCGACATGCCGTAGCATACATCGTAGATACGTAGTTTAAGCCAACAGAGATTCTTCTAAAATCTCTCAGACATGACTGCTATCTGAGTGTATTATATACCGTTAGGAGACCGGCATGCATACCGATAGAAGGCCATTAGCCGACGTTGGACGAAAGCGACGCGCGGCAGTCTTGGCCGAGACTCTCAGGGCGGACATCGTCGAAGGCAGGGTGCGGGCCGGGGCGCTGATGCCCGGAGAGCGCGAACTTTCCGCGCAGCACCTGGTGGCGCGCATGACCGCTCGACGGGCCCTGAAGACCCTGGAGGGCCAGGGCCTCGTGCGCACTGAATCGGGCAAAGGCTACCGGGTGCTTTCCCGCGGCAACGATCCCACCCAGGGTTGCCCCATAGCCTTCGTGATGGCGGAGCAGGCGGACGGGCAGTATTGGGCCGGGTTCGGTCTGCCGCTGCTCAAGAGCCTGCAGCACGCCGCCGAGCAGCGCGGCTGGTCGCTCCTTGGAGTGGGAGCGGCGGGCCAGAGCGCCGCGCGCGTTATCGAGCAATGCATCAGCGGGCGGGCCTGGGGGCTGGTGACCAGCACCTACGACCCGGAGGTGATTTGCCTGGCGGCCCGCGCCGAGCTGCCGGTGGTCATGATCGACACCTGGGAGCCCAACGTCGAAGTCGATGTCGTCTTCCAGAACGGCTTCCTGGGCGGAGCGCAGGCCGCCGGTTATCTCGTGGAGCACGGGCATCGCCGGATCGCCTGGTACGGGCAGATCAATGAGGGTGTGCACAGCGCCACTCGCTTGGGAGGGGCGCTGACCACTCTCGGGCGGCACGGGCTGGAACTGTCCGCGGACTGCCGGATCGACGCTCTTAGGCCGGGGGCCGAAACAGAGCTCGAGCGGCTTCTGGCGCGCCCCGACCGGCCGACCGCGGTCCTGACTCTCTGGGGGCCGCACTTCCGCGAGGCGGTGGCAGTCGCCCGGAAGCTGGGCCTGGCCATCGGCCGGGACGTCGAACTGCTCGGCTGGACGACCGTTGAGCAGTATGACCAGACCATCGCCTCCCATTTCCGCGGCGAGCGGGTGCCGCCGGCCGTCGAATGGAGCATCGCGGACATGGCCGAGATGGCCATAGACCGCCTGGCCAGCCGGCGGGAGAACCCGTCCCAGCCGGCCGTGACCATCAACATCCAGACCAAGCTGAGGCTGCCGGTCGCGGCGTCAGTTTCCGGAACATGATGAAGGAGGCTGCCATGAGATCCGCTGCCCTGCGCAAGTTCCTCTGCGTCCCGGCCGCCCTGCTGGTCCTGATTGCCCCGGCCGCGGCCGGCGATGCGCCCCCGTCCGCGCCGACGCCGTCCGGCGCGGCGGTGATCAACAACGACAGTTACGTCCGGGCTTTCCTGGCCTTCCGGACGCCGATGGTCGCGACCAAGTCGGGCGAGGTCAAGGTGGCCATGGACCCGGGCACGCGCTGGGGCCCGCCGAAGACCCCCACCCAATTGAGCGACTTCCAGTCGCCGCTGCCTCCGGACAACTGGGCCGCGCCGGACTTCGACGACACCGCCTGGGACCGGCAGCGCTCACCCGTGGAGCTCAACCCGGAGTGGCAGGGCGCTGAGGGCGCGCTGCACTCGGCGTCGGTCAACTCGATCATCTTCATGCGCTGGAAGTTCGCGATCGACGACCCGGCCGCGGCCAAGGATCTAAAAGTATCTCTGGAGTACGTCGGTGGCGCCGCGGTCTACGTCAACGGCCAGGAGATCAAGCGGGCCAACCTGCCGGAGGGCGAGCTCAAGCCCGACACGCTCGCCGAGAAGTACCCGGACGATCTGTACGTGCTCGAGGGCAACAAGATGCTCGGCCAGCGCTGGCCTGGCGACTTCCTGGGGAAGGCGGAGCTGGTTCCGCTCTTCGAGAAGCGCTACCGCCGGATCGACGACCTGGCCGTGCCCGCGGCTGCGCTGCGCAAGGGCTCCAACGTCCTGGCCGTCCGGATCCACCGTGCGCCGGTCAACGAGGCGGTCATAGGCGCCGAGCGCTTCAAGGAAAACGGCATGGGCACCAAGCAGGGCCTTTGGGCCTACGCCGGGCTGCGCAAGGTCGTGCTGGCCGGTGCAGGCGCGACCCCCAACGTGGCGCGCCCCAAGGGCGTCCAGGTTTGGAACGTGGCCTCCTTCCAGACCATCTCTTCCTTCGACTACGGCGACTCGGGCGACACGCTAAAGCCGGTCACCGTCTCCGCGGCCCGCAACAGCGTCTTCTCTGGGCGGTTGGCGGTGAGCTCCGACGCGCCCATCAAGGGCCTGAAGGTGACGGTCGGCGAGCTGAAGGACGCCAAGGGCGGCGGCGCCCTGCCGGCCTCGACGGTCAAGGTGCGCTACGCCGAGCCGGCGGTGCCCGAGAAGTCCTGGAGCCACGCCCACCGTTTCGACGGCCTCGTGGAGGCCATCCCCGCGGAGATCCCGGTGGTCAAGGCCTCGCCGGGCAAGGAGACCTACCTCAACCAGCCGGTGGTCCGCGCGGGGTTGAGCGGCGGGGCGGTGGCCTCGCTCTGGCTGACCGCGCGCGTGCCCAAGGACGCCAAGGCCGGCCGGTATGAGGGCACGGTGACGGTCGAGGCCGAGGGGCTCAAGGCCACGGCGGTGCCGCTGGTCCTGACCGTCAGCGACTGGGTCATGCCCGACCCCA
>JAKLDR010000094.1 GCA_022703445.1 Planctomycetota bacterium | reverse complement strand
CCGCAGGTGATCACCTGGCGGCCGTCAGCCGAGAAGAGCGTCGTGCGCACCGAGAGCGTGTGCCCGGCCGGCAGCGCGCGCTCCCGGCCGGCCTCCAGGTCCCAGATGTGCACGGCCGCGTCGGAGTGCCCGGAGACCAGGCTGCGCCCGTCGGGGCTGTAGGCCAGGGACCGGATGTATCCGGGGGTTTCGCCCAGCACCTGGCAGCTGCGGTCCCGGGCCAGGTCCCAGACCTTGATGGCCCGGTCGCTGCCGCCGGTGACCAGCCGCGACCCGTCCGGACCGAAGGCCAGGCCCCAGACCGCGTCGCCGTGGCCGCGGAGCATGCAGAGCTCCCGGCAGCCGGCGGGGTCCCATAGCTTCACCGTGCCGTCCACGCACCCGGATGCCAGCCTGGAACCGTCGGGGCTGAAGGCCACGCAGGAGATCGCGGCTATGTGGCCGCGGAGAACCCCGCACGGCTCCCAGCTGCCGGCGTCCCAGAGCCGGGTCACGTCCTCCATGGTGCCGGCCGCCAGCCGCGCGCCGTCGGGGCTCCAGGCCGCGGCGGCCACCCTTCCGGAGGCGTCGAGGACCTTGAGTTCCGCGCCCGACCCGGCGTCCCACACCCGGACCTTTGAGTCGTGACCGCCGGTGGCCAGCCGGGCGCCGTCCGGGGAGAAGGCCGCGGCGTACACCGGCGCGGAGTGGCCCTTGAGCGCCCGCAGGCTCTCCCCGGTGGCCGCGTCCCAGATGACCGCGGCGCGGTCGTCGCCGGCGGAGACCAGCCGGCGCCCGTCGGGGCTGAAGGCCGTGGCGCGCACCGGCTCGGCGTGGGCCTGGATGCGCAGCAGCTGCCGGCCGCCGGGCACCTCCCAGACCGTGAGCGCCCCGTCGGCCCCGCCGGCGGCCAGGCGCCGGCTTTCGCGGTCGAAGGTCGCGGTCTTGAACGCCGTCGGGCCTCCGATGGACAGCTCCTCCCGGCCGGAGGCGGCGTCCCAGAGGCGCACGGTCCGGTCCTCGCCGGCCGACGCCAGCCACCGTCCGTCGGCGCTGGCCGCCAGGGCGTTGATGTCGTCGCCGTGGCCGGCGAGCGTGGCCAGCTCCTGGTGGGCTTCGCGTTTGACCAGGCCCCACTCCCAGTGGCGCAGGGGCTCCGGGCAATCGGCCAGAAGGTTGTCGGCGCGCGCCGCGTAGCCGCGCATGGCCTGCTCGTGGGCCAGGCCCAGGTTGGCCCGGTAGAGCGCCCGCTCCATGAGGTCGCGCTCCTGGCGGAGCTTGAGAATGTACCAGGCGGTCAGGGCCACCAGCAGCGCGGCGGCGACGGCGCTCACCGCGGCCAGGGCCTTGTGCCGCAGGAGCTTGCGGCCCACCACGTAGGCCACGCTGGCCCGCCGGGCGGCGATGGGCTCGCCGTCCAGGAAGCGCCGGACGTCGTCGGCCAGCGCAGCCGCGGTGCGGTAGCGCCGGTCGGGCACCTTCTCCAGGCACTTCAGGCAGATGGTCTCTACGTCGGCGGCCACCCTCGCCCCGCGGGAGCTGGGCGGAGCCGGGTCGCGCTCCACGTGGGCGCGCAGCAGCTCCATGGCGTTGGCGTCGTTGAAGGGCGGGGCGCCGGTGATCAGCTCGTACAGGATGCAGCCCAGCGCGTAGATGTCGGCGCGGGCGTCGATCTCGCGGTTGCGGCCGGTGGCCTGCTCCGGTGCCATGTACTGGGGCGTGCCCATGGCCACGCCGCTGCGGGTCAGCTGGCCGGAGCCGCCGCGCCCATCGGCGTCCTCGGGGCCGTCGAGCACCTTGGCCAGGCCGAAATCGGCGATCATGGGCTCTCCCTCGCGGGTGACCATGATGTTGCCGGGCTTCAGGTCGCGGTGGACGATGCCCCGGGAGTGGGCGTGGTTGAGCGCCCGGGCCACCTTCTCGACCAGCTCCAGGCTCTGGCGGACGTTGAGGGCCTTGCCGGCGATGAGCTCGTCGAGCGCGTGGCCCTCGACCAGGTCCATGGTGTAGTACGGCTTGCCCTCGAAGGACTTGAACTCGTGGATGGGCACGATGTTGGGGTGCTGGAGCTTGGCGGCGCTGGAGGCCTCCCGGAAGAAGCGCTCTACCTCCTCGGGCGAGGCGTGCTCGGCGGCCAGCAGCACCTTGAGGGCCACGGCCCGGCGCAGCTCCGGGTCTACGGCCTTGTAGACCACCCCGTAGGCCCCGCGGCCGATCTCGTCGAGAATCTCGTATTGCGCGAAGGTCCGGGCTGGCGGCAGGCGGACCGCTGCGCCGCCCGGTGACGTCTTGCTGCGGACGAAGGCCGGGATGTTCATGGTCTCCGCGGCGGGTCCGGCGGAGGGGTCGGCGGACTCCGCGCAGCGCGGGCAGCCCCGGCCGGGGGCGGCCGGGTCGGGCTCATAGCTCCTGCCGCACTTCGTGCATTCCGCCATGCCGGCCATTAGAACCGCGCACCGGGCTTTTGCAAGAACCCCGGGGCCCGGCCGCCCGGGACGCTGCTGGGAAACGCGCGGCCCCCGGAGGGCGTCCCCGGGGGCCGTGTTCTCTAGGTCGGGCGGCCGTGCGTCGCCGGCGTTTCCGGGCCCTCGCCCGGCACAGAGGCCGCCGTGTCTGCGGTGCGCTCAGGTCTTGGGCAGGATCTTGTACATCCCGGTGCCGCAGGTCGGGCACTTGCCCCGCGCCGCAGCCCGGCCGTTCTTCATGGTGACGACGTTCTCTTCGCTCATGGTCCGCTTGGCCTTGCACTTCACGCAGTAGGCTTCCGACGACATCTCCGTCCCCTCCCATCGCCTTCGCGTCCGGCGCCGGACGGCGCCGCGGCCGCTGCAATGGTTATCGTCGGAGGGGTGGGGTGCCTTGAGGCGCGGGGGAGAAGAAGGTCTGGGCCGGTGTGCCTGGCGTTACTGCTTGGGAGCTTTGTCGTCGCCGGAGGCCTCCAGCTGGATGAGCCGCTCGCGCACGTGGCGGAGCTCGATCTGGAGCTGGCGCATGCAGGTCTCCACGTTGTGGTAGTTGGAGAGGTCCTTGCCATCGCTCCACTTGCGGATCTTGTCCAGGGCCTCGGAGTAGTCCTTCTCGCAGAGCTTGTACTCGGCGTAGGCCTGCGGCCGCTTGTTCTGGTCGTACAGCGAGTTGGCCTTGGTGTAGTGCGGCGAGCCGGACTTGAAGAGCTGCTCGCCTTGGGTGAAGTCGTTCTCGACCACGCGGGTCTTGGGCGGGCCGATGTAGTTCTTCTTGTAGAGCATGAAGATCAGGGCGATGCCCAGGATGGGGATCAGCGAGAGCAGCCCCAAAACCATGATCACCCGGCGCCGGACGTTCTTCAGTTCCTCGGGCGTCATCGGCTTGGGCTGCCGGCCGGACTTGCGGTCGCCGGTCCTGCGGCTCGAACTGGCCGGCCGGACCAGGCGCTGGGTGGCGGCGGTGGCGGTGACCGCCGACCCGTTGCCCGCGGCCTCCGGCGTGCCGGCCGGAGCGGGGGCCGTCGCCGGCGCGTCCGCGGCGGGCGAGGGCTGCGCGGCGGCGGCGGCGTCCGCGTCCGCCGGGGCCTCGACCTCGACCACCTCGAACTCCTCGGCGTCGAACCCGCCCTGGGGCGCGGCTATGGGGTTGCCGTTCTCGTCTTCGTAGACGTACTCGACCTCCTCCCCGTCGGCGGCCGGCGGGGCTTCCTGCTCCGCGGGCTGGGGGAGGGTTGCATCCTTCCGGACCCCGGGATCGTCGGTCATCGGAGTTCTCCAGGCGGGACGGGTGCCGAACCGGAACGTGAGGCATTCTAGCCCGGCCCGGAGGGCTGTCAAGGCGGACCCCCGGGTTTCCCCTTGCCCCTTCCCGGGGAGGCGGCTACGCTATGCGCGATGGCCACCGAACCCACGCTGCCGGCTCCGCGCCGGGACCCGGCGAGCTCCCTCGACCCGGGCGCCCTGGCCGGGTTGCTCTCGCCTGCGGCGCCGCCGACCAACCCGGCGGACCTGCCCAGGGAGCTAGGCGAGCGTTACGAGGTCAGGGGCCTGCTCGGCGAGGGTGGCCAGGGCGTGGTCCTGGCCGTGCGCGACCGGCTGCTGGAGCGCGAGGTCGCCGCCAAGCTGCCCCGCCGGACCTCCTCGGGCGCCGACGAGCACCTGGCCCGCGAGGCCCGGCTGGCCGCCCAGCTGGAGCACCCCAGCATCCTGCCGGTCTACGACCTGGCCGAGGCTCCGGACGGCGCGTCGCTGATGGTCATGCGCCGCGCGCCGGGGCGCAGCCTCGAGGACGTGCTGTCGGCGGGGAGCCGGCCCCGGGGCGTGCCCGCGCCCGGCGCGGCGGCGGGCGGCCTGGGCGGACGGGCCGCGCGGCTGGGGGTCTTCCTGCAGCTGGCCGGGGCCATCGGCTACGCCCACTCGCGCGGCGTGCTCCACCTTGACCTCAAGCCGGCCAACGTCCGCGTCGGGGACTACGGCGAGGTCTTCGTCATGGACTGGGGCCTGGCCCGCCGGCTGACCGACGCGGCCGCGCCGGTGGGGGGGACCCCGCCCTACATGGCCCCCGAACTGCTCGACGGCCTGGCGCCCGACGAACGCGCCGACGTCTATTCGCTGGGCGTGATACTCTACCGCATGCTCTCGGGCGGCCGTCTGCCCATCGAGGGCGACCCGGCCGACTTCCACCTCTACCGGCAGGCGCTGGCCGCCGGCCGGGCCGTGTCCCTGGCCGAGCGCGAGCCGGGCCTGGACCCGGACCTGGCGGCGGTGGTCGACAAGGCCTGCTGCTTCGACCGCAACCGGCGCTACCGCAAGGTCCGCGAGCTGGTCGCCGACCTGGAGGCGGCCATGGACGGACGGCCGGTCAGCGCCCGCCGCGCCGCCTGGCCGGAGGTCGCCGCCAAGTGGGCCAGGCGGCACGCCCGGGTCCTGGCCTTCGTCGCGGTGGCCGCCGGGCTGGTCGGCGTGGTCCTGGCCTTCACGTGGCGGGAGCAGGCCAACCAGGCCGCCGTGGAGCGGCGCCGGGCCGCCGACCGCCGGCGAGCCCTGGCCCGCATCCCCTTCGACAAGGGCCAGGAGCTCTTCCTGCGCCGGCCGCCCGACACGGAGGGCGCCCGCCGGCTCTTCGATGAGGCCATACGCATCGACCCGGACTTCGCCGATGCCTGGTACGCACGGGCCAGGAGCCGGTCGCTGCCCGGGGAGGTCGACGAGGCCCTGACCGACCTGGCCCGCGCCGCGGAACTCGACCCCTCGCTGATCATGGCCCGCTACCACGCCGGCAAGATCCACATGGAGCGCCGGCAGGACACCGAGGCCGCCGGCCGGGAGTTCGCGGCCATGCGCCTGGTGGATGCCGAGAACGAGTACTCCCTGCTCGGCGAGGCCTGGCTGTGCACGCTGCGCGGCCGCTGGGACGAGGCCCTGGACTTCGCCGAGCGCGCCGAGCGGGCCAACCCCGGCCTGGACGAGGTCCGCAGCCTGCGCGGCTACGTCTTCAGCGCGCTGAAGTCCCCGCTGCGCGACCCGGCCCGGGCGGTGACCGAGTACGACGCGTACCTGGCCCGCTGCCCGGACGACGTCACCGCCCTCAACAACCGCGGCTTCGACCTCGCCCAGCTCGGGCGCGCGGCCGAGGCCGAGCGCGACCTGAACCGGGCGCTGGCCCTGGACCCCAACTACGTCCTGGCGCTGTCCATCCGCTGGAAACTGCGCTTCGACCGCGGCGACCTGCCCGGCGCGCTGGCCGACCTCGACCGGGCGCTGGAACTCAACCCCGGCCACGTCAAGAACCGCCTGGACCGCGGGAGCGTCAATGAGCGCCTCGGCCGGCTGGAGCAGGCCCGGGCGGACTACGGCGCCGCGGCCGCGATGGACCGCGGGAACTCCGCCCCGCTCCGCAGTCTGGCCATGCTCGAGTTCCAGGCCGGGGAGATGGCGGCGGCGGGGCGGCTGTTCGACCGGGTGCTGGAGTTCGAGGAGACCGAGACCAACCAGCACCTGCGGCGCCTGCGCGGCTACGCCGCCTGGTACTCGGGTGACCTGCTGGCCGCCGAGGAGGCCTGGCGCCGGGGCGTGGCCGAGCGCCCGTCCGGCTCGCGGCTCTACAGCGCCCTGCCGCTCTGGCGGCTGCTGGCGGTCTCCGGGCGCCGGGCCGAGGCCGGGCTGATGCTCGCCGGCATCGCGGCCGACCGGCGCGAGAAGCCGCACCTGGCGGCCGCCGCGCGCTTCTGTCTGGGGCGGGCCGGCCCGACCGAGGTCCTGGAGGCGGCCGAGTCGCCCGCCCAGTTCTGCGAGGTCTACTACTACCTGGGGATGGCCGCGGCGGCGGCCGGCAGCCGGCCGGAGGCCTCCGTCTGGTTCCAGGCCTGCCGGGCCACCGGCTATCCGGCGTACACGGAGCACACCCTGGCCGGGATGGAGCTGGGCCTGCTGCCGGCCGCTGCGCCTCGCGGGGCAGCGGCTCCGGGGAGGGAATGACCATGCCCGAGTCGCGCTGGACCCACGCGCGCTTCGCGACCACCGCCTGGACCGAGGTGCTGGCCGCCCGGGGCGCGGCCACCGAGAAGAGCGCCAGGGCCATCGAGGAGCTCTGTCGCAAGTACTGGAAGCCGGCCTATGCCTACCTGCGGCACAAGGGCCGCCGGCGCGAGGAGGCCGCCGACCTGGTCCAGGACTACTTCGCGGCGGCCATCGAGAAGGGTTTCTTCGACGGCGCCGAGCGCGAGCGCGGGCGCTTCCGCACCTACATGCTGGCCACCCTCAACCGCTTCCTGTCCTCGCACCGCCCGGCGTCCCGGCGTGCGCGGACCACGTCCATCGACCTGGTCCCGCCCGAGGAGCTCAACGAGAGCGCCAGGCTCTCGCGCGACATCGAAGGGTCCTCCAGCGCCGAGGAGCTCTACTGCCGGGAGTGGGCCCGGGCGCTGGTCAACGCGGCCTTCCTGCGCATGCAGGACGAGAACCGCGGGACACGGCGCGAGCGCTACGTGCAGGTCTTCATGGCCCACGTCGAGCCGGCGGCCGGCGGCGCGGCGGCCAGCTACGGCGACCTCGGCAAGCGCTTCGGGCTCTCCGAAACCGACGTCACCAACTACCTGCACCGCGGCCGGCGGCTCTACGACGAGGCCCTGCGCCGCGAGCTGCGCAACTCGGTGGGCTCCGACCGCGAGGCCGAGGAGGAGCTGGCCGAGCTGCGCCGGTACCTGACCGGTTCGTGAGTCCGGTCCGCCGGCGCCGCGACGGGTTCTGGCGCCGCCGGGGCCGGGCGGTATAATCCCCGGCGGCTTCGGGCGGCAGGAGGCTGAGTTTTGAGAATCACCCGTGTCCGGATAGAGGGGTTCCGATGCCTGTCCGGCCTCGATTGGCGGCCGGCCGCCGGGCTCAATCTGGTCCTGGGCCCCAACGAGGCCGGCAAGAGCACGCTGGCCGACTTCCTGGGCGCCATGATCTTCGGGCTGTCCGGCGGGGCCGAGAGCGAGCGCAACGCCCCCTGGGCCGGCGGGCCCTACGGCGGCCGGCTGGAGCTCGACTGCGGCAAGTACCTGGTCTGCCTGGAGCGCGATTTCTCCACCGGCCGCTTCTTCTTCCAGGAGACCGACTCCGACACCGGCCGGTCCGGCGAGCCCCTGTCGGCCGAGCTGCGGCGCGGGTCGAGCGGGCCGGTCTTCAAGCGCTACCGCGAGCTGATCTCCCGCCACATGGGCTTCTTCGACGAAGGGCTCTTCCGGCGCTCGATCTTCGTGCCCCAGGACGAGGTTGAGCTGGCCGGGCGGGACCTCTCCGAGGCCGCCGCGGCGCTGCGCTCCCTGGCGTCGGGGGGCGGCTCGGCCTACGACCGCGCCCTGGAGCTGCTCAAGGAGCGCTACCACAACCTGTCCAGCGACAACGACAGCCGCCGCAAGCCCGGGCTGCTCGACGGGTTGCGGGCCGAGAAGGCCGGGCTGTCCGCCCAGCTCCGCGAGATAGCCGCCCAGGCCGGGCGGGCCGCGGCGCTGCGCTCCCAGATCGAGGAGCGCGGGCGGCGGCTGGCCGCGGTGCGCACGGAGGCCGCCGATGCCGCCAGGCTCGGTAGCACGGCCCGCGAGCGCGCCGAGCTCGCCCGCCGGCGCACGGCCCTGGCCGCGGCCGACGACGCCCAGCGCCGCCGGCTCACCGCCGCCGAGGACGCCCTGCGCGCCGCGGCCGATCTCGACCAGCGCCTGGCGGCCTACGAGGACCTGGCCGAGGCCGGCGGGGACTTCCCGGAGGTGGTCAGCCGCGCCCGGGGCGCCCGGGCCCGCTGCGAGGAGCTCGAGGCCGACCGGGAGGAGAGGCGCCGGGAGCTCGACGCCCAGCGCTCGCCGGCCTGGCCGGCGGTCCTGACCGTCGTGCTGCTGGTCCTGGGGGCGGCCGGCACGGCCGGCGGGATCCTCGCCGGCTCGGCCGCCGTCTGGATCCCGGGGGCCGCCGTCACGGCCGGGGGGCTGGCCATGCTCGGCTGGACCCTGGCCCGGCGCGCGCGCCTCTCGGCGGTCCGCGAGAAGATCGGCGAGGAGCTGGCCCGGACGGAGGCCGAGCTCTCCCGGGTCCGCGCGGAGTTCGAGGCGGCCAGCGCCGAGCTGATGCGCCAGGCCGGAGGGCGCGTCGATTTCGCTCCCGGCGCCATGGAGCAGCTGCTGCGGCGCTACGCCGAGCGCCTTGACCTGTCCGCCCGGCGCTCGGCCCTGGCCTCGCACCTCATGGACGAGGACGATGTCGCCGGGCTGCGCGAAGCCTGCGCCGAGGGGGTCCGGGAGCTGGCCGTCCTCGACCAGCGCATCGAGCAGCTGACCGCCGGCCTGGGCGAACTCGGCGGGGCCGAGGAGCGGGTCCTGGCCGCGCTGTCCGGCAAGGCCGCGCACCTCGAGGAGGGCGCCGCGCGCCTAGCCGCCGAGATCCGCCAGCTGGAGCTGGACCTGGCCGCCGCCGCGGCCGCGGAGTTCTCCCCCGAGGCGGTCGAGGAGCGCATTGCCGAGATCGACGCGCAGTCGGCCCGCCACGAGGCCCGCTGCCGGGCGCTGCGCCTGGCCCGCGAGGAGCTCGCCGCCAGCATCCACGACTTCCAGGAGAGCCACCTGGAGCGCCTGGGCGAGTTGGCCTCGGCCCACCTGGGGGCCTTCACCGCGGGACGCTACGCCCGGCTGCGGCTGGCCGGCGAGAGCCTCTGTCCGGCGGTCACCGGGGCCGGCCGCGAGGAGCTCTCCCCCGGCGTGCTCAGCCAGGGGACCCGCGCCGCCGTCTACCTGGCCGTGCGCCTGGCCCTGGGCGAGCTGCTGGCCGGCGGGCGCTCCCTGCCGGCCGTCCTCGACGACCCGCTGGTCGACCTGGACGAGGCGCGCCGCGCGGCGGTCCTGGCCATGCTCCGCAGGCTCGGCGAGCGCCACCAGATCGTGCTCACCAGCTGCGACCGGAGGCTGGTCGAGGCCGGCCTCCCGGTGTTGGAGCTGGGGGTGGCGGAGCGGGGGTGAGGCCACGCGGCAAGGCGACACGGACTTGCACGGACTGACACGGACCAGCAACGACGACGCGAAGGGGGCTTCGCGTCCGTGTTCGTCCGTGCAAGTCCGTGTTGGGCCGTGTCGGGCAGTTCCCCGCCCCTTGAATCCCGGTCGCAGAGGTGCATGATAGGCGTGGGGCGCACATCAGGTCCGAGGGCTTTCCAATGAAGAAGATCTACGTCGTCGCCGACATGCCCGGAACGAGCGGCATCTGTGCGGCCGAGCAGTGCCGCTGGGGCCACTTCCTGTGGCGGGAGGCGCGGGCGCACCTCGCCTCCGACGTGAACGCCGCCATCGAGGGGGCCTTCGCCGGCGGAGCCGACGAGGTGGTGGTCTGCGACGCCCACGGCGGCGCCTGCAACCTGCCCATGGAGCGGATGGACCCGCGGGCCATGTACGAGCCGGCCAACCGCGAGGAGCTCCTGCCGGGGCTCTCCGCGGAGTTCGCCGGGCTGTTCGTCGTGGGGGCCCACGCCATGGCCGGCGCCGTCGAGGCCTTCATGTGCCACACCGTGGACGCCGAGACCTGGTTCCGCTACCGGCTGGCCGGCCGGGAGTGCGGCGAGATCGGCATGTGGGCGGCCTGGGCCGGGCACCACGGGGTGCCGCTGCTGCTGGTGACCGGCGATGCGGCCGCCTGCCGGGAGGCCGAGGAGTTCGCCCCGGGCGTTGCTCTGGCCGCGGTCAAGGAGGCCGTCGCCTGGGACCGGGCCAGGACGCTGCACCCGGTCGAGGGACGCGCGCGGATCGCCGCCGCCTGCCGCCGGGCCATGGAGCAGATCGGCCGGATCGAACCCACCCTGATCGACATGCCCAACGAAGCCGAACTGGAGTACGTGCGCTGCGAGTTCGCCGACGAGGCCGCCGGCCGCCAGGGCGCCGAGCGCACCGGACCGCGCACCGTGCGGCGCGCGCTCGAGTCGATCATGGACCTGAGGCGGGGGTTTTAGATGAACGTCTACATCATGACCGACATGGAAGGGGTCAGCGGGGTGGTCCGGCGCGAGCAGGTCTCGCCGGGCACGGCCCCCTGGCGCGAGGCCCTGCAGTTCGCCGAGGCCGACTTCAACGCGGCGGTGGCCGGGGCCGCGGCCGGCGGCGCCCGGCGGATCGTGCTCTGCGACGCCCACGGCGGCGGCAACAACATCCGTCTGGAGAAAATGGACGGCCGGGCGGAGTATGAGCGACCGGTGGGCGCCCGGCGGATCATGCCCGCGCTGGAGGAGGCGAAGTTCGACGCCGGCTTCATGGTCGGCGCCCACGCCATGGCCGGCACCCAGGGGGCCTTCCTCGAGCACACCCAGAGCTCGTTCACCTGGCACAACTACACGGTCGACGGCCGGCGCTGGGGCGAGATCGCCCAGTTCGCGGCCTGGCTCGGCCACTTCGACGTGCCGCTGGTGCTGGTCACCGGCGACGAGGCCGCCTGCCGAGAGGCTCGCGAGTTCCTCGGCGAAGTCGAGACCGCGACCGTGAAGACGACGCTCTGCCGCCAGTACGCGCGGAGCCTGCCCCCGGCTGCGGCCCACAAGGCCATCGAGGAGGCCGCCGCGCGCGCCCTGCGCCTGGTCGGCAGGGCCCGGCCCTTCAAGCCCAAGTTCCCGGCGGACGTCCGCATCGAGTTCCACCGGGCGGACACCGCCGACGGCGCCGCCCGCCGCCCGGGCGTCAAGCGCCTGGACGGCCGCACCGTGGGCTGGACCGCCAACTCGGCCCTGGAGCTGATCGGGGGGTAGGAGGGCGGGGGGCGACCCCCCTTAGCTCTTCCGGCGGCACAGATCAACATGGACGAAAGACCTAACCCGCTGCGCCCGGTGCTTCTCTGGGGTGGAGCGGCCCTGCTGGCCGCGGCCATGGCGCTGAAGCTTGTCCGGAGGCTGCGGAGGAAGGCATCCTGACAGGCTGGGCAACCCCGGAGGACCTAGGCCCCAGGTTCCCGAGCCCCGACCTTGCTTTCATATGTGCCGACGATAAACTACGGCCACCATGCGCATTGAGACCGAAGACCGCGGAGCGGTCACCATCATCCGGCCGGAGGACCGGCTGGACATCCTGGGATACCTCGAACTCGAGGAGCGGCTGGCCGCGCTGCTGGCCGCCGGGCGCAGCCGGCTGGTGCTGGACCTCCAGGAAGCCACCTTCATCAACAGCGCCACGCTGGGGGTGATGAGCCGCTTCTGGGCGGACTGCGCCAAGGCCGGCGGCATCCTGGTCATCGCCCGCCCCAGCCGGGAGGCCCGCAACTTCCTGCGCCTGGGCGACGTCGACGAGCTCATCGACGTCTTCCCCTCGGTCGGCGAGGCCGTGGCGGCCGCCGAGCAGGCGCGTCCCGCGGCGCCGAAGGCCAGGTCCGGGGCTGCCAAGTCCGGCGGGGCCGGAGAGCCGCGTGGCCCCCGCGGTGCCTGACGTCCGCAGCCTGGCCGCCGGACGCAAGGGCGCGCTGCGCCTGGCCCTCATCGGCGGCTTCGACGACGCCTTCTACCGTTTCATCGGCGGCCAGAGCGACTACGCCGCTGACCTGATCGCGGACAGCGGCCGCGCCGTGGCCCTGGCCCGCTCCGGCGAGCTGGCCTTCGACCTGGCCATCACCGGGCTGAAGATCCTCCCGGCCGGCGGGATGGAGGTTCTCAGGGCCCTGCGCGAGGCCGATCCGGACGCACCGGTGATCATCAGCACCCACGAGACCAGCCCGCGCGCCGTGGTCGAGGCCATGCAGGCCGGTGCCTTCGACTACATCATCGAGCCCTACGCCGACCTCGCGGCCGTCCGGGACGCCATCGACCGGGCCGCCGCCCGCCGGCGGACGCTACTGGCCGCGCGGGATCTGTCCGGGCAGCTGCACCGCCCGGTCGAGTTCCCAGAGGTGGTGGGCTCGAGCCGGGCGGTGAGCGAGCTGCGCCGGCACATCCGCAAGGCGGCCTCGGCCGACGGCGCCGTGCTCCTGACCGGCGAGAGCGGCACCGGCAAGGGCCTGGTGGCCTCGGCCATCCACCGGGCCAGCGCCCGCGCGCGCGGCCCATTCGTGGCCGTCAACTGCGGCGCAATCCCCGAGCAGCTGGTCGAGAGCGAGCTTTTCGGACACGTCCGCGGTGCCTTCACCGGTGCGGTCGCCGACCGGGAGGGTTGCGTGGCCGCGGCCGACGGCGGGACGCTCTTCCTGGACGAGATCGCCGAGCTGTCCCCGGCCACCCAGGTCAGGCTGCTGTGGTTCCTGGAGGACGGTGGCTACCAGGCGGTGGGCGACTCCCGGCCGAGGACCGCCGACGTGCGCATCGTCTCGGCGACCAACAGCAATCTGCCGTCGCGGATCAACGGCGGCCTCTTCCGCGAGGACCTGTTCTACCGCATCAACGTGCTGGCCATCGCGGTTCCGCCGCTGCGCGAACGGCGCGAGGACGTGCCGCTGCTGGCCCAGCACTTCCTGGAGGGCATCTCCGCCGAGAGCGGCAAGCCGGTCCGGGCCGTCAGCGCCGAGGCGCTCTCGGCGCTCTCCGCCCACGACTGGCCAGGCAACGTCCGCGAACTGCGCAACGTCATGGAGCGCGCGGTCATCTGGTCCAGCGGCGAGGCCATCACTGTGCGGGACCTGCCCGCGTCGCTGGGAGCCTCGCCTGCGGGCGGGGCGCAAGCCCCGGCGTCCGAGGTCGGACGCGGGCTGGTGGACCGGCTGCGGGCGTTCGAGCGCGGCGCGATCCTCGAGGCGCTGGAGGCCACCGACTGGGTCCGCGCCAAGGCCGCAGAGCGCCTGAGGATACCTAGGACCACGCTCATCCGCAGAATGCGGGAGCTTAAGATAACCAGATAGCGGCCGAAATCGGACGTCATTTAAGTGCCATAGTTGCGGATGATAAGTGCCACTTGGCATTCTTGTAGTCCATTATTGGACGCAATTGCTCCTGCCTTGGCCTGATGATGCGTGTAAGCTTCTGTTTATCAGTGGCTTAGCCATGCAAGTGATGCGGCACGGCCGGTGCTTATGGCAGAGTGGCCGGCGGCAGAGGGTGCGGCCGGCAGGAGAGGAGAGGCAGGCGATGCCCAAAGCAACCGCGAACCTGACCGACGAGCTGGCGATCCACGGCGGCCCCAAGGCCAAGACGACACCGTACGGGACGGGCAGCAAGTACGGGCCGGAGGAGGAGCGCGAGGTCATCGCCGCGCTCCGGCAGGGCACGCTCTTCTACGCCTTCGGCCAGAAGACCAAGGCGCTCTGCAGCCGCTTCTCAGAGCTCTACGGCCTGGCCCACGCCACGGCCACCAGTTCGGGCACGGCGGCCATCCACGTGGCCCTGGGCTGCGCCGGGGTCGGTCCGGGCGACGAGGTCATCGTCACGCCCATCACCGACATGGGCTCGGTGATCGGCATACTATACCAGGGCGCGGTGCCGGTCTTCGCCGACATGGAACCGTACACCTTCGCGCCCGACCCGGAGTCGATAGCCGCGCGCATCACCGACCGGACCCGGGCCATCGTCGTCGTCCACCTGGCCGGCAACCCGGCGAAGATGGACCGGATCATGGCGATCGCCCGGGAGCGCGGCGTGGCGGTCATCGAGGACTGCGCCCAGGCCTGGCTCACCGAGTACCAGGGCCGCAAGGCCGGCACGTTCGGGGCCATGGGCTGCTTCAGCCTGAACGAGTTCAAGCACATATCCGCCGGCGACGGCGGCCTGGTGGGCACGAACAACCCGGAGCTCGCCCGGCTCGCCGCGCTCTGGGCCGACAAGTGCTACGACCGGACATCGAAGGTCCGCGACCCCTGGTTCCTGGCGCCCAATTACCGCATGAACGAGCTGACCGCGGCGGTGTCGCTGGCCCAGCTCGAGAAGGCCGCGGCCATCGTCGAGCGGCGCTCGGTCCTGGGCCGGAAGCTGACCGCGGGAATCACCGGCCTGCCGGGCGTCGTCCCGCTTGAGGAGCAGCGCGGCGGCCGGTGCTCGTTCTGGTTCTACATGTTCCGCATCGACCCGGCGGCGGTGGGCGTCGGCCGCGACGAGTTCGTCGCCGCCCTCAAGGCCGAGGGCGTGGCCTGCGAGGCCGGCTACATCCAGGACGTGGTCTACAAGTACCGGCTCTTCCGGGAGAAGAGCGCCTTCCCGCACTCGCGCTGGCCGTTCGAGGACCCGCGGACCGGGAAGGTCGTCGAGTACCCGGACGGCCTGTGCCCGACGGCCGAGGAGATCATCAGGACCTGCGTGTGGATGCCGCTCAACCAGTGGTTCACCGACCGGGATGTCGAGGAGGCCGCCGCCGGCATAGCCAAGGTTGCGCGGCACTTCGCGGCCGCCAAGGGCGGCCGGGCGTGAAGTCAGCTGCCCTGCGGCGGGTCCTCGGGCGGCCTGAGGCCGCCCCTCAGGCTCAGCCAGAAGAACAGCAGCGCGCCGCTCTCCAGGAAGAGCTCCACCACGATCAGCGAGGGCGGCCAGGGTTTGTAGAGATGCGGCACGGCAGCCAGGGCCCCGGCCGCCAGCAGCTGGCCGACCGCGCCGTGCGCGCCCCACAGCCGGCTGCGGATGTCCTCGGGGATGACGTTCATCCACTGGGCCATGATGGCCGGGCCCCACAGCGCCCCGCCCACCGCCCAGATGGTGCTGACCAGCAGGATCATGCCCAGCAGGTAGTGCTCCCCCCAGCCGGCGGAGAGCTGCGGCAGGAGCGCCGCAACCGCCGCCGGGGGGCGCGGGGCCCGCAGCAGCGCGAGCAGGACGGCCGTGCCCACGGCCCAGCAAGCGGCGGTGCCCAGCAGGAAGCGCTTGATGTTGCCGGCCCTGATCAGGGGTACCAGGGCGGCCATGCCGACGAGCCGCACCACGCAGGCCACCGTGGTGACCAGGCTGTAGTCCTTCTCGGGCAACCCGAGATGCTTCATGAAATATATGGGCAGGAACACCCCGGTGATGGCCAGGTCCAGGTTGATGAGCACCACCGCCAGGAAGAACCAGCGCAGGTCGGCGCGCAGGGCGGTTCGGAAGTAGATGCTGAACTGCTCGATCAGCGCGTCGAAGGCGTCGGTCAGCTGCTTCTGGCTGGGCGGGATGGGCGGGATCAGCGCCCAGCGCAGCGCGCAACCGGCGAGCATCAGCCAGGCCGCCGCCAGATAGGTCAGGCGCATGCCCAACTCCATGCCGAAGGTTCCGACCATCCAGCCGCCGGCCAGCGGTGCGAGGAGCCCCGGGAGGTTCGACACGATGGCCAGCAGCCCGTAGGCCGAGGCGCGCTTGTCGGGCGGGATGCGGGACACGAACAGGGCGTGCCAGCCGGGGACCACCCCGGTCATGGTGCCGGCCAGGGCCGCGGCCAGGTAGAAGTGCCAGGGCGCGTCGGCCGCGGCCAGGATGGCCATGGGCAGCGGCCAGCTCAGGGTGTCGAAGAGCAGCACGCAGCGCAGGCTGCCCAGCCGGTCGGTCAGCCACCCGCCCACCAGGTAGAAGACCACGCTGAAGCACATGGTCACCGAGGAAAGGTATCCGACCTGCTCCAGCCTCAGTCCGAGCTCGATGGCGTAGACCTGGGCGTACTGGTTGAAGACCAGGATGGGGACGATCCAGAAGAGGTTGGTCCAGATCATGGTCAGCGCCGGGCCGCGGGCGCTGTGCAGCATCTGGAGGATTCTGAGCCGCTCGAAGCGGACCAGGAAGACCGGCCAGCGGGTGAGCACCTCGATGAACGGGAGGTCGAGCAGGCCGAAGAGCCCGCCGAACCACTGTCCGCCGGGGTCCCGGCCCTCCTTCTGGTTGTCCATCGGAGTGGAATGCTAAGATCGGGTCCGGCCGAATCAAGCGCAAGGAGAACCGCATGAGCGCCACCACCTCCGCCAGCCTGGCCATCCGCGGCGGTCCGCGGGCCGTCCGCAGCGACCCCGGCGACATGTTCAAGTGGCCGATCGTGACCCGCGAGGACGAGGAGGCGGTGCTGGAGGTCCTCCGCCGCGGGGCGATGAGCGGCACGGAGATCACCAAGCTCTTCGAGCGCGAGTTCGCCGACTGGCTGGGCGCCAAGTATGCCCTGGCCTGCTGCAACGGCACGGCCAGCCTGCAGGCGGCTATGTGGGCCTGCGGGGTGGGCGCCGGCGACGAGGTCATAGCCCCGACGATGACCTACTGGGCGAGCTGCACCTCGGCGCTGGCCCTGGGCGCGGCGGTCAACTTCGCGGACATCGACCCGGAGACGCTGTGCATCGCCCCAAGCGACATCGAGGCCCGCATAGGCCCGCGCACCCGGGTCATCGTGGTGGTCCACTATGCCGGCCACCCCTGCGACATGGACCCGATCATGGAGATCGCCCGCCGCCGCGGCGTGAAGGTGGTCGAGGACGTCTCCCACGCCCACGGCGGGCTGTACAAGGGGCGCCGGCTCGGGACCATCGGCGACGCCGCCGGCATGAGCCTGATGTCCGGCAAGAGCTTCCCGGCCGGCGAGGGCGGCATGCTGGTCACCAACGACCGGCTGATCTACGAGCGCGCCGTGGCCTACGGGCACTATGAGCGCACCGGGGTGGCCTCCAACTTCAACGTCGCCGACGCCCAGGTCACCGAGCCGGAGTTGCTCCGGTACGCCGGCATCACCCTGAGCGGCGCCAAGCACCGCATCAACCAGCTGGCCTCGGCCATGGGACGGGTGCAGCTCCGGCACTACCCGGCGCGGATGGCCGAGATACAGAAGGCCATGAACCGGTTCTGGGACCTGCTGGAGGGCGTCCCGGGCATCCGGCCGCACCGCCCGGCCGCCGGCTCCGGCTCGACCATGGCCGGCTGGTACTTCGCCCGGGGTATCTATCACGGGGAGGAACTCGGCGGGATCTCCTGCGCCAAGTTCTGCGAGGCGGTCCGGGCCGAGGGCGTGCCCATGTGCTTCCCCGGTGCCAACAAGCCGCTGCACGTCCACCCGGTCTTCCACACCGCGGATCTCTTCCGGATGGGCCGGCCGACCGTGCTCTCCTTCGGGCAGCGCGACGTCCGGCAGGGGCCGGGGACGCTCAGCGCCGCCGAGCGCATCGACGAGATCGCCTTCGGCGTTCCCTGGTTCAAGCACGACCGGCCGGATATCATCGCCGAGTATGCGGCCGCCTATCGCAAGGTGGCCGAGGGCGCCGGAGAGCTGCGCTGATGAGTGGACTTCCCGAGATCCTGGACTGCTGCGCCTTCTACGGCCGGCCGGCCGTGCCGCCGGGGCGGCCGTACCTCTCGCCCGGCGACGCGCTCGCCGAGATGGACCGGCTGGGCATCGCCGAGCGCTGGTTCGCTGACTACCGGGCGCTGGAGGGCTCCCCGGCTCTGGGCAACCGGCTGCTCGCCGAGGAACTCTCCGGCCAGCCGCGGCTGCACCCGGTCTGGATCGTTCTGCCGCCTGGCACCGGCGAGCTGCCCGGCCCGGAGGACCAGCTCGCGGCCATGGCCCGTGCCGGCGTGCACATGGTGCGGGCCGAGCCGGAACGGCACGGGTGGTCGCTGGCCGAGTGGTGCTCCGGTGCGCTCTGGGCGGCGCTGGAGCGCGCTCGGGTGCCGGTGCTCCTCGACGCCGCCGGCAAATGGGATGCACTCGACGCGCTGCTCTCGGCCCACCCGCGGCTTCCCGTGCTCCTGACCGACTCCGGCTACCGCGCGCTGCGCATGCTCTGCCCGCTCCTGGAGCGGCACGGGAACCTTCTCATCGAGACATCGGCCTACCTGGCCAACGAGGGCCTGGCCGAGTTGGCCGGGCGCTTCGGCGCCGGCCGACTGGTCTTCGGCACGGGCTCGCCGGTCCTGGCTCCGGAGGCCTCGCTCGGGACGCTGCGCCTCTCCAGCCTGTCCGGGCCGGACCTGGCTGCGGCGGCCGGCGGCAACCTGCGCCGGCTGCTCGATGCGGCCCGGCGCGGCCTGGCGGAGGCGGGGCGATGAGCGGCTTCGTCGACGCCCACGCCCACCTGGGCGCGCACGGCGACTTCCTGATGCCGCGGGGCGGGGCCGACGACCTGGTCCGGCGGATGGACGCCCTGGGAGTGGAGCGCACCGCGCTCTCGGCCAACGCGGCCTTCTGCTCCGACTTTCGTCTGGGCAACGACCAGGCTGCCGCGGCCGCCGCGGCGCACCCCGGGCGGATCTTCTTCTACGCGGTGGCCAACCCGCACTACCCGGACGGAATGGCCCCCGAGCTGGAGCGCTGCGCGGGCCTGCCCGGCTTCGTCGGGGTGAAGCTGCACTCCACGACCCACAACGTGGCGCTCGACTCGTCGCTCTACGATCCGGCCTGGTCCTGGGCCCGGGAGCGCGGCTGCCCGGTGCTGGTGCACTTCTGGGCGGCCCACGGCCTGTGCGGGTCGGGCAACGTCCGGAAGGCCGCCGCGCGCTGGCCGGGTGTGAAGCTGGTCCTTGCGCACCTCGGCGGCTTCGGGGAGGCCTGGCGTGAGCTCCTGCCGCTGGCCGCGGAGCACCCGCGCCTGTGGTTCGACACCTGCGGCTCGCGCCACGCGCGCGGAGCCATCGAGGGGCTGGTGGCCGGGGGCCGCGCCGGGCGGCTGCTCTACGGCTCGGATGCGCCCTGGATCGATCCGGGCAGCCAGATCGGCAAGGTGCTCTACGCGGACATCCCCGAGGGCGCCCGCGCGGCGATCCTCGGCGGCAACGCCCGCCGGCTCTTCGGTTGGGAGGAGGCCAAGGACTGATGCGCATACTGGACAACCACTGCCTGTTCGGCCGCTGGATGAAGGACGACCGCGACGTGTCGCTGAAGAAGCTGCTCTCCGCGCTCCGGAGCATGGGCGCCGAGCACGGGGTCGCCGTCTCGCTGCGCGGGGTCTTCTACGACCACGATGCCGGCAATGCCGAGACGCTCGAGGTCTGCCGGCGCCACAGGGAGCTGGTGCCGGCGGCGACCATCAACCCCCAGCACTACTTCGGGCGCGGCAGCCTGCCGGCCAGGCTCGTCCGGCAGGGATTCCGGATGCTCCGCTTCTTCCCCAACCTGCAGGGCTGGACGCCGCAGGGCGTGGTCTTCGAGCGCGTCCTCGGCGAGTGCGCCAAGGCCAGGCTGCCGGTGGCCTTTCCGATCGGGAAGGCCTCGGACCTGGCCAGCCAGCTCTGCCGGATCGCGCCGAAGGGCTGCCGGGTGGTGCTCTCCGACGTGTACTACGGGGGGCTCGCGGAGTGCATCGAGGTGCTGCGCCGCCGGCCGGAGTTCCTGATGGAGGCCGGCCACACCTGCGTGCCGGGCGGCCTGGAGGTCGCCTGCCGAGAGGTCGGCGCCGGCCGGGTGGTGCTGGGCACCAACCAGCCGCTGGAGAGCGGCCTGGGCGCCGTCGAGGCCATCCGCCGCTCGGAGCTGTCCAGTCGGGACCAGGCCGCCGTTCTCGGCGGGAACCTCTCCCGCCTGTTGGGAGGTATCTGATCATGGCCGCCAGAGCCGCCGCCAGGACCGTGAGCGCCGCCGCCGAGCTCTGCCCGGGCATGGAGGTCATCGACGTCCACGCCCACCTGGGGCGCTGGGGCTATCCCGGCTCGGAGGGGGTCGTCGACGAGCTTCGCCGGCTGCTCGACCGCTCCGGCTTCAGCAAGGTCATCATCTCCTCGGGGATGGCCATCGCCTACGACGTGCCCGGCGGCAACGCCGAGGTGGCCAGGGCGGTCGAGAGCGACGAGCGCATCTACGGTTCGGTGGTCTTCAACGCCCGGGACGGGAAGGAGTCCCGCGAGCAGGTCGAGCGCTACGCCGACCACCCGCGCTTCGTGGCCGCCAAGTACCATCCGGCCTACACCGGGCTGGCGCTCAACGCGGCCGAGAACCTGAAGGTCATCGAGCTGATCGCGCGGAAGAAGCTTCCGCTCACCTTCCACTCCTGGACCGGCGACGGCGCGGCGGCCGCCGAGGTCGCACGGCGCTTCCCTAAGCTGCCGATGATCTGGTTCCACGCCCTGGCCACCGACTACCGCAAGGCCGCCGAGCTGGCCCGCGACCTGCCCAACGTGTACCTCGACTACGTGACCAGCACCCAGGAGCGCGGCAAGGTCGAACTCCTTGTCGAGCGTCTGGGCGCCGACCGGCTGCTCTTCGGCACAGACCAGTCGCTCTTCGAGCCGATCCGGCCGCTGGGCCAGCTGATCGAGGCGGAGATATGCGAGCGGGACCGCCGGAAGATCCTCGCGGGGAACGCCCGGGAACTCTTCCGGTTCGACGGACGCTGACGGACAGGCACAGAGGAGACGACGCATGGCAACATCCACCGACCTTCGTTCCGCGATCGAGGAAGTCCAGAGCCAGCTGCCGGCCGGGCAGCTCCCGGCAGACGGCGCATTGCCGGTTGAGGCCGAAACCGGCTGGACCGCCCGGCTCGAGCGCCGGGTTGGGGCGCTGCCCTGGTGGGTGATCTCGGCGGCCACCCACGCGGTGCTCTTCCTGCTCATCGCCCTGCTGGCCACCGCGGTCGCGCCGGTCAAGCAGGACGAGGTGGTCATCAGCACCGACGTGGTCAAGCAGAAGCCGCCGGAGTATGACCCCAACAAGAAGCGCGACATCTTCAAGAACGTCAAGGATATTCAGGCCGAGACCCAGGTGGAG
>JAKLDR010000093.1 GCA_022703445.1 Planctomycetota bacterium | reverse complement strand
CAGGGTCATTTAATTCTCTGCGTATGAGAGACGATAAGTAGAAGACGACATCAGGGGGGCCTGGAGGAGAGTGGTGAGCGATTCGGGTCAAGAGATCACTCTATGGGATTTGCTGGGTCGGGTGAAAGATGTGCGGGAGGCTCAAGGGCAACGGTATCGACTGCGGTCGATCCTGGCGATTTCAATAGGGGCGACGCTGGCTGGTCGGGACAGTCTTGCTGGGATAGCTCGGTGGGGCAAAGGGCTGGGCGACGAGCACAAGCGGGAGTTTGAGATCGAACGCGAAGACGTTCCATGCCATGCGACCTATCACAATGTGCTGACCGAGATGGATGTAGCCAGTTTAGAGCAGGTGCTGGGCATATGGGTGGGCAGCCTAGCTGACGACGACGGTCCCAAGCATATCGCGATAGATGGCAAGACGGTGCGTGGCAGCAAGGGCAAAGGCAACGAGGCGGCACATCTGCTGACAGCCTATTGCCGGGCTGCGCAGGGGGTGGCCTGCGAGCTGCGGCTGAAGCCCGGGGAGAATGAGATCACCGCGGCACGCCGTCTGCTGAAGAAGATGCCACTGAAGGGAGTGCTGGTCACCGGAGACGCCATGTTCACGCAGAAGAGTCTTTGTCGCCAAGTGGTGGATGGTGGCGGAGACTACTTCTTCGTGGTAAAGGGCAACCAGGAAGAGCTCAAAGGAGACATAGCCGCCGCTTTCATGGAGCCGGTTTCCCCCCTGCGAGAAGAAGCGTTGGCGAGCTGAAGTAGACGTCGCCGAACAGACGGTCAAGGCTCATGGGCGAACAGAGACTCGGCGTTTGGAGGCTTCGGCGGCACTGGCTGGTTATCTTCGGTGGCCCGGCGTCAAACAGGTGTGCCGGATCACGCGAGAGCGGGAGCTGAACGGCCAGAAGAGCCTCGAGACGGTCTATGCTATAACCAGCCTCAGCCGCCAGCAGGCCGATGCCAGACAGCTACTGGGCATAAGTCTGGCTCACTGGGGCATCGAGAACAGGCTCTTCTGCGTACGGGATGTGACTTTCCGAGAGGATCTGTGCCGGGTGCGGCAGGGCTCTGGACCGCAGGTCTTGGCGGCGGCCCGCAACACAAGCCTCACCCTGATCCGCGCCCTGGAATACCGCTGTGTCCCTGAAGCCCGTGAATACTTCGCCGAACATCGCAGCCAAACCGTCAGCCTCGTTCGTCACGGGAGAATTCAATGACCCTGCGAATGATACAGAGCTGATACAACGTCCCGCAGCCGAACCGGTATAATCTTCCAGGGGCTGATTCTCGGCACCGCTAATCGGAGAGGAATCATCATGCCTACTCGCCTCCACAAGATCATGCTCTATGAGGGCAAATTGGCCATGCTGTTGCTGGCCGCGACATGTGGTGCACTCATGTGCTGCCATGCTGTATCGGTGCCGGGGGAGGCTGCGGGGCCCGGTGATGCCAAGCAGATTTCCTCGCCGGTTTCCTGGTCAGGCGCCAAGACTGGGATTGCGGAGCCGACCTGCCTGCGCATCACTACGGAGAAGGAGTGGCGCGCACTGTGGCTGCGGCATATCGGCGTGGAGGCCAAGAGCCATGACGCTCTTCACAACGATCCCCCTATACCGAAGGTGGACTTCGGGACCCACATGGTAATCGCCATCTTCGGGGGCGCCAAGGACAACACCCAGGGGCTCCGTATGTGGTCTGTGATCGAAACGGTGGAGCAACTCACCCTGCGATACTCCGTGCAGTTCTACAACAACATCAAGGATGATCCCACGACGCCCTATGGTATCTTCGTGCTGCCCCGTTCGGACAAGAAACTCGCCGTCGAGGAACTGGGGCATAACGATTCCCAGGGCAACCCCACTTGGCGCAAATTGAAGGAGCTCCCTGCGCCGAAAGAGAAGGAGTAATCGCTCGCGCCGCGCTTGCACCGGACGCCGGGGCGGGTCGCGGAGGCTCGGGATCGCACCACGCCATCCCGTTGTCCAGTAGCGACTTAACCGTCTTGCCGCGTCCAGGAGCCGCCGGCTTTCCAGGCCCCCTCGTAAGGGGGCCCCTGGGCCAGCGCCTTCGCCATCGGACCAAGAAACGAAGCCACGCCCGAGACCGCTTCCGCAAACGAACTCGGAGCGTTGCCGAGTCGGGACTTCCTGACGAACGCCTTCCACTGGGTCGCCTTGGCGGGGTCCCTGCCGAAAGCACCGCTGAAGGCGGCGGGGGCGGCGGGGACGGCGCTGTCCCTGGTGGCGAACGTCTTCCGGACCGCCACCGCCAGCGCAACCCCGTCGAAATCGAACTGCCGCGACAGCAGCCAGACGTCGTAGAAGTCCTTCATCCGGCCCAGCAGGTCGATGTCCTTGGTGGGACGCGAAACCGGCGCGCGCCGAGCGGCGCCAAGCGCAACCAGTACCTGGCCGCGGCGGACTGGGCCAGCGGCGGACGCCTGCCGGCGATCATAGAGGAGCCGGTCCAGGTCATGACCGTGCCCCGGCTCGGCGCCGACGGGCGCCTCGCGACCCTCTTCCTGCTCAACGCCAGCATTGACCGGACGCCGGCCTTCCGGGTCAGGCTGCGCCGGGCGCGCTCCGGCAGGGTCGAGTGGGTCACGCCCGGACGGGCGCCCGTCCGGCTGGCCGTCCGGCGCCAGGGGCGCGAGGTCTCAGTCGAGGTTCCGCCAATGGCGGCGTGGACGGCCGGGTATCTCCGGGTGCGATAGGCGATCCGGGCCGCAAGCTGGCATCCATGGCCCCGCGCCGGGCGTGATCGGCAGGGGCACAGGCATGGCGCTCCCCCTTGACGCCCCCTGGCTCACGGCGAGAATCTCCGCGTCCTGCATCCGAAAGGAGGCTGCGTTGACAATCCGCGGCATGCGCCTGGCTCATCTTGCGCCGGCACTCATCATCCTCCTGGCACCCGGCCTGGCCTGGGCTGCAGCGTCTCAGCGCGACGTGGCGGTCAGCACTGAGAAGGGGCTCATTGTCACTGCGAACCGCCGGGTGATCTACGTGCTCGACGCCGCAAGCATGGAGGTAAAGCGCCGGATATGGAACGACGGCATCGTTCAGAGGCTCAGCTTCAGCCGGGACGGTTCGCGACTGGCGATCACAGACGATACCGGCCGGCTGCGGATCCTGGACTCGGCCACCTGGGAGCCGGTGAAGGAGGTGAGGGACATCGGAGCAGCGGCCTTCGCGCCGGCCGCCGATGTCCTGCTCGTCCGGGAGCGCAAGAACCGGCTGTTGGTTCTTCGCTCCATGACCACCGGCGAGGAGCTTGGCCGGGCAGCCCTGGCCGAAGACACCTGGCCCGTAGCGCTGGTGCTCTCTCCTGACGGCAAGCGGGCCATGGCGATCTCCGGGGCTTTGGTAGGCAAGGAGAAGTCCTTGCCCTATGCGGAATGGCCCAGGGATTTCAAGGATCAGGTCGAGAGGGACACCTTCGCGCAGAAGAACGACGGGCGCCACTCGCACGTGGTCCTCTACAGCTGGCCGGACGGCAAGGTGCTCAGCGAAGCTGACGTCTGGTACTGCCTGCCGATGAAGTCGCTGCCGTACTGGCGCGATGACGAGGTCGTAGTTCCCGAGACCGGCAATGCCTGGGCAGCCATTAGCTGCAAGGGCGACGTGCGCCTACTTGAGTGGCCCGGATGGTACTGCGACGGCCTGGGCTGGTCCCCCTCTGGCGACTGTATCTTCATCAGCAGGATTGGTGGATACGCTTTTCTGCGCCGGGGCGATAAGCCGGTTAAGGTCGAGCTGAAGGACGGGCAGAAGCTGCCTGGTGGATTGGGGCTGGAGCAGGAGACCTTCCTAGGTTTCGGTTTCGGCTCGGATGGCGTCGTCTTTGGCGTCACCTCGGACAGCCGCATCGCCCGCATCGACAAGAGCGGCAAGCTGGTGGAGATCAAGCCGTTCTTCTGATCGCCCTTCGGGGTTGACGCTCCCCCGGTTACTTCCCCCCCAGCCCCGCCTCCTTGCGGATCTTCTCGACGTCCAGCTCCTTGAAGTACTTGGGCAGGTTCTTCCAGACCTCGTGGAACCCGTAGGGCCCTTTGGTCATCTCCTCGAGGGCCTCTTCCTTGCTCCAGCCCTGGACAACCACCCGGTAGATGGCGCACATCAGGCCGGTGCGGTCGGAGCCGTGCATGCAGTGCACGAAGACCGGGGCCTTGGCCGGGTCGCCGGCGGTCTTCAGGAACTTGATCACGTCCTCGTCCTCGGCGTGCCAGGTCTGGAAGCGGATGTGCTCGGCGGCCAGGCCCTCGACCTTCGACTCCTTGATCTCGTCCTTGTCGGAGTGCAGGCCGCGGAGGTTGACGACCGTCTTGATGCCCAGCTTCTTGAGCTCCGTGAAGCCCTCGGGCGTGGGCTGCTCGCCGCGGTAGAGCGTCTCCGACACCTTGTAGCAGTTGCCGACGCCGGCGAGCTTCACCGGCTCGGCCCAGGCGCGCTTGGCCGGGGCCGTCGCGCCGGGCTGAGGCTCGGGCTTGGGATCGGCGGGCTTCTCCCCAGTCCACTCGGTGGCCGAGCTGCGGGCGTCGCCGCCCCCGGTGGCCGCCGGCTTGACCGGTTTGGTCAGCGTGTGGCGGAAACAGCCCAGGCCGGCGACGGCCAGAGCGGAGGCGGCCAGCGCCGCCGCCGTCGTCAGGGAAACCCTGGTTCCGATGCTCATGTGCCCCTCCGCGTCACCTGAGTCCCAGCTTGCGGTCGATGCCGTCCATCACGGCGATGGCGCAGGTCTTGTCCCGGTCGGTGCCGATGGCCCCCACCCAGATCACCACCCGGGTCCGCCCCTCGCCGGCGTTGTCGACGTCGACGCGCACGACGATGTCGTCGGCGCGCC
Organism: Planctomycetota bacterium; assembly: GCA_022703445.1. Lineage (GTDB taxonomy): Bacteria > Planctomycetota > SZUA-567 > JAKLDR01 > JAKLDR01 > JAKLDR01. The sequence goes on along the minus strand of JAKLDR010000093.1, from coordinate 16,464 downwards.
GGGCCTTGATCCGGCCGACCAGCGCGTCGTGCTGTTCGGACTCCACCGACAGCTTGAGGTCGACGATCGTGCCGCTGGCCGCGGCCCAGACCCGTTCGTGGCCGACGCGGTAATCCTTGCTGAGCTTGCCGCCCTTCCAGACCCGGGTGGCGTCGCCCGTGCCCATGGTCTCGGTGCCGACCAGGCAGCCGGAGAGCGCCGCCATGGCCAGAACGGCGGCCAGTGTGCCGGCTGCGGATACCAGATGGTTTCTCATGATCGAGTTTCCTCTCTAGATCAACCGCGCCACCAGGTTGTGCTCGCGCGCCCCGGTGACGATCACCCTGTGGAAGCGGCCGGCGCCCAGGGCGGCCAGCCCGGCGTGGGGCGCGGTGATGACCACCTTGCCGTCGACCTCCGGGGCCTGGTACTGGCTGCGGCCGATCGCCGCCTGGCCGCCGCCGCCGGGCGACTCGATGAGCACGGACAGCTGTTCGCCGATGCGCTCCTGGCCGCGCATGTCGGCCACCAGCTTCTGCACGCGCAGCAGCGTGTGCAGCCGCCGGTTCCGGACCGCCGCCGAGTTCTGGTCCTTCATCCGCGCCGCCGGCGTGCCCGGCTCGGGCGAGTAGGCGAAGGCCCCCAGGTGGTCGAACTGCGCATCGGTGACGAAGGCCAGCAGCCGCCGGAAGGCCGCGCGGTCCTCGCCGGGGAAGCCCACCAGGCAGGTGGTGCGCAGGGCGATGTCCGGGCAGCGCCGCCGGAGCTTCTCGACCAGCTCCCGGAGCTGCCGCTCGCCGTAGGGGCGGTTCATGGCCGAGAGCACCGCGTCGTCGGCGTGCTGGATGGGCATGTCCAGGTAGCTGGCCAGGCGGTGCTCGCCGAAGAGCTCGAGGACGTCGTCGCCGAGGTGCGCCGGGTGGGCGTACATCAGCCGCAGCCAGCGGTATCCGGCCACGTCCAGCAGCCGGCCCATCAGGCCGGCCAGGCTGGCGCGTCCGCCGGGCAGGTCGCGCCCGTAGGCGGCGGTGTCCTGGGCGACCAGCACCAGCTCCCGGGCGCCGTCGGCCACCAGCTCCAGGGCCTCGTCGATGACCGCCTCGGGCGGCCGGCTGCGCATCGGCCCGCGGATGGACGGTATGCGGCAGTAGGCGCAGCGGTTGTCGCAGCCCTCGGAGATCTTGAGGTAGGCGGTGCGCTTGTCGCCGAAGCGCAGGCGCGGCGCGCAGCCCAGCACCTCGGGGGACTCGGCCCAGCCGTCCTTGGGGGGCAGGCCCAGCGCCTGGCGGCAGACCGCGACCAGCTCGGCGTAGCGGTCGAAGGGCAGGACCAGGTCCGCCCCCGGCACGCGGGTGCTCGAGGACGGGTAGCAGCCGGCCGCGATCACCTTCCTCAGGCGGGAGCTCCTCTTGAGGGCCTGGAGCCCCCGGAGCGTCCGGACCGTCTCGCTGCGCGCCGACCGGAGGAAGGCGCAGGTGTTGACCAGCGCCAGGTCCGCGTCGGCCGGGTCGGAGGCCAGCAGGAAGCCCTCCTGGACCAGCGCGCCGACCAGCCGCTCGGAGTCCACCTGGTTCTTGGCGCAGCCCAGGCTGATCATGCAGACCACCGGCCGCGGACCGGGGTCGACGGCGGATGGCGGGGGTGCGGGCCTGCTGCGCTGGGGCATGGCCGCATTTTACAGCGCCGGCGCGCCGGCGCCGGGGAAAATTCCGGGCTGCTAGCTCCGGAAGACCATGCCCGGCTCGAGGCGCAGGACCTTGAACAGCGGCACGGTGGCCGCGCCCAGGCAGGTGACCAGCACGGCGGCCACGACGGCGGCGGAGAGCCCCCAGGACAGCTCCATGGGAGAGCCGGTGGAGCGGATCAGCTCGGCCAGCCCCAGGCTCAGCAACTGGCCGATGAGCACCCCGGTCACGGCGATGAGCAGGGCCTGCCCGGCGATGATCCGGAAGAGGGTGCCGCGGCCCGCGCCCATGGCCTTGAGCACGCCGAACTCGGCGCGCTGGTCCTGGACCAGGGCGTAGAGCACCTGGCTGACCACCGCCCCGCCGACCACGAAGCCGAGCAGCGCGGTCAGGAAGAAGGCCGAGCCCAGCCCGGTGCCGAAGAGCCAGTACGACTTGGTCCGCTTGCTGAACTCGGCGGAGGTGAGCACGTCGACCTCGGGCAGGGCCCGCCGGACCTCCTCGCGCAGCGCCGCGACCGACACTCCCGGCGCGGCTTTGACCAGCACGTAGCTGGTGGTGCCGGCCGGGGCCAGCGACGACTTCAGGGCGTCGTCGTGGCGCATCAGCACGTACGGGTTGGTGGTGAAGCTGCGCATCCCGACGGTGAAGCCCGTGACCGTGATCTTCCGGCGGGTGAGCTCGGCGGTGTCGCCGACCTCCCGGATGCGCAGCCTGGCCTGGTCGTCGCGGTCGATGAGCGCGCCGCCCGGGATGCCCGAGAAGTCGGCGCCGGCCGGCTCGACCGGGAAGGGGATGCCCAGCGGCCCGCCGGCGGGCAGGCCGACCACCTCGGTGTTCTCGATCTTGCCGTCGGCGGTCTGCCAGTTGCTCCAGGCCACCAGCATCTTCTCGGCCCACTCGACGCCGTGCACCGACTTGACGCGCGCCAGGTTGGACTCGGGCATGGCGTGGCACATGTCGAAGTTGGGCGTGCCCCGGGCCATGACCCACAGGTCGGCGGGCATCCGGTCGATGAAGATCACCGAGTTGGACATGAAGCCGGAGAGGATGCCGATCTCGACGCTGGCCAGGACCACCGCCAGCGACACGCCGGTCAGCGCGGCGATCAGCCTCCGCCGGTTGTTCAGCAGCATGCGCCGGGCGACGGGAACGGTCAGAGCTGGCACGGCCGGCCTCCGACCCGCCCAGCCCGGACGCCCGGGGCTGCGCTCAGTGCACCAACCCGGGCCCCGAGAATAGGGCCGCCCAGCGCGCCGAAAGCACCAGGCGAATGACGCGTCGCAGGTTCCCCAACGCAGTTTGGCTCCATGCGAACATTGTAACCCTCCTAATCCGCCGCGGCCAGTTCCGCTTGGTGGAGGCGGAGCAGACTTGGGAACCTGCGCAGGGCGACGCGGCGGACGAGCCAGGAGAAGAGGCGGCTGAAGAGGCGGGAGCGTCTGCCGCGGACGTACTCCCGGTTGTAGGGGTCGAAGTAGAAGGCCTGGGGGACGCAGCGGGGCGAGCCGCGCTTGAGCAGGATGCGCATGACCTCGCAGGACATGATTCCCGCGCAGAGCATGATCGACGACGCCAGCGCGGGCCCCTTCTCGGTCTCGAAATCGACGCGGGATGCGTCCATCGCACCGCTGCGGGGGATCCTGGGCAGCAACCCCGCCCCGAAGAGGGCCATGCGCTCGGCCCGGGTCATCCCCGGCCTGATCCCGAAGAACTCGTCGAAGCTCATCCCCTTAGGGTCGAAGATCTGCAGAGACGCCCCGTAGCCGATCGGCCCGGAGGTGATCGCATGGATCCCGGCCTCCCGGGCCGCCCGGAAGAGCGTGCGGCGGGCGTCGATCTGGAAGAAGTCGATCCCGTCCAGCACCAGGTCCGCACCGAAGAGGAAATCGGCGGCGTTGGCCTCGGAGAGGGCCTCGGGGATCACCCGGATGCGCAGCTCGGGATTGACGGCCAGCGCCATCTCGGCCATCACCGCCGCCTTGCTCCGTCCCAGCGTGTGGCTGAAGGCGCCGGCCTGCCGCTGGAGGTTGGCGGCCTCGAAGTGGTCGGGGTCGCAGATCACGAAGCCGCCCACGCCCATCCGGGCCAGCGTCAGCAGGTAGTGCCCGCCCACCGCCCCCATCCCCGCTATCGCCACCGTCGAGTCACGCAGAACCGACTGCTCCTCCGCAGTCAGCAAACCGAGGTTCCGCGAGGTCGCCTCATCGTAGGAGTACGGGAAGCGCGGGGGCTCCTGCACCTGAGCAGCTGCCGGACGCGCAACCGCCGAGCAAACCACGGCTGGCTCCGGCCCGCCGGAAGCAGCCGCCACCAGCCCAACCCGCCGGCGCAGCGTTGCGAGGCAGCGGCGTTGCTCGGGGGAGGCCCCATCGAACATGCCGGGCTGCGCTGCCACGAAATGCTGTAGCTCCGCATCGCTCATCGGGCACAACTGCCGGCGCAGCGATTCAACGCTGCCAGCGGCCTCCCGCACGGTGCGGAACTGCGAGTAGATCGAGCCCGTCTTGACCGCCTCATGCTCAGCCTTCGCCTCCGTCTCGCGATGGCGTTCGGCTCGGTCCAGGTTGAGCCGGAGCAGCACCGCCGGCGCGCCACCCACCCGGTCGCAGTTCCGGTCCGGCCCGGCATCCTCGAACAGCATCAGCCTTCGGTAGAAGCGGGTGTGGCGCGGATTGACCGTGATGACGAAGTCGGTCGCGGTCCGCACCCCGCGGGCCACGAAGTAAGCCGCGTTGAACAGCTCAACGAGGACGCCGGCCCCGGACCGGGAGCGGTCGTCGATGCCCAGCGAGATGATCTCGGCCAGTGAGCGGCCGGAGTCCCGCAGCGCATCGAGTTCCTGGCCGTAGATGCCGTCGGCCGGCAGGCCCAGCGGCGAGTCGAAGACCACGGTCAGGGCTCCGACGGGGACGCCTCCGGTTCCGGGTTCAGCCGGAACGCGTGACCTTGGACTCTGCACTGGTAATCCCCGCTCGGCCAACAGGGTCACCGTCTCCGGCAGCGCGTCAAACATCGAAACCCAGAGCCGCGAGGGATTGGGCTTGGCGTACTCCTTCTCGAGGTAGAGACGGTAGATCAGTTCGTAGGCGCGCTGCCGGCTGTCCAGGTCATTGGCCACCCGGATTGAACAGCCGCAGGACTTCAGACCGACGTCGCTGGACGCCTCGATGTCACGAAGTCGCTCGCTCAACGCCATTCTCACGGTCGTTCCCTCCACAACATCATGAGAGCAATCCGCATGCCGCAACGCCATGGCGACAACCATAGCTACAACAAGCACATACATACTCTGCATTCTGCGACAATTCACCAATAACCCCTTGAAGTATCTAATAGTATCCCAATAATATCTATGCTAAGGATGGAGACGGATGGCATGCCCAAGATGACGAACACTCCGTTGACCTCCAAGTATGCTATGGTCCCAGCCTTGTCCGCGGTCGTGGAAGTCTGCGACGCGATCAGCGCCGCGCTGTGGGACCGCACCGACGGACGCGAGGCGTGGGCCATGGCCGAACGCCTTGAGTTCGGCGCGGAGGTGCCGGCCGATCTGCTGATCGCCCTGTTCACGGACTGGGGCCAACTGGCCACCAAGCTCGGTCGGTTGCCTGACGCCCAGGTGCTCCTCGGCCGCGCCAGGAGCGCATTGCCAGATGGCGCCACGCCGGAGATGGTCAACTGCGTGGCCACCCTGGAGGGCCTGCTGGCCGCCTGGCGCGGTGACCTTATGCGCCGCGAGGCCATCTATCGCGAGAGCGGTCGGACCCTGTCCCCCGGCTCGCGTGAACACTTGCGGCACCGGATCAGCCACGCCCACTTCCTGGCCACCATGGGGCGGGAGTCGGAGGTCGACGCCGAGCTGGGCGCCCTGGAGGGCCTGGACCAGCGCAGTTCCGAGATGGTGCTCCTGGTCCGCTTCATCCAGGCCGTGGAGACCGGGCGCTTCGCCGCCGCCTGGGCCATGGCCGGGACGCTCAGGCGCTTCACCTGGGACATTTCCGGGCACCGGGCCTTCTTCCTGGAGTTCCTGGACCTGGCCGCCGGCCGCTGGCGGTTGCCCGGGCTCGAGGGCTCCGACGGGCCGCCGTCCGTGGCGGGGCAGGAGGGCGGACCGCTGCCGGCATGGGCGCAGATCATGGATGACCTGTTGGCCGGCCGGCCCGAGCGGGCCCTGGAGGTAGCCAAGCGGGAGGCCGGCGGCGACCTGGTCGGCTGTGTGACCAAGACGGGCAGCGACTCCTTCAACCTGATCCGGGCGGAGCTGGCCAACGGCAACTGGCAGGCCGCGGTGCGCCTCGTCGGCATGCGCCGCGCGCGGGGCAACCGTCACTACCTGGACGATTACTTCATGGCGGCTGCCTGCCTGCTGGCCGGCCAGCGGGCCGACGCGGCCGCCCACTTCGCGCGGGTCGAGAGGGCCTGCGCGCAGTACGACGCCGCCGGACGCCTGGAGTTCGAACTGCGCATGGCCTGCGCGTTCCGCCCGGCCGACGTCTATTGGCTGACCCGCATGGCCGGCAGCCCGGCGGCGCGTTCCTCTCGGCTCGCGCGGAGAAACACCGGGATCGCGGAGGCTCAGGGCGCGCCGCCGGCCCCGTCTGTCCAGGCGCAGCCGCCCGCCGAGCCGCGCGGGCTGATGCGACTGGTCGGCCCCGGGGAGGCCATGACCGCCGTCCGCGACGCGGTGCTGCGCTGCGCCCAGCTCGAGGCCCCGGTGCTGATCACCGGGGAGACCGGCACCGGCAAGGAACTGGCCGCCCGGGCCATGCACGAGTGCGGTCCCCGGGCCGGAGAACCGTTCCTGGCGGTCAACTGCGGGGCCATAGCCGAGACCCTGCTCGAGAGCGAGCTCTTCGGCCATGAGCGCGGCGCCTTCACCGGGGCGGCCGGGGCGCACCGCGGGCTCTTCGAGGCCGCCGGCCGGGGCAGCATCCTGCTCGACGAGATCGGCGAGATCCCCCTGCGGCTGCAGGTCGGGCTGCTGCGTGTGCTGGAGTCCGGCGAGATCCGGCCGGTGGGCAGCTCCCGCAGCCGCCGGATCGGCTGCCGGATCATCGCGGCCACCAACGCCGACATCGCCGGTCTGGCGGCGGAAGGGCGCTTCCGGAAGGACCTCTACTACCGCCTGGCGCGGCTGACCGTCCGGATGCCGCCTCTGCGGGAACGTCCGGAGGACATCGTCCCGCTGGCGCTGCACTTCCTGGCCGAGGCCCGCGCCGACGGGGCCAAGCCTGCGCTATCCGCCGAGCTCGAAGAGGCCCTGCGCCGGGCCGCGTGGCCCGGAAACGTGCGCGAGCTGCGCAACGCCGTCGAGCGCATGCGGCTGTACGGCTCGGAGAAGCTTGGCTACGGCCTGGCGGACTGGGCCGGGCCGGAGCCCGTCACGCTGTCCCGGCCCCTCGGAAAGCCACTGCCGGCCGCGGTGGCGGCGGCGGAGGCCGGCGGTGGAGCACGGCAGGTCAGGGCCGCAGACGACGTGGAGGGCTTTCTCCGCGGCGGTCGCACTGCGCTGCGCCGGCTGGAGCGTCTGCGCGAGCTCTTCGCCCGGCACCGCCGGCTGACCCGCGCCGAGGTGGCCGCCATCCTGGAGGTGGCCCCCAAGACAGCCACCGCTGACCTCCGGGCGCTGTGCCGCATCGGATTCATTGAGAAGGTCGAGCCCGGCGCATCACGACGCACGCACTACTTTGCCCTGAGGGAGCCGTCCGGAAGCGGCGGGTGAGGCGGCGCAGATCGCCTGCTACGGCCGACTGCCGGGATGCGCGTCCGGCTCGATGCCGATCTTCCCGAAAGGGATCTCGGCGAAACCCGGGATGGCCAGCGCCGGCGAACCCGGCCGCAGCGTCAGGTCGCCGGCGGCCTCGTTGGCCAAGAGCGGGTCCTGGTTCTCGACGTTGCCGGCGATCTCGGCGTACTTGTCGAAGACGGCTTCGCCCTTGGTGCGCGACTCTCCCATGAACGCGCCGTTGGCGAACCCGAGGTTCCGCGAGAATATGCAGCCCTGGGGCGCGCGCCAGAGCGCTCCGGGCGCGGTGATCTTCGCCCAGTCGTTGGGGATCCTGGCCAGCAGCGGATAGGCCGCGGCCCAGACGCCCTCCTGGTACTTGACGCCGTCGGCGGCCAGCCGTTCGCGGAGGTTCCAGGAGTCGCCGGGGGTGTTGTTGATGTGCACCAGGCCGCGGTTGTCGCCCTGCATGGCCGTGCCGCAGCGCACCATGATGTTGTTGGTCATGACGTTGTCCCGGCCACCGCCGTTGAGGATGCCATGGCCGGTGATGCGGCAGAGCACGTTGCCGGTGATCTCCACGCCGCTCAGGCAGTCGTCGAGGTATATGCCGTGCACCCCGGAACCTTCGACGAAGGTGGCCATGTCGTGGATGTAGTTCCAGCGGATGCGGCTGCCTCGGTAGCCCCAGTTCCGGCCGCCGTAGATCGCGCCGGCGTCGGACGAGTAGCGGCAGACGTCGTGGATGTCGTTGAACTCGATGACGTGCTCGTTGCCTCCGTAGAACACGGCGCTGTGCGGCGCCTTATGGATGAAGTTGTGGGCCACTACCTGGCCGCAGCCCGACAGGGTGACCGCCGGCTTGCAGGTCCAGGCCCAGCGGGCGAAGTCGTGGATGCGGCAGTTGACCACGGCGTTGTTGGCCCTGGTCAGGCTTCGGCGCTCGCCGCCGTCGAGCGTCACTCCGCCCTCGCCGGTGCCGTGGAGGTGACAGCGCTCCACCCGGTTGCCCGAACCGGAAATGATCGCCGCGTAGGTCCCGGCGTTGCGGAGCTCGCAGCGCAGCAGGAGGTTCTGACTGCCCTGGTCGATCCGCAGCAGTTCGCCCCGGGAGGCCTCGATGACCAAGTCGCGCAGCTGCACGTGCGCGGTCCCGCGCAAGGCGACGAGCGGAGTCTCCAGGGTCGAGGCCAGTAGCTCGGACGTGCCCTCCGGCAGCCAGACGAAGAGCTGACCGGTCTTGCGGTCCAGGAACCACTCCCCGGGCCGGGTGATCTCCTCGAGCAGGTTCTCCGCGTAGAAGGGCTGCCCGGCCTCGATACCGAAGGGCGGGGCCTTCACCAGGTTGACGGTCCGGGTCGTGGCATCGATCGACTTGACGGGGACGTGGAAGTCCGCCCAGGCGTGCTTGAAGTAGCCGTGCAGCCAGATCTCCTCGGCCTGGCCCCAGCGCCGGAGACGGTCCCCGAAAATCCTGAGCGCCGCGTCGCCGGGCGCCTCGGCGATCTTCACCAACCCGTGGCTGGCGGACTCCGGGTTCACCGTGCTCGGCGCTCCGGTCGCGCGGCTGTCCTTCGACGGCGAGAGCGGGCCGAAGCCCTGCCCATAGCGGTACCACCACGGGTCGGCGTTCCCCGGATAGCCCGACTTCTGGGTGGTCAGGAACCAGGCGGTGTAGGTCTCGCCCTGGTGCTTCCAGGTGCGCCGGTAGAAGTTGTAGATCTTGCCGCCGACCGGCTGGGCGCGTCGGTAGCAGTTGACCCCGTCGGCGGTCCCGACCGCCAGGTACTCGCCGCCGACGTCCGGGGCGGTGCTGCCGTACAGCGTGAAGCGGCCGTCCGCCGGACCGGAGAGGATGTCGTGCTGCTCCGCGTCCGGCCAGCGGGCCAGGGTCAGCGGTTTGCCGTCGGCGAAGAGCTCGAGCGCCGCGCCGACCGAGTCGCCGAATCCGCGGACGCGCAGCTGACCGTAGTCGCGCACCCCCTGGGCCGGGAGGTCGGCGACCCGCACCTTGCCCCGCGCGGACGGGTCCAGGCGGCTCCAGACCGGAGACGCTTCGGTCACTGCCGCGAACCTGGCTAGGTCCAGCTTCCTGGCCCCGGCCAGCCTGGCCGATTCGCCCGGGAAGCTCGCGTAGACCACCGGCCGGCCCTCGGTGCCGGAGTCCTCCTTGCTGAGTTGGAGGGTGGACTCGCGCAGGTGGAGCCCGCCGCGCAGCCATATCGTTACCCCGCCGGGCGGCAGGCCGCCGCCGGCCTTGAGCGCACGCACTGCGTCCCGCGCGCGCTCCAGCGTGGCAAAGGGCTGGTCCTTCGTGCCGGGACCGCTGTCGCTGCCGCCGGTGGACGCGACGTGGAACTCCGCCGCGCTGGCGCTCGGAGCCGGGATGCCCGCCAGCACGGCCGCCACCAGGCAACCTGTCAGCATCGCGGAGGCTCCGCGGGGGGCGGACTTCGGCGTGATCATTACGGCCTGTCCTGTCTGAAGGATCCGGTCAGTGATTCCGGCAGGCGGTGGCCCCGCCGGCAGAGCCGGCAATCCTAGTCGCGGCTCGATCCTTGTCCAGAATGGGACTGCACCGGCTTCCGCGCGCAGACCATCCAGGTGTTGCCGACGACGCGCTCGCGGACGATCTCGAAGCCAACTTTCCGGAAGCGGGCGCGGATGTCCTCGAGCTCGTAGGGCGTGTGCAGGATGCCCTTGCGCATGGCCCAGGCGTTGATCCTCTCGGCGATCCAGCGGAAGGGCTGGATGCCCCGGGGATGGAGCAGCACGTTGGCGGCGAGCGTCCCGCCGGGAGTCAGCACCCGGAAGATCTCAGCGAGCACCGCGTCGACCCGCGGGAAGCAGTGCATGGCGTTGGGCACGTTGGCGGAGGCGAAGCTGTCGGCGGGCAGGTCGAGCGCCGCAGCGTCGCCCTTGACCAGCTCCACGTTCGGGTCCTTCCGGAAACGCCGGCGGGCGCCGGCCAGCATGGCCTCGGCGCAGTCCAGTCCTGCGACCCGCACCCGCGGCGCACCGGCCAGTCGCCGCCAGCCCAGCACCAGCCCGAGGAAGGTGCCCGTGCCCACCGCCACCTCCAGGTGCCGATCGGCGACGTTGCCGGCGAAATGCCGGACCTGGGTCCAGAGCGTGCTCCGGTAGGTGAAGGTCAGGATGGCCAGGCCCCTCAGGTTGTACCACCACGGCGGTGACGAGTAGGCCTGGTCGATCTTCTCGAGCTGCTCCTCGGGAGCCAGGCCGCTCAGGACCGAGGCGGGCGCCGGTTGGTACGAGATGCTCATCTCATTCCTCCTCGGCGAAGGTCGAGCGGCAGCAGTCCCCGCCCCGGGCGATGGTCTGCTCGTTCTTGGAGAAGCGGATGCCCCGGCCCGCGACGACCCGGGTCCAGAAGCAGACATCGGCCTCGCACATGGCCGTGGCCAGCTCGCCGATCTCCAGCTCGCGCAGGACGCGAAGGAAGGCGCAGTCGGTCACCGCGAACTGGAAGCAGCCGGGTTCGTCGCGCTCGTAGCGCACCTTCTGGTACCGCCCCGCGCCGCGGTGGACCTTGCGGTACTGCGCGGCGATGATCGCGACCCGCGGGTCGGCCATGACCGGCCGGAACTGGCGGGCGGTCTCGACCGCCGCCGCGGTGCGCAGGACCATCTCCATCGACGCCCGGAGGGCCGCCGGATCGAGCCGCGCGGTCAGCACCCGGTTGAGCGCCGCCAGCGGCAGGAACTTCAGCCGGAGCCGGAAGGGGCTCTGTCCCCGCAGCAGCCGGCCGCCCATCGCTGCGGTGCGCAGCGCCACACGCAGCAGCAGGCCGGCTGTGCTCAGCCGGGCGCGGGCCGCGCACCCGGCCAGGGCGCCCAGGAGCCGCGGATGGATCTCCGGCACCCGCGTGGCCGGGACCGCGCTGGTCCCCGGCACCCGCCCCGCGGTTGCGGCTCCGGCGGTCGTTTCGGTAGCCAGCATGGCAGCCGCTCAGGAGTTGAAGCCGGCGCCGCTGAAGAGCGCGTCCCAGTTGCGGCGGGAGAGGATTCTCCTGACCAGACGCAGTCCGCGGGATATCTTCCGGGCCATGTTGCTGTCCTTTCTCACTCGCCGGCCTTGCCGGCGGCCAGTTCCGCCTGGTGGAGGCGGAGGAGGCTTGGGAACCTGCGCAGGGCGACGCGGCGGACGAGCCAGGAGAAGAGGCGCCTGAAAAGGCGCGAGCGCCTGCCGCGGACGTATTCGCGGTTGTAGGGGTCGAAGAAGAACGCCTGGGGCACGCAGCGGGGCGAGCCGCGCTTGAGCAGGATGCGCATGGCCTCGCAGGACATCACGCCGGCGCAGAGCATGACCGAGGAGGCCAGCGCGGGCCCCTTCTCGGTCTCGAAATTGACGCGGGATGCGTCCATCGCGCCGCTGCGGGGAATCCTGGGCAGGAGCCCCGCCCCGAAGAGGGCCATGCGCTCGGCCCGGGTCATCCCCGGCCGGATGCCGAAGAACTCGTCGAAGCTCATCCCCTCAGGGTCGAAGATCTGCAGAGACGCCCCGTAGCCGATGGGGCCCGAGGTGATGGCGTAGATGCCCCGATCGCGCGCCGCGTGGAAGAGCGTCCGGCGGGCGTCGATCTGGAAGAAGTCGATCCCGTCCAGGGCCAGGTCCGCGCCGGAGAGGAAGTCGGCGGCGTTGGCCTCGGAGAGGGCCTCGGGGATCACCCGGATGCGCAGCTCGGGGTTGATGGCCCTGGCCATCTCGGCCATCACCGCCGCCTTGCTCCGACCCAGCGTGTGGCTGAAGGCGCCGGCCTGCCGCTGGAGGTTGGCGGCCTCGAAGTGGTCGGGGTCGCAGATCACGAAGCCGCCCACGCCCATGCGCGCCAGGGTCAGGAGGTAGTGACCTCCGACCGCGCCCATGCCGGCGATGGCCACCGTCGAGCTGCGCAGAACCTCCTGCTCCTCCGCGGTGAGCAGGCCGAGGTTGCGGGAGGTGGCCTGTTCGTAGGAGTAGCCGCTGTCCTCCGCGGCCGGCATGCTGAACCGCGGCCCGGGCCGGCAGCCCGGCTCAGTCCTCCGGGCGGGGGCCGATTCGAGGTCCCTCAGCATCATCAGGCACCGATCCCTTCCGTCTGGGGCATGACCACCTCGGCCTCCAGGAACATGCGCTCGAAGTCGCAGGCCAGGTAGCGCGACTGCAGGTACATGCGGTCGTCGGCGCTGGCCCGCTCGAGCAGGTCGCTGCGCTCGACCATGAAGTGGCGCAGGTCCTCCTCGGACATCGGCCGCCGGCCCGAGCGCAGCCAGTCGAGGATGGCCGGCTCCTGGTCGTTGACGAAGAAGGCGTGGAGGTTGCCTGGGCCGCTCATCCGGCCGAACTTCTCGCGGTAACGGTCCTCGGCAGTGAGCAGATCCAGGCGCAGCGGTGAGGCCAGCACGCCGTTGACCGCGTCGTAGGGCCGTGTTTCGCCGATGGGCTCGAAGAGCAGCAGCCGGCGGTAGTACTTCTCGTGCCTCGGGCTTACCGTGACGACGAAGTCCGTGCAGTCGCCCAGGCGCCGCGCGGAGAGGTAGGCCAGTTTGAAGAGGTGCAGGAGCAGCTCCATTCCGGAGCGCTCCTCGACGCAGGCCACCAGCTTGGCGATCTCGCAGGGCCGGCGGCCGGCGGCGCGCAGCGCATCGAGCTCTCGGCCGTAGAGGGCGTCCATGGGCAGGCCGAGGGGGCTGTCCGGGATGAGGGTGAGCGTGGCCAGCGGATGGGTGCCGTGCGGATCGCTTTCGGCCAGAAAGGTGGTGCTCTCCGGCAGGGCATCTTGAAGGAGCAGCCGCATGCCCAGGTCGCGGTTGGGCTGGTAGCCCTTGTCGCAGTAAACCTCATGCACCAGCCGCCAAGCCCGCTCGCGGCTCTGGCGGTCGGAGGCCACGGTGATGTTCCAGCCGGCAACCGGCGCCCACGGCGCCACCGCAACCGTCCGCGTTGAGAATCCCTGCCCCTCCACCGCCTGCAGAATCCGCGACAACCGGTTGGTGGGCACGTTCGGCATGATCGAACCCTCCCCTTCGTTTCGACAGTCAGCAACTGAGGGGCCTCCTCCCGGCTAATCGCAACTGTCGCTACAACGCGCTTTATGCATTCGGTCCAAAATCAATGCTTGCTCTCAGCAGGCTTACAGGCTATATTCAGGCCGCATTCAGATGGCATACAGCCATGACGGCTTCACATCTGGAGGACACCCATGGCCCGAGGCGTCGAAGGCCGGCCGGCCGGTCAGCACCCTTTCGTGCGGAGCTACCTGGCCAGCAGCGAGTCCATCGACGACCTGGCCCGGCAGGCGCCGGAGCCCCGCGACCCGGTGGTGCAGGCCATGATGCTGCTGAACGAGTGCCAGCACGAGCGACGGTCCTACGAGGAGGCCGCGGCGGCGGTCCAGGGACTCGAACTGGGCGCATGCGATCCGTCGCTGCACATCATCCTGCTCGACATGTGGGCCATCGTGGCCAACGAGAACCGGCGCTATGCGGAGGTCCAGGCGCTGGCCAAGCGGGCCCGGGCGCTGACCTCCCGGCAGCTTCCTCCGGAGATACGGGCGCTGGCCCGGTCCATGGAGTCCTTCCGGGTCGTGGTCGGCGGCGACCTGGCCCGACGCGCGGCGGTTCTCAAGGACGCACTTGACCTGATCCCGGCCGGCTCCCCGCGCCGGCTCCATGCGCTGCTCAACTACGTCTGGTCCTTCGCCACGCAGGGCCGGCTGACGGAGATCGGGACGGAGCTGGCCGAAATGCGCGCCAACCCGGAGGCCGGCGCCATGACCAGGATGATCGAATTGGTCGACCTGGTGGAGACGGGCCGGACCGACGGCGCCCTGGGAGTCATTGCCGGCCTCGGGGCGCCCTGGGGGCCGATCTGGAAGAGCGGGCGCATGCCCCGCCAGGTTCCGGCCTATCGCACCGTCCGGGTCATAACGGCAATGCTGCAGGGCGACGGCTCCGTGGAGCGGGCCTATCGCGAGCTCGGCCTGGGCGACCCCCAGGACCCCGAGTTCCTCGGCCCGGAGCCGCAGCCCGGGAAGCTGCCCGACTGGGCGCTGGTCCTGCATCACCTCCTGGAGCGCCGGCCCGACCAGGCGCTCCGGCAGGCCAGGCTGCAGGCCGCGAACTGGGGCGAGTCCATGGACCGCGAAACCGGGATCGTCTCCCTGAACCTGGTGCGCGGCGAGCTGGCCTGCGGCCACGCCGAGGCTGCGCGCCGTCTCCTCGAGCGGCGCCGGGACATCGGCAACATCCACTATCTGGACGATCTCTTTCTGGCCCGGCTGGAGCTGTTGTCCGGCGAGCGCCCGGCGGCGGCGCGGCACTTCGCGGCCGTCCTGGCGGCGGCCGACCGGTACGATGCCCACGGCCGGGTGGACTTCGAGCTGCGCATGGCCTGCGAGCTTTCGCCCGGCGACGTTGCCTGGCTGGGCCGCGCGGCGGGCGCCCTGCAGGCGGCCGTTCCGGCGGAGGCCGCCGGCCCCGCCGACCGGGCCGCCCCGGCTGCCGGGCAGCCGCAGCTGGTGGGCTCCAGCCCGGTCCTGGCCGGGGTCCGGAAGGCCATCGACCAGCTCGCGCCCCTGGACGTGCCCGTGCTGATCGTCGGCGAGACCGGCACCGGCAAGGAACTGGTCGCGCGGCTGCTCCACGAGCGCGGCCCGCGGCGCGAGCGGCCCTTCGTGGCCATCAACTGCGGGGCCATCGCCGAGACGTTGCTCGAGAGCGAACTCTTCGGCCACGAGAAGGGCGCCTTCACCGGCGCGGAGCGGCCCCGCAAGGGCCTCTTCGAGGAGGCCGCGGGCGGCACGGTGCTGCTCGACGAGATCGGCGAGATATCCCCGCGGCTGCAGGTGATGCTGCTGCGCGTGCTGGAGACCGGCGAGATCCGGCCGGTGGGCGGCAGCCGGGGCCGGCGCATCGCCTGCCGCATCCTGGCCGCCACCAACGCCGACCTGCAGGAGATGGCCGAGGGGAGGCGCTTCCGGCGCGACCTCTACTACCGCCTCAAGCGGATGGAGATCCGGCTGGCCCCGCTCCGCGAGCGCCCCGGGGACATCCTGCCCCTGGCCGGGCACTTCCTCTGCGCGGGCCGGCGCGACGGGCAGCGGCCGGCGCTCTCCGAGCGGCTGCGCCAGTGGCTCCTGGCCCAGCCCTGGCCCGGCAACGTGCGCGAACTGCGCAACTTTGTCGAGCGGCTGCGGCTGCTCAACTCCGAGAAGCTGGAGTACGACCTGGACGACATCCAGGCCGGCGCCGACGGCGGGGCCGACCGGGCCCCGGACGGCCAGCCGCCGGTCCCGGCGGAGGCCGGAGCCCGGGCCGGCTTCGGCCCGGAGCCCGACTCCGCGGGCGCGGCCGGCGCCGGCACCGGGGGCGGGTCAGCGTCCGGCCCCCCTCCGGCGGTGGCGGGGGGCGAGGCCGCCTTCCTGGCCGCGGGCCGCAGCCCGCTCCGCCGCCGCGACCGGATGCGCGCGCTCTTCGCGCGGCACGGCCGGCTCACCCGTCAGGAGCTCGCGGAGCTGCTGGGCACCTCGGTCGACACGACCGGCCGCGACCTCAAGCTGCTGGTCGCCGAGGGCCTGATCGAGAGGGTCGAGCCCACGGCCTCGCCGCGGACGCACTATTTCCGGATGCGCCACCCGTGAGCCCGGCCGGCGGGCCCGGGGCTGCTGGATCCGGGGCGGTCGGGCCGCCGCCGGTCAGAAGATGAACGGCACCAGCCGCCGCACCCGGCCCCGGTAGGCCGGGAAGGCCGCCGGGAAGAGCCCGGCCATCTCGCGGTCCTCGACGAGGATGCGCGCGAAGAGCAGGGGCACGACCAGCCCGTAGAGCGCCCAGCTCCAGATCGCCCCGAGCATCAGCGAGTAGCCGGCGCCCTGCAGCAGGTACCCGGCGTACATCGGGTGCCGCACGACCGCATAGAGCCCCGAGGTGCACAGCCCGCGGGAGTCGTCCCTCCAGGCGGCCGCCAGCTGGCGGGCGGCCACCGCGGCCACCAGCGTCCCGGCGGCGAAGACCAGCAGCCCGGCGATCATGGTGGGTGGCAGGGGCGCGCCCTCGGGCAGCGCCGGGCGGA
>JAKLDR010000092.1 GCA_022703445.1 Planctomycetota bacterium | reverse complement strand
ACCGAGAACGAGAAGCTCAAGGCCGAGCTGGGCGAGCGCGGCGGCTTCGAGGACCTGGTCGGGTCCGCACCGGCCATGCAGGCGGTCTACCGGCTGATCGAGCGCGTGGCCGACAGCGAGGCCACCGTGCTGGTTACCGGCGCCAGCGGCACCGGCAAGGAGCTGGTGGCCCGGGCGCTGCACACCCGCTCGCGCCGGCGGGCCGCGCCCTTCGTGGCCCTGGGCTGCGCGGCCGTCCCCGAGAACCTGCTCGAGGACGAGCTCTTCGGGCACGTCAAGGGCGCCTTCACCGGAGCCAACCACGACCGCAAGGGCCTCTTCGAGGAGGCCCGCGGCGGATCCCTCTTCCTTGACGACATCGACGACCTCAAGCCCGAACTCCAGGGCAAGCTGCTGCGCGTCCTGCAGGAGCGCCAGATCCGCCGCGTCGGCGCGGACAAGCCCACCGAGGTGGACGTCCGCGTGGTGGCCGCCACCAAGACCGACCTGGCCGCGCTGGCCAAGGCCGGGCGCTTCCGCGAAGACCTCTACTACCGTCTGAACGTGGTGGCCGTGGCGCTGCCGGCCCTCGCCGAGCGCGCCGCGGACATCCCCGCGCTGGTCGGGCATTTCATCCGCCGCCACGGAGGAGGCCGGGAGTACCACATCGTTCCGGAGACCATGAAGATGCTCGCTGCCGCGGCCTGGCCGGGCAACGTCCGCGAGCTCGAGAACGCCGTCTGCCGGGCGGTGGCGCTCACGCCGGAGGGCGGCGAGCTCAAGCCCGAGGACCTGCTCCGGCCGGGGGCGGTTGGCGGAGATCGACCGCCGGCGGTCGGCGCCCAGGAACTCCCAACCCCCAGCTCCCAACCGTCTACAGGTCCAGCTCCCGTCGGCCCCATCGCCGAGGCCGTGGCCGCCGCCGAGCGCGAGGCCATCAGGCGGGCGCTGGCCGCCACGGGTGACAGCCGCACCGAGGCGGCCAAGCTCCTGGACATCAGCCGCAAGACCCTCTGGGAGAAGATGACCAAGCTGGGGATGAACGCGGAGGAGTGACGGTGAGGACCGGGCCCGCCACCCGCGCCCTCCGCGCCGATTTCGCAGCGGCGCTGGCCGGCATCGCCAGGCTCGCCGGCCTGTCGGTCTGCCTGCACGACCTGGCCGACTTCTCCCGCGAGGACGGCCGGCCGCTCCTGCCCAAGGCCTGGTACCAACACCGGCACGCGTTCTGCCGGCGAGTCAAGGCCCGCTGCCAGCCGGAGTGCCTGCGGAGCGACTTCGTCCTGGCCAACCGCCGGGCCGGCCAGGCGCGGCGGCCCTTCATCAAGCGCTGTCACGCCGGAGTCATCGAGGCGGTCGTGCCGGTGGTCATCGCCGGGAGCCACGCCGGCACCATCTTCCTGGGACCGGCCGTCGAGCGCGGGCGGCGGCCACCTCCGGGAGCCTCCGGGCTGCCGGTCCGCTCTCGCCGCGAGCTGCTCGAAGTCGGCAGGCTGCTCTCGGTCCTGGCCGGCTACGCCGCCGAGGCCGGCGGGGCGCTCCTGCTCCAGCGGCTGGCCCGCGCGGCTCGGACCGAGCCGGTCCGGCGGGCCATGGAACTGGCCGAGCGGCGCTCGGCCGAGCCGCTCTCCGTCGCCGACGTCGCGCGCGAGGTCTACCTGAGCCCCTCGCGCTTCGCCCACGTCTTCAGCGCCGAGGCCGGCATGCCCTTCCACCAGTATCTCGCCGCCATGCGCGTGGAGAAGGCCAAGGGACTGCTGGCCCACTCCGCGCTCAGCGTCGGCGAGATCGCCGCCCGCACCGGCTTCTGCAACCAGAACTACTTCGCCGCGGTCTTCCGGGAGCGCGCCGGGATGCCCCCCGGCGAGTACCGTCGCCGGCGGCAGGAATCCATAGAGATTTAGGCAGCTTTCTCTATAGCCCGCCGGCCGCCGCGGGGATAGACTCTCCTCCGACAGGAGGAAGCCATGGGCAGCGCTGGGAACGTCTCCCTCTCACGCCAGGTGCCGGTCCGCCACGAGGTGGACGTCTTCGTGGCCGGGGGCGGGCCGGCCGGAGTTGCCGCGGCGGTGACCGCGGCGCGCCAGGGCGCCAGGGTCTTCCTGGCCGAGGACCAGGGCTGCCTGGGCGGCGCCGGCACCGCCGGGATGGTCCCGGCCTTCATGCAGTTCGGGGACGGGGTGAACTTCCTGGCCGCCGGCTTCGGCCGGGAGCTGCTCGACCGGCTGGTCGCCGCCGGCGGCGCCGGGGACCGCGAGCGGGACTTCTCCTGCGCCATCCGGGCGGAGGTCCTGAAGCGGGTCTACGACGAGATGCTCGCCGAGGCCGGCGTCGACTACACCTTCCACACCCGGCTGGTGGCTGTGGAGGCCGAAGGCGGGCGGGTGGCGGCGGCGGTGCTCGCCGCCAAGAGCGGGCTCTTCGCGGTGCGCGCCAGGGTCTACGTCGACGGCACCGGCGACGGCGACCTGGCCGCCTGGGCCGGCGCGGCCTTCGAGAAGGGCGACGCCTCCGGCGCGATGATGCCCGGGACGCTCTGCAGCCTGTGGGCCGGCGTCGACTGGGACTCGCCGGACCGGAGCCGCCGCCAGCGCGAGCGCCTGGCCGACGCCTTCCGCGACGGGGTCTTCACCCACCAGGACCCGCACCTGCCCGGAATGTGGCGGGTCGGGCGGACGGTCGGCGGAGGGAACATCGGCCACACCTTCGGCGTCGACGCCACCGACGAGCGCTCGCTGACCGCAGCGCTGGTCTGGGGCCGCAAGTCTATGCTCGAGTACCAGCGCTACTACAAGGAGTACCTGAAGGGCTTCGAGAAGATGGAGCTGGTCGCCACCGGCGCGATCCTCGGCATCCGCGAGACCCGCAGGATCACCGGCGACTACGTCCTGGGCATCGAGGACTTCCGCCGCCGCGCGGTCTTCCCCGACGAAATCGGCCGCTACTGCTACCCGGTGGACATCCACCCGTCGAAGCCCGACGCGGCCTCCTACGCGAAGTTCGAGGAGGAGTTCCGCCGCGACCTGCGCTACAAGGACGGCGAGAGCTACGGCGTGCCCTACCGGATCCTCACGCCCAGGGGGCTCGCGAACGTCCTCGTGGCCGGCCGCTGCGTGAGCGCCGACCGCTGCCTGCAGGGTTCGATTCGGGTGATGCCCGGCTGCTACATCACCGGCCAGGCCGCCGGCGCCGCCGCGGCCATGAGCGCCGCCGGGGCCGGCGAGCCGGACGTCCACGCGGTCAGGGTGCCCGAGCTCCAGGCCAGGCTAGCCCGGCTCGGGGCGCACCTGCCCAACTTCAAAGGCTGAACACGGAGGCACAGGCATGACCGAGTCCAGACGGCACTTCGACGTCGTCGTGGCCGGCGGCGGGCCGGCCGGGATCTGCGCGGCGGTCCAGGCCGCGCGAGCCGGCGCCAGGACCCTGCTGGTCGAGAAGACCGCGCTCCTGGGCGGGGCGATCACCTCGGGCGGCGTGGCCTTCCCGGGGATCTTCCACGCCCACGGCCGGCAGGTCATCGCCGGGATCGGCTGGGACCTGGTCCGGCGCACGGTCGAGGAGGTCGGCGGCGCCATGCCCGACTTCTCCAAGGGCTACGGCACGAAGCACTGGACCCACCAGATCCGGATCGACGCAGCGGTCTTCGCGGCGCTGGCCGACGAAGCCGTGACCGGCTCAGGCGCGGAGCTTCTGTTCCACGCCATGCCCGCGGCGGCGCGGCGCGCCTCCGGCGGCGGCTGGGAGCTCGACCTCGGCCTCAAGGAGGGCCTGCGGACGGTGTCCGCCAAGGTGCTCGTGGACGCCACCGGCGACGCCAACCTCGCGGCGCTCGCCGGCTGCCGGCTGGAGCGCGGAGAGGTCCTCCAGCCCGGTACGATCATGATGACCTGCGGCGGCTACGATCCGAAGGTGCTCGACTACCCGGCCATCGAGGCAGCTTTCCTCAAGGCCGTCGAGCGCGGCGAGATCTCCTTCCAGGACCTGAGCCGGAAGGAGAGCCCCTGCCGGATGTTCCTGACGGCGCGCGGGCAGAACCGCAACCACATCCCGGACATCGACGCCTTCGGCAGCGAGGGCCGGACCGCGGCCGAGCTCTCCGCGCGCCGCTCAATGCTGCGCATCATCCGCTTCTTCCGGAGGCAGCCGGGCCTCGCGGACTTCCGGATCGAGTCCTTCGCGCCGGAGTGCGGCATCCGCGAGACCCGCACCGTCGCCGGCCGGACGCGGATCACCGGGCAGGACTACATGTCCGGGCGGCTCTGGCCGGACGCGCTCTGCTACGCCTTCTATCCCATCGACATCCACACCGCCGACGGCCTGGGCATCGACATGCGCCACCTGCCGGAGGGCGTCGTGCCGACCGTCCCGCGGGGCGCGCTCCTGCCCGAGGGCGTCGAGAACTTCCTGGTGGCTGGCCGGATCATCTCGAGCGACCGGGAGGCCAACTCGGCGCTGCGCGTCCAGGCGACCTGCATGGCCACCGGGCAGGCCGCCGGGGCGCTCGCCGCGCTGGCGGCGAAGTCCGGGCGCCGGCCGGGGGAGTTGCCCATCGAGGAAGTCCGCAGAGTGCTTCGCGCCAACGGCGCCATCGTCCCCAACGGAGGCTGACTGAGATGAAGACCAAGGTCCACCAGTTCGACGTGGTCTTGGCCGGCGGCGGGCCGGCGGGCATTGCCGCAGCGCTCTCGGCGGCGCGGGCCGGGGCGCGGGTCGCGCTCATCGAGGCCACCGGGGCCTTCGGCGGGATGAGCACCACCGGCCTCGTGCCGGCCTTCTGCCCCTACACCAATGACCGCAAGCTGGTCATTCGCGGCATAGGCCTGGAGGTCCTCGAGAAGCTCATCCGGCGCGGCGGCGGCTTCATGAAGAAGACGCGGCCCGGCGACATCACCCGCTATGACTGGGTGCGGATCAATGCCGAGAACCTGAAGCGGCTCTTCGACGAGATGCTGCTCGAGAGCGGCGCGGCGCTCCGGCTCTTCACCCAGGTCACCGAACCGGTGGTGAAGCGCGGCCGCATCACGGCGCTCCGCACCTGGAGCAAGTCCGGCCAGGAGGAGTGGCGCGCGCCGGTCTTCGTCGACGCCACCGGAGACGCGGACGTCGCCGCCCGCGCCGGCGCGCCATTCGCCAAGTCCGCCCGGATGCAGCCCTCCACCGTCTGCTTCACGATCGCCGGGCTCGACGGCAAGGCCGCCGACCGGGTCTTCGACTACCACGCTCCGCAGGGTCGGCTCTTCGGGAAGATCGTCCGCGAGGCGAGCCTGGCCGGACGTCTCTCCGGGAAGTTCGACCACCACCACTGCGCCAACAAGGTGGTCGCCGACTACACTGCGGTGGGCTTCAACTACAAGCATCAGGAGGGCACCGACGGCACCGACGCGGCGAGCCTCACCCGCGCGATCCTCGAGGGCCGCCGGCAGGCCGAGGAGCTCCGCGACTTCCTGGCCCGGCGCGTGAAGGGCTGCCGCGGCGGGTTCCTGGCCTCGACCGCCGAGCTCGTCGGCGTGCGCGAGACCCGGCGGATCGTTGGCGACTACGTAATGGACGCCGAGCACTTCTGGAAGCGGACCAAGTCCGTCGACGACATCGCCAGCTACTGCTACTACATCGACATCCACGACACGCCCAAGGGCACGAAGGCCGTCGCCGCCTACCGCCACGCCCACGCCACCAATGTCCTCCCGCCCGGAGAGCACTACGGCATCCCCTACCGCGCGCTCATCCCCAGGAAGCTCGAGAACCTGCTCGTTGCCGGCCGCTCCATCTCCTGCGACCGGGCCATGCAGGGCTCGGTGCGGGTCATGCCCGCGGCCTTCGCCACCGGCGAGGCGGCCGGGCTGGCCGCGGCCATGGCCGCGCGGAAGAAGTCCGGCGTGCGAGAGGTGGACGTCCGAAGGCTCCAGGACCGGCTCGTCCGGCAGGGGGCCTTCATCGACCTGGCGGGGAAGGGCTGAGACCACCAACCAAAGCCAGGAATGAGCGCCGCCCTGTCTATCTTTAAATATTACGTGGCTTGTGTAGTCAGCCGGACTTGCTGACTGGAACAGATGCATTTTGCCATGAACTTACTCGCACTGCGAGTGTAGACAGATATGTAAACAGCAAAGGATACACCATGGCTACAGACAGACAAGCCAGACTGGGTCGCGCGGGAACCGGCGTTCTCGAGAAAGTCCGCCGGCAGATCTCCGCCGGCGAGCTGCGCAGCGGGATGTTCCTGTCCTCGGTGCGGACCCTGGCCGACGAGCACGAGGTTGGTGTGCGCACGGTCTGCCGAATCCTGAAAGTGTTGGAGAGCGAAGGCTTGGTGGCCGCGCGGCCGCGCCGCGGATACCAGGTGCTGGCCCGCGCCAACGACCCGGACCGCGGCTGCCCGATAGCCTACGTCATCGAGTCCACCGCCAGGCCGGAGACCTGGGACCCGTTCCACAGCCGGCTCTTCACCTGCCTGCAGGAGGCCGCCTCGCTGCGCGGCTGGTCGACGCTGGCACTGGGCGCGGGGGGGCTCACGACCGGCGAGCTGGCCGACCGGCTACGGTGCGCGCGCAGCTTCGGAGCGGTCATCGACACAGACAACCCCGCGACCGTGGAGGCGGTGAAGGCCGCCGGCCTGCCCTGCCTGATGCTCGAGGCCTGGCGCGACGACGCCGGAATCGATGCCGTCCTGCAGAACGGCCACATGGGCGGGGCGCTCGCGGCCAAGCACCTCCAGGCCAAAGGCGCCCGGCGCATCGCCTGGTTCGGGATGCCCCCGGGACACTTCCACGGCGCCGACCGGCTCGGCGGGGCGCTGGCCGTCCTGGCCGAGGCCGGACTGACTCCGGAGATCAAGTTCGTGGCCGAGCGCCCGGCCATGGAGGAGGAGGCCCGCGCGATGCTCTCGCGCCCGGACCGCCCCGACGGGGTGCTGGCCCTCTGGCAGGGCTACGCCATGGCCGTGAAGCGTGCCGCCGACGGCCTCGGGTTGGTCCTGGGCCGCGATCTGCACCTGGTAGGCTGGTGCGCCGAGGAGATCCTCGAGAACTTCTATCGCCCGGGTTTCGGCGCCGGACCGGTGCCGCCGACCGTCACCTGGAGCATCCGCGCCATGGCCGAGGCGGCCATGTCCCGCCTGGCCGAGCGGCGCCAGACGCCGACGCTCGACCCCATGTGGCTTAAGGTTCCCGTTGCGCTCCGCGAAGAGGGGAAGGTGTGAAATGCGCGCACTGCTGATGCCCCTGGTTCTCGCGACACTAATCGGCGGGGCCGGCCAAGCCGGCGAAGCCGCTCCGACGTTCACGACCAAGCCGACGGCCAGCAAGACCGGAGACCGGGTGAAGATCACCTTCGCTGTCTCGGCGCCCACCGACGTGGCCGTCTACATCGAGGACGCCAAGGGCAAGGTGGTCCGGCACCTGGTGGCCGGAGTGCTGGGCCAAAATCCGCCACCGCCCCTCAAGGCCGGGCTCAGCCAGGAGATCGAGTGGGACGGCCTGGCCGACTACGGCGCCCTTCCACCCTCCACCATCCACCCTCCACCCTTCCGCGTCCGCGTCGCGCTGGGGCTGGGCGCCAGGTACGACAAGGTCCTCTCGCGCCGGCCTCCGAAATTCTCGGGGTCGACCGCGCTGGGCGCGGGCCCGGACGGGGCGCTCTACGTCCGGCACTCCGACTTCCCGTCCATCTGGGCGCATTCGCAGCTGGTGGCCCTGAACCGCGACGGCAGCTACCGTCGCACCCTGATGCCCTACGCCGCCACCCCGGACAATCGGGAGGCCAAGGGTATGAACGTCGTGGAGTTGAATGGCGCCCAGGTGCCGGTCTTCGGTTCGGAAAAGGGCCCCTTTGCCCATCTGTCGACGGGCATGGCCGGGCCGGGGAGCGGCTTCGCCGTCAGCCGGGACGGCAGACTGCTCTACGTCCCGGCGCCCGGCGGCATCATGTGCGTCAACACCGCCGGAGGCTTCGTCTCGCCGCTGGTCGCGCCGCTGGAGAAGGGCGGGGTTGGCGCAAACCCGTTCTTCACGACCACCGCGAGCCTGGCCACTTCGACGGACGGCAAAGGCCTCTTCCTCAGCGGCGTGGTCGAGGCCCCGGGCAAGCCGGTCCTGAGCGCCATCTTGCGGGTCAACGTGCCGGAGCGGACTGGCCAGAAAGTCTTCTTCGGCGACCCCAAAACGCCGGGTAGCGACCAGGCCCACTTGGGCGCGAATCCCGGCGGCGTGGCCAGCGACGGCCGGGGCAGTCTGCTGGTGGCCGACACCGCTAACAACCGGGTGGTGGTCCTGGACGAGGCCGACGGCAAGTTCAGAGGCGAGCTCAAGACCGAGAAGCCCCTCCTGGTCGGGGCCGCGGCCGGCTCCGGGGCGCTCTACGTGGCCAGTCACTCCAAGGTCGGCCTGCGCCTGGCGAAGTTCTCCGCGCCGGCCGCCGGTGCCGGCCCGGGGCCGGTGGCCTGGCCGGACGCCAAGCCGGCCGGCGAACTGATGGTGCCGATGAGAACCGACATCACCCAGGCCATGGCCGTGGACGCCTCCGCCGAGCCGGTCGTCATCTGGATGAGCGCCAGCATCATGGGCAGCCTGTTCCGGATCGAGGACCGGGGCGGCAAGTTCGAGTCGGTCTCGCTTTCGGACGGCAGAGGCAAGACCGAGGAGGGCTACCTCGGAGTCGTCGTCGACCGGCGGACCAAAGAGGTCTACGTGCGCAACGGCAACTTCGGGGGGATCTGGGAGCGCTTCGACGATGAGACCGGCAAGTCCGAGCTTTTCAGCATCCCGGTGAAAGGCGGCGGCGGCACCGGCCCGCAGCTGGTGCCCGCGCCCAACGGCAACCTCTACGGGCTGCAGTGGCGGTTCCAGTTCTATCAGTTCGACCGCAACGGCAAAACGGTGCCGTTCAGCGATCCGCGCAAACCCACCGATGAAGAGATGCGGCTGAACTTCCCAACTGCCTACAAGGGCATGAACAACGACATCGCCAAGTGGGGCAGCCCTCCGCAGGCCTACGTCCCGGTGGCCATGTGCGAGCTGCCGCACTGCCTGGGCGCGCGCTGGAGCGACGGGCACCTGTTCGTGATCGAGCCCTACCTCTACAGCGGCGACCGGGTCACGCCGGGGGAGTCCTGCGGCGGCCGGATCATGAAGGCACTGCACGAGTACCTGCCCAGCGGCAAGCGGGTGACCACCCCGGCGAACCCGCTCGTCTGGAAGCTCTCCGACGCCGCCGTCGGGCCGAAGTTCGACGCCGCCGGCAACATCTACGTGGCCGACATCGTCCGCCCCCGGGGCTGGGCCTACCCGCCCGAACTCCAGGCGCGCCTGGGCAAGGCGGCGCCGGAGCAGGTGCTGGCCGGCGAGGCGGCCACCGTGGCCGCCAACTACGGCAGCATCGTCAAGTTCGGACCCAAGGGCGGCATGATCCACTACGCAACCAGCGGCTGGGGGGCGGCCACCGGCCCCGACCCCTTCGACGGCCAGCCCAAGTTCGCGCCGGGCCTGAAGGAGATCGAGGCGGACCTCTTCTACCGATGCCTGAAGCCCGTCAAGATCACCGGGGCCGAATGGGTCCATCCGGGGGTCGGGCACATCGGCCTCTACGGCTGCAACTGCGAGAACATGACCTTCGACGTGGACGAGTTCGGCCGGACCTTCTTCCCGGACTTCTGCCTGTACCAGATCCGGGTCATCGACACGGCCGGCAACGCCCTTACACGTTTCGGCGGCTACGGCAACCCCGAGAACTGCGGGCCGGACTCGCCGGTGATCGACCCCAAGACCGGGGCTCTCCGAGCGCGCCGGCCGGACGACCCCAAGGACCTGAAGAGCCCCTTCGCCGAGCCGGAAATCGCCGTGGCCTGGCCGGTCGGGGTCGGGGTGACCGACCGACACGCCTACATCGGCGACACCATGAACCGCCGGATGCTGCGGGTCAAGCTGACCTACGCGGCCGAGGAAAGCTGCGAGGTGAAGTGAACAGAGCCCTGGCAGTTCGACCTGTCAGACGGGTCGGACGCGTCGGACTGGTCCGACAAAGGAGCTGTGCCCGATGAAGACCATCTCGGCTGTTTTCGCCTGCACTGTGCTCTGCGCGGCTTGCGCGGCCGGAGGGGAGGTTGGCTTCACCGCCAAGCCCACCGCCGCCAAGGCCGGCGACGCTTCGACAGGCTCAGGGCAGGCCAAGGTGAAGATCACCTTCGCCGTCTCGGCCCCCACCGACGTGGCCGTCTACATCGAGGACGCCAAGGGCGAGGTGGTCCGACACCTGGTGGCCGGCGTCCTCGGCCAGAACCCGCCGCCGCCGCTCAAGCCGGGCCTGGCCCAGGAGGTCGAGTGGGACGGCAAGGCCGACTACGGCAAGCCCGCCGAGGGCGGGCCGTTCAAGGTGCGCGTCGGACTGGGGCTGGGCGCGAAGTACGACCGGGTGGTTTACACCTCCCTGCCGGACCTGGGGCACACTCCCACGGCAGCGGTGGCGCCTGACGGGACGCTCTACGTCCCGACCGGCAGGTTCATCGGTTCGCGGTGGCGCCTCTTCGGACGCGACGCTTCCTACCAGGGAGTCTACGGAGTGCCTCCCGGGCCGGAAGCTGCGAAGTTCTTCGGCTGGGACGCCGATGACGGCCGTCCGGCGCCGACGAGCTTCCAGCGCGGCGGTGGCATAAACTCCGGCTGGATCTTCGGCAACGTGGCCGGGAGCGACGCCGCGGTGGTGAGCCGCGACGGCGCGGACCTGTTCCAGCTGGGCAACGCCGCCCCGCCGCGCATCAACCGGTTCCCGCTGACCGCCGCGATGCCCAAGGACGACAAGTTTGCCGTGGCCCTCGACGGCAGCGGCGCCAAGGGCCTGATGATGGGCCCCCAGGGCGGGGCCAACACCAACGCCTGCCTGGCGGTGTCGTCGGACGGCAAGCGTCTCTACATCGGCGGGCTGTCCTCCGGAGAGAACAAGCCGCTGGCCGCGGTCTACAGCGTATCCTGCCCGCAACGCACCGGCTGCCAGGTCCTCTTTGGCGAGCCGGCCAAAACCGGCAGGGACGAAACCCACCTGGGCGGCGCGCCGACCGGGCTGGTCAGCGATGGCAAGGGCAACCTCTTCGTCGCCGACGAGGCCAACGGCCGCGTGGTGGTGGTCGACGAGAAGGACGGCAAGTACCGGGGCGAGATCGCCACCGAGAAGCCCAGGCGCCTGGGCTTCTCGACGCGCACCGGGGCTCTCTACGTGCTCGGGGCCGGCGCGCTCAAGCGCTTCAAGCCGCCGGTCGGGGCGGATCCCAAGGGGTGGAAGGACCTCAAGCCCGAGGCGGCCGTGCCCATGAGCTTCGGCCCCTGGGGCTTCACCCTGGCCGTGGACGAGACCGCCGACCCCACGGTTCTCTGGATCTGCGGCTCCTGGCTCAAGACCCAGCGGATCGAGGACCCGGGGACCGGCCCCAAGTTCGGCGCGAGCCGGGCCACCTCCGAGGACAAGCGCTACCCGGACATCAAGCCCTTCACCAACGTCCAGGTCGACCGCCTCCGCAAGGAGATCTACCTGCGCGACGGCGCCAACGGCGGCGTCAACCAGCGCTTCAGCGAGAAGACCGGTAAGATGGAGTCGATCTGGCTCAATCCCGGTCAGGTCCACAACGAGAACGGCCTGGGCACGCAGTTGGTGCCCGCGCCCAACGGCAACCTCTACGGGCTGCAGTGGCCGCGGCACTTCATGCAGTGGGACCGCGACGGCAAGGGCCTGGCCTGGACCGAGCCGCGGACGGCCACGCCCGAGGACCTCAAGTGCTACGACGCCGGCGCCGGGCCGCACCCGGCCATCGCCTACGTCCCGGTGGCCATGAGCATGCTCCCGCACAACCTGACCGCGCGCTGGAGCGACGGGCACCTCTTCGTGATCGAGCCGTACCGCTTCTCGGTCCCGACCGGCGGGCGCACCCGCAAGTCGCTGCACGAGTACCTGCCCAGCGGCAAGCGCATCACGGCGCAGGACGCCCCGATCCTCTGGGACCTCTCCGACGCCGCGGTTGGTCCCAAGTTCGACGCCGCCGGCAACATCTACGTGGCCGAGGCGGTCCGGCCCAAGGGCTGGATCGTCCCCGCGGAGATGGCCGAACAGTTCGCGAAGAAGGGCGTGGCGGTCAAGCCCGACGGCAAACCCGGCGAGTGGTACACCAGCTACAAGGGCCCGGTGGGCTCGGCCACGCTGATGTACGGCAGCATCCTCAAGTTCGGCCCCAAGGGCGGGGCGGTCCACTGGGACAAGGCCCATGCCTCCACGGACTCCCCCGGCCACGGCAACTGCCCCTACACCGGGGAGCTCAAGCTCGACCCGGCCCTGAAGACCGTCGACGTGGACTACGTCCAGAGCGCCGGCTATCTCCGGGGCACCAAGGTGACCGGGGCCGAGTGGATCCACCCGGGCATCGGCCACATCGGCTTCTACGGCTGCAACTGCGAGAATGTGACCTTCGAGGTCGACGAGTTCGGCCGGGTCTTCTTCCCGGACACGCCCCAGTTCCGGGTCGGCGTGATCGACACCAACGGCAACGCCATCACCCAGTTCGGCGGCTACGGCGACAACAACTTCGCGGGGTCGGAGAGCCAAGTGGTTGACCCCAAGAGCGGCAGGGTGCGCGCGCGGCGCCCGGACGACCCCAGGGATCTGCCCAGCCCCTTCGCCCAGCCGGAGTTGGCCTTCTCCTGGCTCATGGGCGTGGGCGTCACCGACCGATACGCCTACATGAGCGACAGCGTGAACCTGCGCATGCTGCGGGCGAAGCTGGTCTACGCGGCGGAGGAGAGCTGCGCGGTTCAGTAGCCGCCTCCAGGGTGACGATGGAACGGGGCCGGGGAACGGTCCCGGGGCCTCCTTCGCCGCGTCAAGCCGCTGCTCAGGCGAACCCCAGCGGTCGGTGAGCCACGGATGGCGCACCGGGGCCGCCAGGCGGCTCTTCCGGCATGATTTCAGGAATCCTGCGGACATGGCGGCGGATCCGGTGTATCTGAAAGTGTGCTGAAAGTGACATGATGGAGCGGCCGACATGCCCAAGAGGATCGACCACGCCCCCCGGATGACCGGCGTCCGCGAGCGGATCGAGCTGATGATCCGGGAACAGAAGCTCGCCGGCCGGCGGCTGCTCGGCTACCGCCAGTTGGCGGAGAAGCTGGGTGTCTGCCAGCAGACCCTCCAGCGCGCGCTGGCCGCCATGGAGGCCGACGGGCTCATCGAGCGGCGCCACGGCTCGGGGACCTACGTTCTCGACGCCGGGCAGCGCCGGGCCCGGGCAGCGGCCGCGTCGCTGGCGCTCGTCGTCCGCGGCCGACCGGAAGCGGAAGCCGGCTGGAGTCCGCTCGCAGACATGATCGCCGGCGCCCAGTCCCAGGCCGAGCGGTCCGGGACGCGCTGCGAGCTCCTGGCCTGGGAGGATCCCAGGGACGCCGAGCGCCTGCTCGACAACCGCGCGATGCGCGGCCACTCGGGATTCGTCCTGCTCCGCTTCGCCGAGCACCGGGTCGTGTCCCGCCTGCTGGCAAGGGCGACCGGGCCGGTCGTGGTCGTCGATCAGCCTCCCCGCGGTCTGCCGGTGGTCTCGGTGACCGACGACAGTCTGTCCGGCGCGCAGGCGGTGACCAGGCACCTCCTGGAGCTCGGCCACCGTCGGATCGGCTTTCTGGACGTCGGCGACCGGCAGCAATGGAACGCGGAAAAGCACGGCGGCTACCTGGCGGCGCTGGAGGAAGCCGGCGTGCCGGCCGACGAGCACCTGACGGTCGCCCCGGCGCTGGGCGTGCCCGCCGACTTCTCGAAGGCTCCGGCCCTGGTGGACGCGGCGGTCGGAGAGCTGCTGTCCCTTCCGGAGCCGCCCACTGCCATATTCGCCTACGACGACCGCCGGGCGCTGCTGGTCATGGAGAGCCTGCGCCGGCGGGGCTTGGAGCCGGGGCGGGACATCAGCGTGGCCGGCTTTGGCGACACCGCGTCGCGAAACGGAACCTGCAACGCCCTGACCAGTTGCCGGATAGATTTCCGGAAGATGGGCCAGGAGGCGGTTCGCGCAGTCCTACGGCCGGCGACGCCCGGCGAGGGACGGTTCCTGACGGTATCCGATCGACTGATGGTCCGGTCGAGCACGACAGCGCCACGGGAGCTGAAGGAAAGGAACGGTGTCTCATGACGAGGAAAGCATCGGTGCTGGCCCTGGCCCTGGCTCTGACCGCCTCCGGCCTCGGGGCCGGCCAGAACTCGCCCGCCCAGGCGGCGGAGACTCCAGCCGCGGCTCCCCAGCGCCCGGAGGGGGTGCAGCTCTGGGTCTGCCAGCCGCCGCGCGACCTGACCGCCTTCGACACCCCGGCTCAGGGCGAAAAGGAACTTCGGGTCAATCTGATCGCCCCGCGCAACGGCCGGGCCAGCGGCCAGGTGGTCCTGGCCTCGGCCAGGGCGATCAGGGGGGTCAGGGTGCAGGCCGGCGACCTGGCGCACGAAGGCGGCGGGGGGGCGATCCCGGCCAAGCGGGTGCTGGTGCGTTTCCCGGCGGTGGCAGAGCCCATCAAGGACTACAACTTCTTCGTGATCGACACGCGGTTCGACACCCTGCTGTCCGAGCCTCCGGCCGAGACGCCCGTGCGGAGCGTGCGTCCCGGGTTCTACGGTCAGAAGTACGATGACCGGTCTGTGCCGGTCGGAGCCATGCAGCCGGTCTGGCTCACCGTGCTGGTGCCGGCCGATGCGGCCCCGGGCACCTACCGCGGCGAGGTGACCGTCTCCGCAGAGGGGCTGACCGCCACCAAGGTGCCGCTGAGCATCAAGGTCTACGGCTGGACCATGCCAGAGCTCAAGGACCTGACCTGCCGGACCCATATCTGGCAGTCGCACGAGTCCACGGCCCGGCGCTACGGGGTGCCCTTGTGGTCGGACCGGCACTTCGAGCTGATGGGGCAGGTGTTGGAGCTGATCGGACCCACCGGCAACGGCCTGTGCCCGGTGCACCTCATCGTCAACGCCTGGAACGGCGGCAACGCCGAATCCATGGTCAGATGGATCGACAAGGGCGGCGGCAAGTACGAATACGACTTCGCCCCCTTCGACAGGTACCTGGACCTCTACGAGAAGAAGCTCGGCAAGCCCCGGGCGCTCCTGCTGAACGTCTTCCGCGCCGGGGCGGATGGCAACAGCGGTTCGGGCAGCCCCTACAAGTCCACCGGTGAAAACCCGGTGAAGGTGAGCCGCCTCGACCCGGCCACCGGCAAGGTCGAGCCGATGGATCAGCCGCTCTACGGCACGGACGCGAGCGCCGAGTTCTGGCGGCCGGTCATGGCCGAGGCCCTGAAGCGCATTACGCAGCGGGGCTGGCTGGACGTGGCCGCGATCGGCACCCCCGGGGACGCCTTCCCTCACAGGGAGACCGTGACGGCCTTCCGGAAGGCGGCGCCCGGGATGCCCTGGTTCAGCACCTCCCACAAGAACCCCTCCGCCTACAAGGCCGTCGACGGGCAGGCGGTGCCGGTGGCCTTCCGCGAGATCGTCTGGGGGGTGGGCGCACCGCGCAAGCCCGAGTTCGGCATGCCCTGGAAGACGGACCGGCACAACGTCTGGGTGTGGTCCCGCTACGGAGCGGGGGCCTGCACCCTGCGGCAGAACGACGGGCTCTTCGGCCATCGCTTCAATCCCGAGATCATCCTCCACACCGGCTGGGCCGGGCTCGGCCAGAGCGGCGCCGACTACTGGGTCATGCCGGATACGAAGCGGCCGCTCTGTTTCGCCTATGGCGGCGCCGGCATGTACGAGAGCATCACGAGCTTCACCGCACCCGGCCCCAACGGGCCGCTCGGCACCGAGAGGCTGGAGGCCTTCGCGGAGGGCCTGCAGGTCACCGAGGCCCTGGTCTTCCTGCTGAAGGCCGTTGACGGCAAGAAGCTCGACGCGGCGCTCGCCGCCAAGTGCCAGGAGTTCCTGACCAAACGGGCCACCCGGAACCTCGGGATCATGCCGGGCGCCAGTGGCGGGAACGCCCCCGCCCCCGGAAGGGCGGCAGCCTTCCTCCCCACCTGGCAGGAGGATGACGACAGGCTGTTCTCGCTCTGCGCCGAGATCGGCGCCGGGCCGGGTGCGGGCGGAAGGTAGATGAAACGCAAGAGAAGAGGGTTGCCGTGCCGACTCATGGGAGGTCGAAAATGCGTTTGATGATCGGTCTGTCGATTGTGCTCTGGCTTGGCAGTCCACTGGCGGCCGGCGAGCCGTCCGCGCTCAAGGACGCCCCGGCCAACACCTGGGTGAAGCTGACCGAGTCGAAGACCGGCGGCCGCGCGCAGCCGCTCTTCCTGTACGCCTCCGGGATCAAGCGATTCGTCCTGGCCGGCGGCACGCAGGGCCGTGGCTACGGCACGATCGCGCGCCACTACGACACCGAGGAGTTCGACCTGGCCGCCGGCCGGTGGCTCAACGCCTATCCGGCGGGTCTGGAGAAGGACCGTCCGGAGTCCGGCCCCCTGGGCGAGCAGTATGCCAAGGACCGCGAGAGGCACGGCAACGGCCTGGGCGGCGGGCCGTTCTACAAGGACGGCGAGCAACTGCGCCTGGTCGCCGGCGGCCAGTGGGCGCCCGTGGTGACCAACAGCTACGCCTGGTGCTACGTCCCGGACGACGGCCGGGTCTACCTGTCGCCCGGCAAGGAGATGTTCATCTACGACACCGCCAAGCGGACCTGGGGGGAACTCAAGGTCAAGCCCCGCGATACGAACTTGGTCTGGGGCTCGATGTGCCACGACCCGGTCAACAAGGAGATCCTCCACACCGGCGGAGGCGGCGGCAGCGCCGACGTCTCCACCTGGGCCTACAGCATCGAGAAGAACGAGTGGCGGAAGCTCGAGTTCGGGTCGGCCAAGCTCAAGGGCCTCTTCGCCAAGGCCAAGGACCTGCGCTGGGAGGCCAAGACGCTGCTCGGCCGTTGCGCCAGCCGCCACGCGGTGGCCGAGACCGCCGAGGAGACCAAGGTCGACCTCCCGGCCGAGGCCGCCAGGCTCGCCGCCGCCGCCGAGAAGTTCGCGGGCGAGGTCGGCGCCGCCGGTCTGGCGGGCAGCGAGAAGCTGGCCGGGGAGATGGCAGGTAAGCGTCTGACCGCCGCCGCATCCGCGGTCAAGGCCGCCGGCCCGACCCTGTCTGGTGCGATCACGCCGGAGAAGATCGCGTCCATCCGCGCCGCCCGGGTGATCTTCGAGCAGGCCGTCGACGCGCTCTCGCCCGAGCCGCCCGGCCGGGCGCGGTCGCAGACCGTCTTCGACCCGGCCAGTAAGAAGATCGTCCTCTTCGGCGGAGACGGGCTCGACCGGACGCTCTCCGACACCTGGCTCTATGATTGCGCGACGCGTTCCTGGGAGCAGAAGTTCCCGGAGAAGGGCCCGTCCCCGCGCGCCGGACACATCCTTGGCTGGCTGCCCAAGGCCGGGAAGGTCGTGCTCGCCGGCGGCTACAGCCGCGGGCCGCTCGCCCAGGAGATCTGGACCTACGACGCAGCCGCCAACGTGTGGCAACTCCTGAGCCACGTGCCCCTGACCGGTGACGCCAGCCCCAACTGCCCGGCGACCAGCGCCCGTGGCATCCAGACTGGAGCGGTTAACGGGGATGACGTCCTGGCCTGCGTAACAACCGCCGGCCACGATCAGCTGGTCACCTGGGCCTGCCGCATCGACGCCGGCAAGGCCGACGCAGCCGGCACCGCCGCGCGCGGCGCCGCTTCGGGAACGTACGACTTCAACCGGATCGACCCGGCGGACTGGGAGAAGCTGGCCCAACCCGATCCGGCGAAGACCAGGAAGAGCCTCGAAGAACTGCCCGCAAACCAGTGGACGGCGCTGCAGTTTCCGAAGTATGCTCCGGGCGCCACCAACCGTTGGGGCACCAGCGCCTACGACACCGACCGCCACCAGTTCCTGCTCTGGGGCGGCGGACACGCCACCAGCCACGAGAACGACGTGGCCCACTTCAGCGTTCTCGGCGGCTTCTGGACCATCGGCTACCACCCGGACGATCCCATCGAAAACGTCTACGCCAGCCAGCCCGTGCCGCTGTCGTTCAACGATCGCGCCCACGTGCCCATGCATGCCTACAAGAGCTACTCCTACGACCCGACGGCACGGAAGATGTTCTATCTCGAGCGGGTTTACGACCCGCTGGCCCGCGAGTGGGAGCCGCGACCCATGCCCGGACTGGAACATGACTGGGTGATGCACAGCCACATCAAGGCCACGCCGGCCGGCGCGATCGTCGTGTCGAACAAGGGCATCTTCCGCTTCGATGCCAAGGCCGGGGCGTGGAAGAAGCTGCCCTGGAACGGCCCCAGGATGAGCGGCCAGAACGTGGCCTGGTGCGACGGCCCCTGCGTGATCCACGACTCCAAGCGCAACTGCCTGTGGATGACGTACGATAAGGACATCTTCAAGTATGACCTAGCGGCCGGAACCAGCGAGAAGGTCGCCTTCGTCAAACCCAAAGCGCTGGACCAGTGGATCTTCCGCGGCGGCGAGGCCGTCCACCTGCCGGACGCGGACCTCGTCCTGGGCATGTGCCCGCTCAAGAGCCCCGACGGCAAGGTCCGGAGCTACGCCTGGGACCCCAATGACGGCAAGTTCTACTGGCTGAACCTCAAGTGGGTCGAAGGCGGCAAGGCCGTGGAATTCAGCGACAAACCCTTCAGCTACTCCGACGCCCTGGCCTACGACCCGGAGTTCAAGCTGGTGCTGCTCAACAACTCCAGCGCCCGCAAGGTCTGGGCGCTCCGCTTCGACCGCAAGACCGCCGGCCTGGAGGAAATGAGGGACTGACCATGACCGAGCCCTTCGCCGAGTATCGCGGCACCGCCTACCACAACCTGGTCGATCCCGACCAGCGCGCGGCCCTGGAG
This sequence comes from Planctomycetota bacterium, assembly GCA_022703445.1. GTDB lineage: Bacteria > Planctomycetota > SZUA-567 > JAKLDR01 > JAKLDR01 > JAKLDR01. The sequence continues at coordinate 2,930 of JAKLDR010000092.1, read as the reverse complement.
GCCTGGTCGACCATCCTGCGCTGGGGCGAGGGCAATCGCGTGGACGGGGCCCACTTCATCGACTCTCAGATCTACCTCTGCGCCCAGACCGCCGAGTACATCTACTCGGACTACACACCGACGGTGGTGAACCATGCCCCCGGCTCGCGGCCGGGCCTGGAGAAGGTCGTCCGGGAGCTCGGCGTGGCCGGGCTGCCCGACTTCCGGAAGTTCCTGTGGCTGATGCGCTTCGTGCGCGACCTGCCCGACACCCGCGAGTGGCACACGGACCTCTTCAGCGGCGGCACCGAGGAGGACCTGATCGCCAAGCGCGTCTGGGTCTGCAACGAGCAGGCCCGGCTGCTCATAGTTCTCTGCCAGGTTGCCGGCCTACCTGCCCGCTACGTCGGCCACCACATCGGCGGCCACGGGGCGGTCGAGGCCTGGCTCGACGGGCACTGGTCCTACTGTGACGTCCGCGGCAAGTTCTTCCTGAGGCCCGATGGGAAGCTCGCCAGCGTCTGGGAGATCTGGCAGAACCCTGCGCAGATCCGCGCCCAGCCGGCGTGGGTGCAGAACGAGATCCACCCGCGCTACGCCGGGGGCGACCCGTACCTCCGCACCGAGAGCGCCTACTTCAACCCCCGGGAGTGCACCGGCGTGGTCAACTACTTCGTCGCCGACCACGACAAGTACGATTACACCTGGGGCTTCGAGATCCCCGGCTTCGGGGAGCGAACCGCGGCGCTGCGTGCCGAGCGCGACCGGGTTCGCGAGAAGCTGGGCATGAAGATCACCGGCGGCAGATAGCCGGAGCTGTCGTGAAGAAGCCGGGGGAGGCGCCGACGGACCGCCGTGTCCGTCCTTGGTGCTCCGATCAGCCCTGCGGTGGCGGCACCTCGCGGGCCACGGGTATGGCGGCCGGAACGGGTTTCTCCTTCTCCTCGCCAAACACCAGGATCAGCTTCCAGACAACCACGAAACCGCCTATCCCGGCCAACATGAAGACCAGGGCGAGGAAGAAGTGCGGCTCGGCACCGTGGTCGATGATCACGAAGTCCTCGGCCAGCTGTTTCTCCGCCGCGCGCAACTTCTTGAGCTCCTTGTCTTTCAGACCGGTGCCCTTCTCGGCCAGGCCTTTGACTTCCATTTCGACGTAGATTCCATCCTGGGAGAGGATGCCGAGGAGCTCCCGTTCGGACTTGCCGGACGCGCCAGCGCTCTGCAGTGCGGCCACGCGTTTGAGGGTGTCCGGGTCCTGAGTCTTGAGCAGGACATGGACCGGCCCTCCGCCGGCCTCGTCCTTGCCGCGCACCGGCAGGTACAGACCGGTCGGACTTCCGAACTTGGTCGCGACGATGGCGTCGGTCACCAGCATCTTGGTGTTGGTGAGCTTGATCCATTCGGCCTTGGGACGCTGCTGGACGAAGTCCTGGTAGTCAACGACCGTCAGCTGGCGGTTGGTCAGTCCCTGCCAGGCAAAGCGGGCCCCGGCCACGGCCATGCCCGCGGTGAAGAGCAGGCCCAGACATCCCAGCTTGCGCAGCAGGCAGCCCCCTGCGGATCTGTCCGACATAGCGCCTCAATCTCCTGGCCCAGGATCGATCTCGATGCCCGATGCCGAACGCATCATAGGTGGTCCGGGTGGGGGCTCAAGGCCAGAACCGGCGGCTGTGCGGGATGGGGCCCCTGTCACCCCTTCCCGGTGAGCCAGACCCCGGCGGCGACCAGCAGCGAGCCGGCGATCAGGCCGGGGCCGATGCGCTCATCGAGGGCCAGCCAGGAGGCCGCGTAGGTCATGGGCGGGATGGTGTAGAGGTACACGCCGGCTTTCTGCGTCTCGGTCCGCCGCAGGGCCAGGAAGTAAAGCAGGTTGGCCAGGAAGCCGCAGCCGAACCCCAGGAAGCCGATGGCCCCCCAGGCTTCGATCCCGATGCGGGTCGGGTCGAAGCCCAGGCGCCACACCTCCCAGGCCCCGACCGGGAGCATGCAGGCCGCCCCGACGGCCGTGGCCGCGGCGATGAGCTCCAGGGGGCCGAGCTCGGCGGAGAGCCGCTTGCCGTAGACGGTGAAGGCCGCCCACAGGAAGAGGCTGACGAAGACCAGGCCGTCGCCGAGCAGGTGCCCGCGCAGGTCCACTCCGCGGAGGACGTCCGGGCCCAGCACCAGGAGCGCTCCGGCGACGGCCAGGACGATGCCGCCGGCCTTGCGGACGCCGATCCTCTCCCGCAGGAAGACCGCGGCGATCAGGGCGATGGAGATTGGGCAAGTCATGGCCCAGAGCGAGGCGTTGGAGGCGGAGGTGTGACTGAGGCCGACCGTCTGGGTCCCGTGGTGCAGGGAGACGCCGATCAGGCTCAGGACCAGGAGCTGACGCCACCGGGCCGGCCCCCCGGCGAAGATCTGCGCCCGCCGCCGCACAAGGATCGGCGCGAAGCACAGCGCGGCGATGACCAGGCGGAGCGCCACCACGGTGAGCGGCGGGACGCCCTCCTCCAGGGCGACCTTGGTGGCGATGAAGGAGATGGCCCAGAGAAGACAGGCGGCCAGCAGCGCGGCCGGGACCGGCAGGCTCATGGCGCGCCGGCATTCCCGACGTTGCTGTCGTTATCGCTATCGGTATCGCGGTCGGAGCTTGCCCGCCGCGGCGGGCAAAGCGGCAAGCTCCCTGGCCGGAGAACGGGCATCGCTGCCGCTCCGATAGCGATGCCGATACCGATAGCGATACCGATGGCCCGCTCAGCCCTTCAGCCGGTAGAGCGTCTCGCCGGCCTTCTGGACGTAGAGGTAGCCCTCGGCCTCGCGGTTCATCCACTGCTTGGGGTCGATGGACTCCGGGTCGCGGTAGCCGAGGTTGACCTTGCGGCAGCGCGCCTCGGGGATGCCGGTGGCCAGGGTGACGTTGACCCGCGGGCACTCCTTGCCGTTCTCGTACATCCCCGCACCCTTGA
>JAKLDR010000091.1 GCA_022703445.1 Planctomycetota bacterium | reverse complement strand
GAGGTCGGCCACGGCCTTGGGGGCGGCCTCGTCCTTGCGCGGGTGGCTCCACTCGTAGAAGGTCCGGCCGGTGAGAATCACGTTCTCGTCGTGGTCGCTGTTGATGTTGGCCCAGGCGCCCACGCCGCCCAGGGCGTGCATCTTGGTGGCGTTGTAGCCGCGGTGGGAGCCGCCCCACCAGTAGTCGTAGGCGCGCTGCTTGAGGAACTTCTCGCCGGTCAGCGAGTAAGCCCGCGCGCAGATGTCCGGGTGGAACCGGGCCAGATAGCCGTTGATGCTCACGCCCTCGCCGTTCTCCACTCCGTCGGGGATGGCCCAGCTGGCCTGGTCCCATGCGAAGCCGCGGGTCGGGAAGTCGATCAGGATGCCGCCGTAGGCCAGGTTGCTGTGCTTGGTCTGGAAGAGCACCCGGGCGGCGCCCTGGCCGTAGCCGATGGCCCGGTCCATGGCGTCCTCGTCCCCGGTGATGCGGTAGTAGCACTCCAGCGCGCCGGACTCGTAGACGAACATCCACGAGCCGGGGCTGTTCACCGTCAGCCACTTGCGGTTCTTCTTGGTGTCGGCCAGCATGCCGTCCTGCAGCTCGATGCCCAGCTCCTGCATCTTGGCAGCCCCCTTGCCGGAGGTCAGCCCCTCGATGGTCTTGGCGTCAGTCTTGGAGGCCGCGGGCACGAAGCCGTGCGGCTCGGGGTTGGGACGCTTGATGTAGACCGCCGCCAGGAAGTCGCTGGCCTGCCGGACGAACTCGTCGGTCGGGGCGGCCAGCCGCACGGCGTGGGCCACGTAGCTCCCGCGGGTGAAGTCGCGGCTGAAGTCGTTGCTCGTGCCCGGGACCTTCTTGAAGGCCCGCGACTGGCCGTCGTGGTTCTGCTCCACGGAGTCGATGGCCGCCTCCAGGGCGTCGCGCTCGCCGGTGATGCAGAACCAGCCGGCCAGCCCCGCGCCGTAGCAGTGGCAGTAGCACTGCTTGCTGTCGCTGAGCCGGTCCATCTCCTCGATGTCGCCCTTGGCGACCGCCATCCGGCCGAGCTGTTCGGCCTTGTCCCAGGGGTTGGGCGCGCCGTTGCGCATTCCGGTGACCGGATCCTTGGCGCGCTGCGGGCTGTTGCCCCAGCTTGGGCCGCCCTTGTTCCACCAGACCCCGCCGTCCTTGAAGCGCCAGCCGTCGGTGCGGAAGGCCTGCAGGTCCATGTTGTAGTTGGCCCAGGCCTCGCCGGTCGTGAAGTAATCCCGGGCCCCGGTGCGCAGGTACATCAGCACCAGCGCGTCGACGATGTCCTGCTCGCTCTCGTAGTGGTTGTCCTCGTCGTGGACGTAGCGGACCACCGGGATCTTGTTGCCGGGCCGGCGCGGCGCCTGCTTCGCGTCGTAGGTCCACTTCCAGGCGTAGTAGCAGGCCATCTCGTCGGCCTGGGTGCCGAACTTCCCGCAGGCCAGGGCCTCGGTGTCGAAGTACCACTTCGGCGGGGCCATGATGTGCAGGCGCTGACGGTCGGCCTCCTTGCGGGCGTCCAGATCGCCCCCGGCCAGGTCGACGACGTAGAACGAACTGGAGTGCGAGCTGTCCATCAAGAGGACGCTGCGGCTGGCCCAGGGCGTTTTGCCGGTGGCCTCGGTCATGGGAACGATGCCCCGGAGCAGCAGCTCGCCGTCCTTGGCCTCCAGCTTCCGGGGCTGGCGGACCTCGAAGTGCAGGTCGTGGGCCGAGACCGGGCCGGCCTTGACGGCCGGGCCGGGGCCGCCCGCCGCGGCGCCGCCCTCGAGCTTGAGGGCGATCCTCGAGTCGTCGATCTGCCGGAAGGTGAACTGGTCCGGGTGGCTGTTGGCCAGGATGTACTTCACCTGCACCCGGCTCTGACCCGCCCAGGCGGTGATCCAGGCGATGTAGCGCATCTTGGTGTCGGCGTCCCCGTCGAAGCCCCCGGTCACCTTTAGCGTGGCGCGCATCGGGCCGGCCTCGAACACCTCGATGGTCGTCGGGGCCGCGGCCTTGTAGGTTTTGGGGTTGGCCTTGTCGGTGGCGTCGGTGTAGCTGGCGCTGCCGCCGCCGACCACCTTCTTTCCGCCGCAGGTCGCCGTGCTGAAGAGCGAGAACGGCTGAGCCTTGCTGACCGTGAAGGCTGCCGCGCCGGTGTCCACGGAGGCGCCGTCGGCCCCGGAGGTCACCTTGAGCGGCTTCTCCGGCACGGCGCTCTTCCCGGTCGTCAGGACCAGTTCGGCCTTGCCCTTGGCCGGGACGTCCAGCTGGGTGTCGATCAGCACCCAGCGCACGAAGCCCTTCTCGTCGACCACCAGGGGCAGCACCTGGGCGGGGAGGTCCTTGCCGCCGGAGGTGACCTTGAACTCCTGGTCCTTCTTGAAGGTCGCCGCCGGCAGCGGGATGCCGCCGCAGGCCGGCTCGGCCTTGCGGGCCACGCCTGCGGGCTCCTCGACCGTCAGCTTGACCTCGAACCCCTCGGCGCTGCTCGGGGCCCTGAGCTTGTCGAAGGGCTCCCCAGCCCACGCCGCACCGGCCAGCAGGGCCGCGGCAGTCGCTCCGAGAATGGTGCGGTTCATCTGCGTCTCCTCGCCTACTTGACTTCGACCTTGACCACGTTGGACAGGTCGCTCTGGTTGGGCTGCCCATCGTAGCTCTTGAGCGCGAACCAGCAAGTCCCCGCCGGCACGCCCTCGGCAGTGTAGGTTTCCTTGGCCCCGGCGGCCGCAGGCTTGGGCTCGTTCTTGCAGTTGGTCGCCGCCCAGAAGCTCACCGCCTTGTCGGCCTCGTTGCGCCAGTCGCAGTGCTCCTTGATCTCCTTGGCCGAGAACTTCACCTGGTACTCCGCGGCCGTGCCCTTGTCGCCGTCGTTGCCGGGCGCCGTCCAGGTGAGCTTGACCTTGCCGCCGCCGAGCGCCTCGGCCGCCAAGTCCTTTACCGCCGCCGGCGGGGCATCGTCGGCGCGCTTGCCGGTCTTGATGTTGATGTACTCCTGGCCGAAGCCGTTCAGGTACCAGCCGGAGAGCTTCATGATCGCGCCGTGGGCGTCGGCCGCCTCCAGGTAGCGCTTCTGGCCGGTGGCCAGATAGGCCCAGGCCATGGTGCTCATGCAGCGGTTGCCGGACACCGAGCGGCCGCCGGGATCGTTGATGAACCAGTGGTAGCTGAAGCCGCCGCCGGGCTTGACGATGTCGTAGTACATCCAGTCGGCGATGCCCAGGATGGCGTCGCGGACCTCCTCCTCCGGCTGGTGGCGGTAGTAGCGCCCGAGGGACATGCCCACCACTGCGGCCATGAAGGGCGTCTGGCCGTCGAGCTTGGGGTCGGGCGCGCGGCCGACCGGTTTGGCCGGGGAGATGGTCCCGGCGGTCTTGTCCATACCCTCGCAGATGGCGTGGGCGGCGTCGCGGGAGAGCTCGAACCAGCGCTTCTCGCCGGTGGCCTCGTAGACGGTCATCAGCGCGCGGGTGGTCCAGCCGTTGGCGCGGCTGGAGCCCGACTTCTTGACGGACTCGATGCTGGTCCGGGCGAGGTAGCCGGCCTGCTCGGCGTACTTGTTGAGCGCGTCGATGCACTGGCGGTCGCCGGTCAGGTAGTAGTAGGCGACCACCTCGTCGACCGAGAAGTGCTGGGTGTCCATCGGCCCCCAGGCGCCGCCGTAGTTCCAGGCGCCGAACTTCTTCTCGAGCGAGGTCGACTGGACCGCGGGGAAGTCCTTGACGCCCTTGCGGGCGTAGGCCTGGTAGGAGCCGTTGCCCTCCCAGCGGCTGGCGCTGACGTCGGCGTCCATGAAGATCATGCGGCGGTCGCGCCAGTGCCAGCTGGTGCGTTCGATCTGGTCGAAGAGCCGGCGCTGGCCGGTCTGCATGTAACCGTTGTAGTAGACGCTGTCTTTCAGCAGCGGCTCGTAGCCGCCTCCCGGGGCGCGCGACGACCCGCTCTCCATCTCGCCGCAGGCCCCGAAGAGCCGCCAACCGGTATCGCCGAAGAGCGGCTCGCGGTCCAGCGCCTTCCGGGCGGCGTCGTCCAGCAGCGCCAGCCCGCCGAAGTCGCCCCAGGCCCCCGTGGCCAGGGTCCATTCGGCCGGCGGCCAGAAGCGCAGGGCGTCGTTCTGGGCGGTCAGGAGCTCCGGGGACTTCTCGATGGCCGCGCCGCCGGCGGCGAGCGTCAGCTGGAGCTCGTAGGTCTTGCGGGTGCAGACGTCCAGGTAGCGCTCGGTCTCGACCTCCGCCGGCCAGGGCTTGAGCTCGAGCCAGACCCGGTCCTTCTCGCGCCGGGCGCGCAGGACGGCCGGCCAGTTCTCGCGCAGGTGGCGGACGGAGAGGCTGGCGCCCAGCTTGCCGTTTGTCGCCGCGGCCCAGCCCAGGTCGCCGGCCGCGACCTTGCCGTCGAGCCCGGAGAGCTTCGGCTCGACCATGGTGACGCCGTAGAGCTTGTTGGGGTCCGAGCCGGAGCAGACGAGCGCTGCCTCCTTGCCCTCGGCCAGCGCGCCGCTCGCCGCGGTCTTGCCGCCCAGGCCGGCGGTGATCTCGCCGGAGAGCTTGAGCGGGATGCCCACGGCCGAGTCCTTCATCTCCGGCGAGCCGATCGGCGGGTTGGCGTCGTCGGTGAAGCAGTAGCTGATCCGGAGATAGGGCTCGCCGGCGTAGGCGCGAATGCGCACGATGTAACCGTAGCACCAGGGCAGCGCGCCCTTGCCGCCCTCGGCGGCGAGCAGGCCCTTGACCATGACGATGGCCCGCTCCGGGCCGCTCTCCTCGACGACCACCTCCTTGGGCGTCGAGGCGCCCGAGGTGTAGACCTCGCCGTTCTTGATGGTGAGGACCGCTCCGCCGCGCGGATCGGAGACCACCACCTGCTCGGCATCGGCGTACTTGCCGTCTCCGTCAGCGTCCAGCCAGGCGCCGTCGAGGAGGTTGGCCTTCTTCTTGCCCACTACGAACCTGATTTTGCCGGTCTCTACGGTCACCGCATCGGCGCCGTCCTCGACCTTGAGCAGGCTCCGCTTGGTGCCGGCCGCGCCGGACTTGAGCGTGTAGGCGACCTGCCCCTTGGCCGGAACCGTGGCCGTCGACTGGACCAGCAGCCACATCACGCTGCCGTCGGCCGCCCAGCGGTTGATGGCCGAGAACTGGGCGGGGACCTCCTTGCCTTCGGCGTCGAGGAGCTTCATCGCCGCCGGATCCTTGACCGCCCCACGCGGCAGTGGGATGCCGCCGGAGACCGGCTCGGCGGTCCGGGCCAGTCCCGCGGACTCCTGCACGGTCAGCTTGACCTCGAATTCACCGCCAGCAGCGGCAAGACAACCTGCCGCCAGGAACGACAGAACTCCGGCGCCAACGGTTCGCAGCTGGATCATGCTCGAACTCCTAAAGATGTCCGGACAAGCGCAATGCATGGTAGTACACCATCAACCGCCCTTGGTTGGCATATTTGTACGGACAACCATACAACAGCTGCCAGCACCCGGAAAGACCACCGGCCACCCCTGAGCGGAGGTGGCCGGCGGTGCGGAACTGCCCCGGTGCGCTACTTGCTGACTTCGCTGATCGCCTTCTCGATGGTCTCGGCGGCCTGGTCGGCCTGCGCGGCGGTCATGACCAGCGGTGGCTGGACGCGGATGACGTTGGCCAGCGTCCCGCCCAGGCCCACCAGCACGCCCTTCTCGCGGCAGGCGGCGCGGACCTTCTTGGCCTCGTCGCCGGCCGGTTCCTTGGTCTTCTTGTCCTTCACGAGTTCGACGCCGATCATCAGGCCCTTGCCGCGGACGTCGCCGACCAGCCGGTTCTTCTCGGCGAACCTGGTCAGGCGCCCCATGATCTGCTCGCCGCGGGCGGCGGAGTTCTCGGGCAGCTTCTCGTCGCGCATCACCCCGATGTTGGCGATGGCCGCGGCGCAGCTCACTGGACCGCCGCCGAAGGTGGAGAGGTGGTCGCCGGGCGTGAAGGCGCCGGCGATGTCCGCGCGGGCGATGAAGGCCGCCAGCGGCCAGCCGTCGGCGATGCCCTTGGCCATGCACATGATCTCGGGCTCGACGCCGGAGTGCTCGACCGCGAACAGCTTGCCGGTGCGGCCGAAGCCGCTCTGGACCTCGTCGCAGATGAAGACGCCGCCGTCCTTGCGGACGATGTCCACGGCGATCTTGAGGTAGTCCTTGGGCAGCGGCAGGATGCCGCCCTCGCCCATCAGGCCCTCGACCACGAAGGCGGCCACGTCGCCGGCGGTCTGGTACTTGAGGACGTCGTCCACGTAGTGGGCGCAGGCCGTGCCGCAGCTGTCGGGCTGGAGCTTGAACGGGCAGCGGTAGCAGTACGGCGCCGGCGCGAAGGCCACGCCGGAGAGGTACGGGCCCGAGCCCTTCTTGCGGCCGCGGTTGCCGGTGATCGAGAGCGTCGCGGCCGTCCGGCCGTGGAAGCTCTGGGTCAGGGCCACGACCTCCTTGCGCTTGGTGAACTGCTTGGCCAGGCGCATGGCGCCCTCAATGGCCTCGGCGCCCGAGCAGGAGAAGAAGGTCTTCTGGAGCTTGCCCGGGGTGATCTCGGCCAGGAGCTTGGCCAGCTCCCCAGCCTTGGGGCTGTAGTAGACGTAGGTGCAGCAGTGCACCAGTTCCTTCATCTGCTTCTCGGCGGCGGCCAGCACCTTGGGGTGGCCGTGGCCGGCGTTGGTCACGGCGATGCCGCTGAAGCAGTCGAGGTACTCCTTGCCGTCGACCGCGCGCATGGTGCAGCCCGCGGCCGAGGCGACCTCGACCGGCTCGAAGCCGGCCACCATGCTGGTGATCACGTACTGGTCGTAGAGTTCCTTGGTCTTCATCCGTTCTCCAATCCTCTCGTTCTCGTTGTGAACAGGTGATCAGGTGAGCAGGAGACCGCAGGTGAGGCAATCCGGCATCGCCGGCGCAGTCCCCGCTTCGCCCTCTCAGCCTCCCCTGCTCACCTGTTCAACTGTTCACCTGCTCCAATGCCGCCTGAACTGCAGGCGGCATTAGGTCCTGGTCATCGAGCCTTCCCAGGTCCCGACCTTCTTGCCCTTGAGGTCCTCGGCGTTGAACCAGTAGCTGGTGACCGCGCGGGTCTCGGTGAAGAAGGCCACGCCATCGCGGCCCATGCAGTGCAGGTCGCCGAAGAAGCTCTGCTTGTGGCCGGTGAAGGGGAAGAGCGAGATCGGCACGGGGATGCCCACGTTGATGCCGACCATGCCGGCATCGGTGCGCCGGGCGAACTCGCGGGCGGCCGCGCCGCTGGTCGTGAAGATGGCCGAGCCGTTGCCGAACTCGCTCGAGTTCATGATGGCCAGGCCTTCCTCGAAGTCCTTGACCCGCTTGACGCAGAGCACCGGCCCGAAGATCTCGTCGATGCCCACGCGCATGCCGGCCTTGACGTGGTCGAAGATGGTCGGGCCCACGAAGAAGCCGTTCTCGTAGCCCTTGACCTTGGCGCCGCGGCCGTCGAGGACCAGCTTCGCGCCTTCCTTGACGCCCTTGTCGATCCAGTCGGTGACCCACTTCTTCTGGTCGGCGGAGACCAGCGGGCCCAGGTCGGTGGTCGACTCCCACGCCGGTCCCATCTTGAGCTTCTTGGCCACGGCCACCAGCTCGGCGACCAATTCGTCGCCGATGGGCTCCTCCACGCAGATGGTGGGGAGCGCCATGCAGCGCTGGCCGGCGCAGCCGAAGGCCGAGTTAACGATGCGCTGGGCGGTGGCGGCGATGGGCGCGTCGCGCAGCACCAGGGCGTGGTTCTTGGCCTCGGTCAGGCTCTGGACGCGCTTGCCGGCGGCCGCGGCCGTCTTGTAGACGTGCAGGCCGATCTTGGTCGAGCCCACGAAGCTGACGCCCTTGACTGCCGGGTGGGAGAGGAGGATCTCGGCCTCGTTGCGCGAGCAGGTCACGAGGTTGAAGACGCCCTTGGGGACGCCGGCCTCGGCCCAGAGCTCGGCCATGCGCATGGCGGTCTGCGGGACCATGCTGGCGGCCTTGAGCACGTAGGTGTTGCCGGTGGCCACGGCCAGCGGCGCCATCCAGCCCATGGGGATCATCGCCGGGAAGTTGAACGGGGCGATGCCCGCGAAGACGCCCAGCGGCACCCGGTTGGCAACCGTGTCGAAGCCGGTGGAGACGTTGTTCAGGGAGTAGCCGGCCATCAGCACCGGGGTGGAGCAGGCCAGCTCCGTGACCTCGATGGCCTTGAGCACGTCGCCGCGGGCCTCGTTGAGGTTCTTGCCCATCTCGGTGGCCAGCAGCTTGGCCAGCTCGTCGAGGTGCTGGTCGAGGAGCTGCTTGATCTTGAACATCACCTGGACGCGCTTGGTGACCGGGGTGTCCCGCCAGGCCGGGTAGGCGGCGGCCGCCGCTTCGACCGCGGCGTTGACCTCCTCGACGGTGCACTTGGGCGCCTCGGCGAGAAGCTCGCCGGTCGAGGGGTTGTAGCAGGGCATGTACTGGCCGCCCTTGGTGTCGGCCCACTCCCCGTTGACGAAGTACTTCAACTTCTTGGCCATGGGATCCTCTCTCTCCTCTCCTGTACCGGTCCTAAAAAGTCGGCGGCGTGCAGGCGGAAATCATCCGTGCGCTCGCCGCCCCGACGTTCCTCCAGCGATGCGGGAGGTTCGAAGAAAAGTAGAAGGCGTCGCCGGGCTTGAGCATCTCGGCGCGGCCGTCCACGGTGACCTCGATGGTCCCCGAGACGCAGAAGCCGGCCTCCTCCCCGACGTGACTGTAGAGCTCCGGGCCGGTGTCCGCGCCCGGGGCGTAGATCTCGTGCATGATCTGGATGGCCCGACCGTCGCGCGTCCCGGGCAGCGACAGGTACTGCAGCCCGCGGCCGGAGGCCACGTTCACCAGGCGACCGCCCGGAACCACTACGCCGGGGACCTCGGGGGCGCCCTGGGCCTGTCCGCCGGTGAAGAAGTCGGCCAGCGTCAGGTCGAGCGCGGCCAGGATCTTCTTGAGAGTGCTGACCGACGGGGAGCTGCGACCGTTCTCGATCTGGGAGAGCGCGGCGGCGGTCACCGCGCAGCGCTCGGCCAGGGCCCGCAGGGAGAGCCCGCGGGCCGAGCGCAGGGCACGCAGCCGCGAACCGACCTCGTTGTCGGCGGCGGCGGACGCTGTCTGGGCTCTGGTCCTGGTCGGCACGGCGGCTCTCCCCGGCTGGTTAACAATACTTTACACCCCGTTAAGTATCTTTGTCAAGGGAAAAGCCAGGAAAGTGGGCCGTGTGGACTCCGTGGACGCGGTGGACAGAGCGGAAGCGGGGTTCACCCTCTCTTGTCCACTGCGTCCACAAGGTCCACCCCGTCCACCGCTCGCCTGGCGTAGTACTGATCCAGGAGCAGGGCCAGCGGCACGTAGCAGGCCCAGGCCGCGCCCAGCGCCCAGGCGTATCCGTGCTCGGGCTGCAGAGCCCGGACGATGGCCAGGAACGGGACCGAACCCAGCCCCATGATCGGCATGCGCGAGGCCAGCGTGTGCAGGCTGTGCCGGGACTCGTAAACGGCGAAGATGGTGGCGAAGGGGAAGAAGGGCATGAAACCGCGCAGCGGCTCCTTGATCAGGATTATGCCGGTAACGACGGCCACCACCGCCGGCACCTTGAAATACACTGGCAGAGCGCTGCGGTGGCCCGGCTCGATGCGGGGGGGCAGAAGCAGCCCGGCCGCGGACAGGACGGTCAGGACGACGCAGCCCCCCGCGAAAAGGAGCGCCTCGCGCTCCTGGCCGCCCCTTGGCAGGAGTCGCGCGAAGAGGAAGCCCAGCGCCAGGAAGGCGCCCACCCCGATCAGGTCGGCGACGAAGATGTTTACGCGCATCCGGACGTGGAGCAGCCAGACCAGCCAGGGGAAGAGCAGCACCAGCAGGAGCCCCACCAGGTGGGTGAGGTCCACCGACTGGCCGCTGGAGATCACCGCGGCGGTGAAGGGCAGCGGCAGGCAGAAGACCACCGACTTGGCCCTTGGCGAGTGCACGTAGGCCATGGCCGTGGCCATGGCGGTGACCACGCCGATCAGAGCGAAGTCGGCCGGGGTGAAGGCCAGCTTCACGGCCGGGCGGCGGGGGCGGCGGGCTGGCCCCGCCTCATCCGCACGTAGGCCAGCCCGGCCGCGCCCAGACCTGCGGCCAGCACCGCGGCGGCCAGCAGGAAGGGCACCCCGGCGGTCCAGTCCGGGAAGCTGCGGGCAGCCCAGAGGCTGTTCCCCAACAGGCCGCCGGCGAAGGGCACCACCGCGCCGCCGGCGCCCAGCACGGCCTCATGGATGCCTCCGCGGTGGCCGCGGGCGGAGGCGGCGGCCACACTGTAGTAGATGCTCGAGTAGTAGGCCACCCCGCAGCCCAGGCCGCCCAGCAGGCAGCCGGCGGCGAAGAGCGCCGGGGCCGGGCAGAGCCCACAGAGCACGCCGCCGGCGATCGCCATCAGGCTGCCCACCACCAGCGGCGCCGCCCGGAAGTGCCACCCCCGCCACAGCGCCATCAGGGCGAAGACGCCCACCTGGGCGCCGAAGAAGCAGGCCCCGAACAACCCGCCCAGGGCGCTCCTGTCCCCGCCGGTGACCTCGGGCAGCTGGCTGCGGAGCATGCCGGAGAGACCCATGGCCGCGAAGTTGAGCACCAGGGCGATGGTCCAGAACGGCACCGCCCGCGAGCCGGCCCGCTCCAGCGCGGCGGGGTCCGGCGCCTCGGCCGGCACGTCCTCCGGGGCGAAGACCCGCATCAGATAGACGGCCAGCGCGACCAGCGCCAGCGCGGCGCCCAGCAGAAGCACGATGCGCTGCCCGCCGGAGTGGTCGAGCAGCGCGGCCCCGGCCGCACCGGGTGCCCCCTCGGCCGCAGCGACCGGGCGGGCGCCCAGGGACTGGCCCAGCATCCCGCCGGCCGGCCAGCCGACCACGAACCCCAGACACCAAGCCACGTTGAAGCGGCCAAGCCTGCGGGGCAGTTCGGTCGGACTGGAGTGGTCGCTGATGTCCGCCTCGAGCGCCGGCCAGAAGGCCCCCTGGCCAACCGAGAAGATGCCCATCAGAACGCATATCTGCCAGAAGCTGCCGGCGCCGGCCAGGACGGCCAGCGCGGCGGCGTCCAGGACGGCGCCCATGACTATCAGCCGGCGCCGGCCCCAGCGGTCGGACAGCCGCCCGAAGACCAGGCTGGCCACGACGTAGCTGGCCGCCGCCACCAGGGTCAGCAGGCCCAGGTCGGCCTTGTCGGCGCGGTAGGTCTCCTTGGCCAGGTAGCTGCTGCCGATGGCGCTGAAGGCCTGGACCCCGTCCATCAGGAAGGCGGCCAGGTACACGCCGTTGCGCCGCAGGAACCCCGGCGGCGCGACCGCGCCGCCGGCTCGTTGATCGGTCATGCGGGTTTCTTTCCGGGGCTACTTCCCAGGCACCGCGTAGATCTTCTTGCAGCGCGGGCAGCCGACTTTCTGCCCCGGCGACTTGGCGGCCGTGGAGAGCACCGCACCGCACGGGCAGGTGATGGTCTTGTCGCCGAAGACGGCGCCGCCGGCGCCCTCTCCCCCGCCCTCCCCGCCGGAACCGCCACCCCTGGAGAAGAGCCCGCCCAGCGCACCCTTGACCTTGCCGAGGAGCCCGCCGCCCGGTGAGGCCGCGGCGGCCCCGGGCGCGGCCGGAGCGGCCGCCCCGCCGGAGCCGTCGACGAACTCCAGCTTGGTGCCGCCGACCACGACCACGTCGCCGTCCTTGAGGACCTCGATGCGCTGGCCGATCTTCTCGCCGTTGAGGCGCGTGCCGTTGGCGCTGCCCATGTCGCTCAGGGCGTACTCGGAGCCGCGCTTCTCGATCTTGCAGTGGTTGCGGCTGGCCTTGGTGTCGCTGGCCAGGCGGAGGCTGCAGTCCTGCGCGCGCCCGACTATCAGGGTGCCCTCGAGCTCGCGCTCCGACTTCCGCCCCTCGGGGGAAGTGACGATCAGCTTGGCCATCTCAGCGCCTCCCGGCTTCCGCGTCCCGCCCATGATGGTAGCCCGGCACCCCCCCGGCGTCAAACGCCGGAGGGGCGGCGGCCCGCGCCCGGGCCGGCACTTGAATCCGGCGCGATTGCGGTTAACTCCTAACGGCACCGGCCGGCCCCGTGACTGACCGGGGAGAGACGGCGGCGCGGAGACGACCTTGGACCCGGAGACCCAGCCCACAGCGGACCCAGGCGGTCAGGCCGGCAGCGGCGACGCCGACCGTGGCCGCTTGCGCCGGGCACTGCGCTACTCGTTCCTGGACGGCCTGCTCACCACCGTCACCCTGTCCCTGGTCGACACCTTCGCCATCCCGGCGCTCATCTCCCTGAAAGCCGGCAACCTGACCGTGGCCATCCTGGCCGGCGCGGCCAGCCTGCTGTCCGGCGTGTGTCAGCTGTTCTCCCCCTGGCTGACCGCCAACGCGACCTCCCGCCGGGCCATGGTGCTCCGCGGCATCCGCTCGCAGGCGCTGGCCTGCCTCTTCCTGGCCGGCGCGGGGTTCCTGGGCGACTGGGGCATCCCGCTGGCCATCTCCGCCTACTGCCTCTACAGCGTCTCCGGCAGCGTGATCTACGGCACCTGGGCCAGCTGGATGAGCGACCTGGTGCCCAGCTCCGGACGGAGCCGCTACTTCGCCCTGCGCAGCATGATCTACGGCCCGGTGGGCGGCGCCGCCACGCTGGGCACCGGCCTGGCCTTCCGGATGATCTGGGGCGGGAGCGATCAGGCCCCATGGACCGCCTTCGCCGCCGCCTTCGCCTTGGCCGCGCTGCTGCGCTTCGGCGCGAGCCTCTTCGTGGCCCGACAGCACGAGCCGCCGGCGCGCGGCGAGAAGACCCCCGCCGAGGACTTCAGCTACTGGCAGTTCCTGAGCAAGACCGGCGAGAGCAACTTCGCCAACTTCACCGTGCTCTTCGCGCTGCTCAACGGCGGCGCCTACCTGACCGGCCCGTTCTTCACGGCCTACGTGATGAAGGACCTGGGCTGCGACGCCTTCACCTACGCGACCTTCCCGATCTGTGCCATCGTCTCGTCGATGTTCTTCGTGCGCTTCTGGGCCCGGGCGGCCGACCGCTGGGGCAACCTGCTGGTCATCCGGGTGACCTCGGTGCTGCTGGCGCTCATCCCGCTCCTGTACCTGGGCAACGGCCACGTCCGGCTCTGGCCGCTGTACATCGGCTGGGTGGCCGGCGGGGCGGTCTGGTCGGGGCTCAACCTGGCCAGCTTCAACCTGGTCATGGAGACGGCCACCCCGCGCCGGAGGGTGCGCTGCTTCGCCTACATGCAGGCCACCGTGGGCATCGTGGTGGCCGGCTTCATGCTGGTCTGGGGGAGCCTGGCCGACCACCTGCCGGTCTTCTTCCAGCACCAACTGCAGACCGTCTTCCTGTGCTCGGTCTTCCTGCGAATGCTGCCCGCCCTGGGCATGATCTTCCTGGTCAGGGACCGCCATCCCAAGCCGGAGGCCGGGGCGCTGGACCTCTTCTACGAGCTGCCCGCGGTTCGCCCCACCGCCGACTTCCTGCGCGGGCTGGTCCGACCGTTCAGCCGGAGCTAAGCGCTCAGGCCCTCACCGGAACTTCAGCCCCAGGACGAACTCCTCCCACTTCTTCTGGAAGGCCTTCATGCCCTCCTCGTCCTTCTCGCCGACGGCCTTCATCAGGAAGGTGTAGCCGGAGGGGTCCTTGGCGGCGTTGTCGCGGAACTCCTTGTAGAAGCCGGCCAGTTTGCCCTGCTCCTGCAGCCAGTAGCAGAGGTAGCGGGCCTGGGCGTAGTTGGTGCCCTTGTCCTTGCCGTAGAACTCGGCGCTGGTCGTGGCGGTCAGCTCCCGGAAGGTCGGGATCGGGCCGGCCCCGATGGCCTTCTGCAGCCCGGGCAGACGCCAGTTGGTGTAGCCCCAGATGCGCCCGTCCTTCTCGCCGCACTGCTCGTAGAGCGAACCCAGCCCCTCGTTGAGCCAGGCCGGACACTCCGGGAAGTCGGAGTGGACGAAGGGGTGCACCATCTCGTGGACCAGCGTTCCGCCGCCGGTGGCGATGTTCATGACCAGCGCGCTGTTGGTCTGCGAGTAGTAGCCGAAGGGGGTGGAGGGCTTGTCCCCGAAGAGCGCCGCCGCGCACTTCTCGTAGCTGTCCTTGTCCTTGAAGAGCCAGACGACGATGATCTCCGCCGGGTCCTTGCGGAAGTAGTCCGCCTTGAGCTTCTCCGCCGCCCAGCGGACCGTGCCGCGGGCCCGTTCCCGCACCGTCGCGGCGTCCTCGTTGCCCAGGACGACGAAGGGCGGCTGGACCAGCCCGGCGAAGCCCTGGCCGGGCAGCTTCTCGCGGACCAGGCGGTTGAGCCGGAGGAACTCCTGGCAGTAGTCGGCGGAGGTGAAGGTTCCGGCGGGCGCGGCGGCGCCGGCCTCGATCTTGCCCGGCTCCAGGCGCAGGCGGACCAGGGTCCATTCCTTCTCGCTGTACTTCAGCGGCCAGAGCTTGAGGAAGAGCTCGCGCTTCATGCGCATGTACGCCCCGCGGTCCTCGGCCGGCTCGTGATAGACGACCTCGTCGTTGGCCCGGTCGTAGCCGAGCACCAGCCGGAAGTGCTCGGTGGTCTCGGGCTGGTCGGCGTAGCGCATGCACACGATGGACGGGACCCGGTCGCGGAGGTCGGCCAGCAGCCGCGCCCACTGGGCCTCCAGGCCCTCGGCGGCGCGGGCCGCCTCGACCTTGAACCAGACGTCGCCGGTGCGGAAGCCGATCCGGTCGAGCGCGGTCTTGAGCTCCGGGGTCCGGCAGCCGCGGCCCAGGACCGGGTCCACTCCGGAGCGGTCGAAGACGTGGTCCTGGTCCGTGGCGTGCCCCAGCCGGCGCAGCCACATCTCCGCGCAGGCCTCGCCGCAGAAGTCGGGCTTCTGGCGGACGTGGGGCACGTCCTTGATCAGGACCGGCCCGGCGGCCTCCTCGCCGGCCGCGGCCGGGCCGGGGGCCGGCCCGAGGGGTGCCAGGCAGCCGAAGAGGATGGCGATGATCCGGAGGCGGTGCGGGTTCATGGCGGTCCCTCCCGTTACAGAACCATTATACAGACGCGCGAGGCGGGCGCCTGTAACCCGCCTGTAACCGGGAAAACTGCCCGGCTCCGGCCATTCGCTTGCGCCGGGGACACCGCCCTCTAGAATAGGCCGCACCGCCGAAAAGGGTTCGACGGGCGCCAACTGAGGTGGGAGTCTTTCCATGGCCAGGCCGGAATACAGTTTCGAAGCGGTGGAGAAGAAGTGGCAGGACTACTGGGAGCGCAGCGGCACCTTCCGCGCCCCGGGCCCCGGCGACCGGGGCTTCGATCCCTCCAAGCGGAAGTTCTACGTCCTGATCGAGTTCCCCTATCCGTCGGGCGCCGGGCTGCACGTCGGCCACCCGCGGAGCTACACGGCGCTCGACTCGGTCGCGCGCCACAAGCGGATGCAGGGCTGCAACGTGCTCTACCCCATCGGCTGGGATGCCTTCGGCCTGCCCACCGAGAACTTCGCGCTGAAGACCGGCACGCACCCGCGGATCGTCACCGAGCGGAACGTGGCCAACTTCCGGCGCCAGCTCAAGCGCCTGGGCTTCTCCTTCGACTGGTCGCGCGAGGTCAACACCACCGACCCGGCCTACTACAAGTGGACCCAGTGGATCTTCCTTAAGCTCCTGGAGAAGGGCCTGGCCTACAAGGCGGAGGTGCCCATCAACTGGTGCACCAGCTGCAAGGTGGGGCTCGCCAACGAGGAGGTGGTCGGCGGGGTCTGCGAGCGCTGCGGCGGGCAGGTCGTCCGCCGGATGCGCAAGCAGTGGATGCTGGCCATCACCAGGTACGCCGAGCGCCTGATCGACGACCTCGCCGGCATCGACTTCCTCGAGAAGATCAAGGCCCAGCAGATCAACTGGATCGGCCGCTCGGTCGGCGCCAGGGTGGTCTTCAGGGCCGCCGAGGTGCCGGGCGTGGAAGTGCCGGTCTTCACCACCCGCCCGGACACGCTCTTCGGCGTGACCTTCATGGTGGTCGCTCCGGAGCACCCCGTCCTGGAGCGGCTCCTCCCCGGCTCGCCCGGGGAGGCCGAGGTCCGGGCCGCCGCCGAGCGCATGAAGGCCGTGGACATCACCGAGCGCACCAACCCCGATACCGAGAAGATCGGCGTCTTCACCGGCCGGCACGTGGTCAACCCGGCCAACGGCGACCTGGTCCCGCTCTACGTCGCCAACTACGCGGTGATGGACTACGGCACCGGCGCGGTGATGGGCGTGCCCGCCCACGACCAGCGCGACTTCCTGTTCGCCAGGAAGTACGGACTGGCCGTCAAGGTGGTCATCCGCCCGGCCGACCGGGGGCTCGACGCCGCGAAGATGGAGGCGGCCTACGAGGAGCCCGGCGTCCAGGTGAACTCCGGACAGTTCGACGGCACGCCGAACACCGAGGCCATGGGCCAGATCACCGCCTGGCTCGAGTCCAGGGGCGCTGGCAAGCCCGAGGTCACCTACCACCTGCGCGACTGGGTTTTCAGCCGCCAGCGCTACTGGGGCGAGCCCATTCCGGTGGTCCACTGCGCCAAGTGCGGCGTCGTGGCCCTGCCCGAGCGCGAACTGCCGCTCCTGCTCCCGGACGTGGAGCGCTTCCAGACCACCGAGACCGGCGAGAGCCCGCTGGCGCTCATCGACGCCTGGGTCAACACCAAGTGCCCGAAGTGCGGCGGCGCCGCGCGGCGCGAGACCGACACCATGCCCCAGTGGGCCGGATCCTCCTGGTACTTCCTGCGCTACCTCGACCCGGACAACGCCGAGGCGCTGGCCTCGCGGCAGGCCCTCGAGTACTGGATGCCGGTCGACTGGTATAACGGCGGGATGGAGCACACCACGCTCCACCTGCTCTACTCGCGCTTCTGGCACAAGTTCCTCTTCGACATCGGGGTGGTGACCACCCCGGAGCCGTACAAGAAGCGCACCAGCCACGGCATGGTCCTGGGCGAGAACGGCGAGAAGATGTCCAAGGCCCGGGGCAACGTGGTCAACCCCGACGAGATGGTCGAGCGCTTCGGCGCCGACGCCTTCCGGCTCTACGAGATGTTCATGGGCGCCTTCGACCAGGCCATCCCCTGGAGCACCGAGGGCCTCAACGGGATGTACCGGTTCCTGAACCGCGTCTGGGAGCTGGCCGCCAAGGTCGCGCCGGACGCTCCGGTGAAGAAGGACGTCGAACGCCTGCTCCACCAGACCATCAAGAAGGTCGGCGACGACATCGAGGCCATGAAGTTCAACACCGCGCTGGCCCAGCTCATGACCCTGGCCAACCGCCTGGGCCAGGAGCCGAAGGTGCGCGTCGAGGACTTCCGGCGCTTCGTGCTGCTGCTCTCGCCCTTCGCGCCGCACATCGCCGAGGAGCTCTGGGAGGAGCTCGGCGGCGCGCCCAGCGTCTCGACCCAGCCCTGGCCGGCCTACGACGCGGCCGCCGCCAAGGAGGACGAGATCGAGGTTCCCGTCCAGGTCAACGGCAAGCTCCGCGGCAAGGTGACCGTCCCGGCCGACTCGGCAGAGGCCTTCATCAAGGAGCAGGCCCTGGCCGACGCGAACGTGAAGAACTTCACCGAGGGCAAGCAGGTGGTGAAGATCGTCTACGTCCCCGGGCGGCTGGTGAACGTGGTGGTGAAGTAGACCGACGGCGGGTGTTCGGCTTTGGGCTTTCGGCTTTCGGAACAACAGCGAGGCCCCGGGCTCCGAATGCCGAAAGCCGAAAGCCCAAAGCCGATAGCCGCCCACCGGAGTCACCAGGCAAGGAGCCAACCATGGAAAGCCTGAAGGTCAACAATCTCGCGAACTGCAGCTGCAGGAGCCTGGCGAGGCTCTTCGCGGTGGCTTTCCTGACCGCAGCCCTGGGCGCCTGCGCGCCGCAGGACGCGCCCAAGGACCAGGCGGCAGCAGCCAAAGGAGCGGATGCCATGAAGAAGAAGTCACTGGGCGCGAAGACCCTTCCCACCTCCCCGGTCTGGGTGGTGGGCACCTACGACGCGGCCGGGAAGCCCAACGTCATGACCGCCGCCTGGGCCGGCATCTGCTGCTCGAAGCCGCCCTGCGTGACGGTGTCGCTCCGCAAGGCCACCTACACCTACGGGAACATCCTGGCCCGCAAGGCCTTCACCGTGAGCATCCCCTCGGAGGCCTTCGCCAGGCAGGCCGACTACTTCGGCCTGGTCTCGGGCAAGGAGGTCGACAAGTTCGCCGGCTCGGGCCTGACCCCGGTCAAGAGCGAGCTGGTCGACGCCCCCTACGTCGGGGAGTTCCCGCTGATCATCGAGTGCAAGCTGCTCAATAGCTTCGAGCTCGGCCTGCACACCATGTTCGTCGGCGAAATCGTCGACATCAAGGCCGACCCGGCGGTCCTGGGACCGGACGGCTCGCTCGACGCTGGCAAGCTCAAGCCATTCCTTTTCGACCCCGGCTCGCGCCAGTATTTCAAGCTGGGTGAGCCGCTGGGCAAGGCCTTCGAGGTTGGCAAGGACCTGGTCAAGCCGGCCGGACCTGCGGCGAAGTAGCCGGGCCGAAGCAGACGCCGCTCGTCGACGGGAGGCAGGGGGAGTAGGGACAGACTGAGCGGTTCCTAGTTCCTGGTTCCTGGTTCCTGGTTCGGGGCTTCTAGGGCCAGGAACCGAGGACCAGCCCCTCCGCACCTGGCGCCCGATGGCGGCGTGGACGGCGGCATCATCATGAATCTAAGACTCGGCAAGGCGCGGCGTCCTACTCTTGGATAGGTGAGGCGCAAGGCATGATCAGGTTGCTCCGTGCGTCGGTTGTGGCGGTGGTTGTGTTGGCGCCATCCTCCTGCCATCAAGCGAGGTGCGCGCCGGACTCTGGGCCCAAGGCCATCAGATGCGTTCTCACTGCTGACGGCAGCACTTGGCAACCGGGCAAGACGCTGAGCTGCTCTGTACGCATTGCCAATGAGTCCGGGAAGGACATCTATCTCGCCCGCGTATTGGACGGCTCATTGCATCGCATGAGGTATCCGCACTGCTATTTCGAGATCACAGACCCCGACGGCCAGGACGGACAGGTTCTCGAGGTCCGTTGTGGCAACAAGAACCGGCTACGAGTCGCAGATCTGGTTCCAGTGCCCGCCGGCGGGAAGTTCGATCCCTATGCCAGGGGATTGGAAGGCGGACTGTACAGGTTCTCCGACGAGACCTTCCGCAAGCCCGGCAGGTACCGCCTGCGCTTTGTGTACTCCACGGACGGCACCAATTGGGATGGCGACCTGGGAGAGAAGCCCACGCAGGAAGAGGCTCTGGAGATTGCCAGGCGCCTCAAGCTGGTGCCCAAAGTGACGATCAAGAGCAACGACCTTGTTATCGAGTCGTTGGCGGGGAATCCCGGCAAGTGAGGGGAGTTGCTGAAATGGCCGAGCCAGTCGAGCTGGCCACTCCGCCTCCCCGCACCTGGCGGCCGATGGCGCTGTGGAGCGCCGGGATCATCCTGGCAACGGGCGCGGCTTGGCTGGGCTTCGGGGTGGTCTGGCCATTTCTGCACGCCCGGAAGGTGGTCGGCCAGTGCGCCGAGAAGACCATTGACCTGCGCATCGCGCTCGGGGCGCTCGGCGGCCGCGAGCGGGCCCGGCCCCGGCTCCAGGCACTGCTCAACTCCTCCGACCGACTGGCCCCCGTCGAGGTGCGGGCCTGCTCCGCCTACCTGTTCGGCTACTGCGGCGACAGGGCGCTCCCCGCCCTACGCGCAGCGATGCGGGACCGCAGCGAGGCGGTTCGCATCTGCGCGGTCGAAGCCATCTCCATGTCGGGGCTGTCGGAACCGACGTTCCCCAACCTGCTCACGGCCCTGAGAGATTCCAGCGAGTTTATGCGGAGCCGCGCGGTCGAGGGTATGGGGTACTGCTGCTGGCGGATGCGAGAGTTGCCATCGGGCTCGGCACGCTGGGCCACCGAGAACCGCCCCCACGAGGGGGAGCTTTTCCCGCACTTTCACCGCAGTTGCTGCAGCATCGGAGACTCCAGCGGCCTTGAGTTCACGTTCGACGATTGGCCCCAACCGGACCTCTTCCCCTACGGTGAAGACGAACCCTGCCTGCCTTCGGCGGGGCCGGAGGGACGCAAGCTGGTGCCGATCCTGACGGGGCTGTTGGCCGATGAGAGCCGGCATGTGCGCAAGGCCGCCGCCGGAGCGATCGAGGCCATCGGCGCCGACGCGCGCGAGGCGGTCCCCGCGCTTCTCCGGGCCCTGGATGCCGAGGGCAAATCCGAGCGCCACGGCTATCTGCGGGCGCTCTTCGCAATCCGGGGCGCGAGCCCGGAGGCGGCGAGGCGTGTGCTCCGAGCCGCGACCGACGCCGACGTCAACGTGCGGGCCATGGCCCTGCGCAGGGCCCCGCGGCTGCCGCTTCCTGGCGCCGAGGTCATCCCGGTCCTCGAGAAGGCGCTCGAGGATGAGGACAAGGAGAACCGGGAGCTGGCCGCCGCGGCGATCGAAGAGATCCGGAGCAAGGCGGGGGAGAAGTGAAGTGGCCGGGCCTACCGAGCTCCCGGCCAAGCCGCTTCGCACCTGGCGTCCGATGGCGCTCTGGAGCGCCGCGCTCGTCCTCTTCCTGGCCGCGCTTCTGGCCGGGGCCTTCCTCTTCGCCGCTCTGCGCAGAACTCACCGGGTGCTGACCGAAGCATCGCAGGACGGCATCGCGCCGCGTCTGCCGACGTTCACGCCCGAGGAGTGGACCGCGAAGCTGGGCACGCCGGACGAGGCTCGGTGGCGCCTGGTCCTCTACATGCACATGCCGCTCCGCTGGGCGCCGCAGCGGAACCGGGCCGCGTGGCTCCTGCACTGCTGCGGCCGGCCGGCCGTCCCCGCGCTGATCGCCGCGCTCGACGACCCCGACGAGAAGACGCGCCAGGCGGCTGCGTTGGCCCTCGGCCTTCTAAGGTCCGATGCCGCTCCGGCATCGTCCAGGCTCATCGACCTGACAGCCGAGAAAGATCCCTTAATGCGCGCTAATGCGATCTGGGGCCTGGCCAGGATCGGCGCCCAGGCGGATCGCGTCGTGCCCATCGCCCTGACGGCACTGGACGATCCCGACGAGCGCGTCAGGGGCAACGCGCTCGTCACTCTGACCATACTGGGCAGAACCGACGACGGCGCGGTGCGGGCCCTGGCGGGGCTGCTTCGCAGCGAGGATCCCAGGCGGATCGGCGATGCAGTGTTCCAGCTCGTCCAGATCGCGCCGCGCGCTGGGGTGGCCATGCCGGAGCTGCTGGCTGCACTGGCCGATCCCCGGACGGAGCCTCGGGAGAGCGCCGCC
Organism: Planctomycetota bacterium; assembly: GCA_022703445.1. Classification (GTDB taxonomy): domain Bacteria; phylum Planctomycetota; class SZUA-567; order JAKLDR01; family JAKLDR01; genus JAKLDR01. The sequence continues at coordinate 653 of JAKLDR010000091.1, read as the reverse complement.
TGGGTGGTTGGCAGGCTCGGGCCAGCCGCCAAGCCGGCCTTGCCTGCGCTTTGCGAACAGCTCAAGGACACGCGGCCGTACGTTGCCACCGCGGCGGCCTGGGCGCTGGTCAGAATCGGGACCGTGCCGCCGGAAGCCCTCGCCCCGCTGGGCGAAAGGCTGCTGGAAACCGACACCCACGACCACCGCCAGGCCGGAGCCGGCTTCGCGCTGGGTCGGGCCGGAGCCGCCGCGGTGCCCGTGCTGGTCCGCGCGCTGGACAAGGGCGACGAGAAGGCTAAGGTGGCCGCCGCCAGGGCCCTGGGGGCCATAGGCCCGGGGGCCGCCCCCGCGACTGACCGGCTGGCTGCGCTCCTGTCTTCCGAGAACGGTCTGTTGCAGCACGATGCCGCCGACGCCCTGGGCCGGATCGGCCCCGCGGCGTCGGCGGCGCTGACGGCGCTCGAACGGCTCTACGCCCACGAGAGCGCCTCCTCTCGCTGCGATGCCGCCTTGGCCTGTTGGCGGATTGACGGGCGGGCGGAGAGGCCGCTGGCGGCCTTGATAACGGCGCTCGGCCCGGGCCACGACCAGCATCCCGCAAGCGCGTGCGAGGCCCTGGGCCAGATGGGCCCGGCCGCCGCGCCAGCCGCAATCAAGATCGCCGGGCTGCT
>JAKLDR010000090.1 GCA_022703445.1 Planctomycetota bacterium | reverse complement strand
CGCGTCGTGGCTTCACCCTCGTCGAGCTCATGGTGGCCATGTCCATCACCATCATCCTGGGCATGGTCGTGGTCATGGCCTACAACAGCAGCATGCAGGCCTACGTCCACACCGAGCGCAAGATCCAGGCCCTGGCGGCCTTCCGCAACACCGCCGACCGCCTGGAGCGCGAGGTGAACTCCATGGTCTTCAAGGCCGGGGTCTGGGAGCGGCCGATCGTCGAGTACGATGACGGCCCCGGGCGTTTCTACAACCAGTGGTGGGAGACCATGGTCAAGTACATCCACGGCGACCCGACCAGCCCCAACCCGGGCGTCAGCCGCCGGTTCAACACTCCGGTCAACATCGACTGGACCCGCGCCGCCGACGGCCGGAGCATGTACCAGATCAACTTCCGGCCGCGCTACATGGGCTATTACTCGACGCTGGACGGGTTCACCATCGACCGCACCGAGCTCTACTACAACCCGGCCGAGGACCGGCAGGTCTGGGACAACGGCGCGGACGACGACGGCGACGACCCGGTCGGCGATGCCGGCCTTCGCACGCTCTACGACGACAAGGGCTGTCTGATGTTCCGGAAGACCTTCGACCGGGACATGTGCTGGGCCGAGTGGTACAACCCGGCGGACATGCTGGCGCCGCGGCTGGGGGCCGCCAACGTCAACCGCGTGCGCCCCAACGACTACCGCGACCCGTTCCACGGGCCCTACTCGCTGAGCACCTTCCCGCCTCCGGCCGCCGAGTTGGCCGGACCGCTGACCGGCGACCAGATCGCCGACGCCGGGGTGATGACCCTCAACGGCACCCCGCTGGCCAACGCCGCCGCCTACCAGGCTCTTTCCGCCGCCGACAAGCGCAAGGCGCAAATCGAGAGCGGCTTCATCGTCGACTCCGGCACGGTCATCGGCGAGGGCTTCTCGGACCTGCGCTTCAACTACCTCTATAAGCTGAACACCTCGGACCGCTTCATCTACGCCGACTGGTGGCCCTGGGACGACGACGCCAACCCCACCAACGTCAACGGCAAAGAGGCGAGCATGCCGGTGCACAACATCAAGGTGGTCCAGGGCGGCACGGTCAGCAGCCACGTGAGCATCTGGGACGGGAACACGTACGTGGCCACCTCGACCGCCGTGGCCAACGCGCCGATCTCCACTAATTTCGACATAGCCTACTTCACCCTGCCGGTGGCCGTGTCGGTGAAGTTCACCTTCACCGTCAACCGCCAGGCGCACGTCTACGAGAAGCTCATCTATCTCCACGCCAGCCGCTGGCTGATGTACCTGAACCCGTAACCGCCGGACCTGGTCCGGAAGAGAAGCTACTGCGGCGGGCCGCTCACCGGGCGGCCCGCCGCGGTCGTTCTGCGGCAGTTGCCGCGAGCCCGCCGGGCCCTACAATCATGGGCTGCTAGGAGGAGGACGGGAAGATGAGACGCGAACGCTGGCTGGTTCTCGGCATTCTGGTGGCGTCCGTGGGCTTCGGCCCGGCGGGGGCCGTGCGGGGCGCCGAGGAGGAGGGCGCCGCCCCTCCGGTCGACGCCGCCCGCGAGAAGGAGAAGGGCCGAATCAGGGAGATCCAGCGCAAGCTCAAGGCCGGCGAGGAGCTGACCGCCGAGGAGCGCGCCCTGGTCGAGAAGGCCCGCAACCGGCTGGGCAAGGACGGCCGCGAGCCCGGGGCGCCGGCCGGGCCAGGCCGCGTCGCCCAGATGATCGAGGGCGTCGACCTGGTCAACGCCCTGGACGCGGTCCGGCTCCAGCTGGCCCAGGCGCACCTGGCCCGCAACGAGACCGACAAGGCCGTGGCGGTCCTCGAGGCGCTCGCCAAGGACGGCCGGGACAAGACCTCCGCGGGGTTCGCCCGTCTGGCCCTGGCGCGCATCTTCCGCCAGAAGGGCGATGCGGCCCGCAGCGACGAGGAGCTCGGCAAGGTCACCGGGCCGGCCATGGCCGGAGCCCTGGCCATGCTCGCCGGGCCCGGAGGCGAGTCCGCCGCGCGCCTCGAGGAACTGCTCAAGTCCGTCGATGAGCCTCTGGCCCGGGCCATGATCCTGCGGCGCCTGTCGGCCCTCTACGTTCAGAACGGGAGCGTGGAGAAGCTGGCCGACCTGGCCGAGCGCTCCGCCAAGCTGCTCTCCTACAAGGACGCCCAGGCCGCCATGGAGGCCGAGGCCAGGCTCCAGCAGCGCCAGGCGCTCATGGGCCGGCCGGGCGGGCTGCCGGGGGCGCGTCCGGGCATGCCCGGCGGTCCGGAGGGCGACGCCCGCAAGGGCGGCGAACCGCGGCGCGGCGACGACGCCGACGCCCTGCGCCGGGAGATCAAGGAGCTCGAGGACGCCGGCATGGTCGACGAGGCCGAGGCGCTCAAGCGTCAGCTCAAGGCCGTGGAGGAGCGCAAGCCCAAGAAGGGCGGCGTTCCCCGCGAAGGCGGCAAGCCCGTGCCCAACGACGGCGAGAACGTCTTCTGACCGCGAACCCTGAAGGAACTCTCATGGACCGCACCGAGAAGCTGCTCCAGGAACTCACCGAGGCCCACGGCGCACCGGGACACGAAGCCGAGGTCCGTGCGGCCATGCGCCGCCGCCTCGGGCCACTGGGGACCCTCAGCCAGGACCGGATCGGCAGCCTGATCTGCGCGCTGCGGGGCCGGAAGAAGGCCGGTCCCCGGGTGATGCTCGCCGCCCACATGGACGAGATCGGCTTCATGGTCCGGCTGGTAACCGAGGACGGCTTCCTGCGCTTCCTGCCGCTTGGCGGGTGGTTCGACCAGGTGCTCCTCGGCCAGCGCGTCCTGGTCAAGACGCACCGCGGCGACATCCCCGGCGTGATCGGCTCGAAGCCCCCGCACCTGCTGCCCCAGGAGGAGCGGGGCAAGGTGGTCGAGAAGAAGAACATGTACATCGACATCGGCGCCACCTCGAAGAAGGAGGTCGAGGAGGCCGGCGTGCGGGTCGGCGACCCGGTGGTGCCCGACAGCCGTTTCGCCGTGCTCACCGGCGGCCGGACCTACCTGGCCAAGGCCTTCGACGACCGGGTGGGCTGCGCGCTGCTGGTCGAGGCGCTGGAGGCCCTGGCCCGGCGCGCTCCGCCCTGCGCGGTGTTCGGCGCGGCCACGGTCATGGAGGAGGTGGGGCTGCGCGGCGCCAAGACCTCGGTCGACCTGGTCGACCCGGACGCGGCCGTGATCCTCGAGTCGGGCATAGCCGGCGACGTGCCCGGCATCAAGCCGGAGGAGTCCTCCACCCGGCTGGGCAGGGGCGCGGAGCTGCTCTTCTACGACCGGGACATGATCCCCAATCTGAAGCTCCGCGATCTGGTGATCGACACCGCCAGGAAGCTGGGCGTTCCGCTCCAGCTTTCGGCCATCGAGGGCGGGGCCACGGACGGCGCCCGCATCCACCTGCACAAGGGCGGCGTCCCGGCCGTCGTGCTGGGGGTGCCCGCGCGGCACATCCACAGCCACACCTCGATCATCCACCGCGCCGATTACGACGCGGCCCTGAAGATTGCCGTCGCCGTGGTCCGCAGGCTCGACGCGGCCACGGTCGCCGGCCTGACGAAGTGAGGAGGCATCCCATGAGGAACATCAGGTTGCAGGCCTTCCTGGGAGCGCTGTGCGGGGCCCTCTGGGCCTTCGCGCCGGCCGTGGCCGGCGAGGACCCGACGGCGGCGAAGCCGGCCAAGATCGAACTGCCCAAGCCCAGGGAGAAGGCCGACGTCGACGTGCTCGCGGCCCTCAAGGGCCGGCACAGCAGCCGCGACTTCGACGCGAAGAAGCCCATCCCCGACGACGTTCTGGCCACGGTGCTCTGGGCGGCCGACGGCGTGAACCGGCCCGACGGCAAGCACACCGCCCCGACCGCCCTGGGCGTGCGCCACATGCGCATCTACGTCTGCCGGGCCGACGGAGCCTGGCGCTACGACCAGGATGCGCACGTCCTGCTGGCGGTCAGCAAGGAGGATCTGCGCGCCAGGATCGCCCGCCAGAAGCCCTTCGCCGAAGCCCAGGCCATACTCGTGTTCACCAGCGACCTGGCGGCCTTCGACGCCAAGGCCGCCCGGGCCGACAAGGCCATGCGCCGCGAGTGGTCGCACTACGCCGCCGGGGCCATCGGCCAGAATGTGTACCTGGCCGCCGAGGCCTTCGGGCTGGGCACGGTCATCGCCGCCGGCGTGAACGCCGAGGAGGCCAAGAAGAGCCTGGCCCTGGGCGCCGAGGAGGTGCCCCTCTACGTCATGCCGCTGGGGTACCCCAAGGCCATTTCCCCTTGAATTCCGCCGGTTGAGGTGTAGACTCGGCGCCGGTTGCCGGGCGGGGCTGGCTGCTGCAGTCCTCGCTTCGGCGCCTTCGGGGCTTCCGGGACGTCCGGTGGGGGAGCCGGAGCCGGGACTCCGAACTGAGCTGCTGCCGCGGTCCAAGCGCGGCCCTCCGCGGAAGTGCGCGGAGCCGGCTGCCTCGCGAGCGGCGCCGAGTTGGGGGTAGTTGAGTCACTTGAAGGTCATCCTTCCCGACGGGTCAGAGCGAGCCCTTGCCGACGGCGCCACCGGCGCCGACTTGGTGAATGCGCTCGGCGGACGCTGGGCCAAGAAGGCCGTGGCGGTGGACGTCGACGGCCAGGTCCAGGACCTGGCCGCCAGGCTGCCCGAGGGCGCCAAGGTCAAGCTGGTCGATGCCGAGAGCGCCGAGGGCCTCGAGCTCCTGCGCCACTCGGCCGCCCACGTCATGGCCGAGGCCATCCTCAAGGTCATCCCGGGCACCAGACTGGCCATCGGCCCGGCCATCGCCGACGGCTTCTACTACGATGTGGAGGCCCCGCGGCGCATCACCCCCGAGGACTTCCCGGCCCTCGAGGAGGAGATGCAGCGGATCATCAAGGCCGACGTGGCCTTCGTCCGCTCCGAACGGCCTCGCGCCGAGGCCGTGCAGAAGGCCGAGCTTTCCGGCGACAAGTACAAGGCCGAGCTGATCCGCGACCTGCCGGAGGGGACGGCCATCAGCTTCTACCGCTCCGGCGACTTCGAGGACCTCTGCCGCGGGCCGCACCTGCCCTCCACCCGGTGGGTCAAGGCGGTCAAGCTCCTCTCGGTGGCCGGCGCCTACTGGCGGGGCGACTCCAAGCGCCAGCAGCTCCAGCGCATCTACGGCACGGCCTTCACCGACCGGAAGAAGCTCGACGAGCACCTCAGGCTCCTCGAGGAGGCCAAGAAGCGCGACCACCGCGAGCTCGGCAAGCAGCTCGACCTCTTCAGCACCGACGAGCAGATCGGGCCGGGGCTCATCCTCTGGCACCCGCGCCTGGCCATGGTCCGGCGGACCATCGAGGAGTTCTGGTGGGCCGAGCACTACCGGCGCGGCTACTGGCCGGTCTACACCCCGCACATCGCCTCGGAGCAGATCTACCGGACCAGCGGGCACCTCGAGAACTACGCCGAGATGATGTACGCGCCCATGGACATCGACGGGGCGCCCTACCGCGTAAAGCCGATGAACTGCCCGGCGCACATCAAGATCTACCAGACGGCCAGGCGCTCCTACCGCGAGCTGCCCCTGCGCTACGCCGAGCTCGGCACGGTCTACCGCTACGAGCCGTCGGGCACGCTCCACGGCATGCTGCGCGTCCGGGGCTTCACCCAGGACGACGCCCACATCTTCTGCACGCCGGAGCAGCTGGCCGGCGAGATCGAGGGCGTGCTCGACCTGGTCGACACCCTGATGCGGGCCTTCGGCTACACCTACCGCACCTTCCTGGCCACCATGCCGCCGAAGCACCTGGGCACCGAGGAGGAGTGGGGCCGCGCCACCGAGGCGCTGCGCGTGGCCCTCGACCGCCGCGGCCTCGCGTACGAGGTCGACGAGGGCGGCGGGGCCTTCTACGCGCCGAAGATCGACATCAAGCTCCTGGACAGCCTGAACCGCGAGTGGCAGGGGCCCACCATCCAGGTGGACCTGAACCTGCCCAAGCGCTTCCGGGTGGAGTACGTCGGGGCGGACAACGCGCCGCACGAGGTCATCATGGTCCACCGCGCGGTGCTCGGGAGCCTGGAGCGTTTCATCGGCGGGCTGGTCGAGCACTTCGGCGGGGCCTTCCCGGTGTGGCTGGCCCCCGTCCAGGTGCGGGTGGCGACGCTCGCCGAGCGCCACGCCGAGGCGGCCGCGAAGGTGGTCGCCGAGCTGCGGGCCGGCGGGCTGCGGGTCGACGAGGACTGCGGGGCCGAGAAGCTCGGCTACAAGGTCCGCGAATGGTCCCTGGCCAAGCTGCCGTACCTGGCCGTGCTCGGCGACAAGGAGATCGCCGAGGGCGTCGTCGCCCTGCGCAGCCGCGCGCGCGGCGACGAGGGCAAGGTGACCGTCTCCGACTTCATCGCCCGGGCTCAGCGGGAGATCCGGGAGAAGACCATCGAGGCCAAGAAGGAGGACTGACTATTCCCGACGAGAACAGGATCAACCTGGAAATCAAGGCGCGCCAGGTCCGGCTGATCAACACCGACGGCACCCAGCTGGGGATCGTGCCCATCGAGGACGCCCTGGCCAAGGCCAAGGCTGCCGGGCTCGACCTCGTCGAGGTCGGGGCGGGGGCCGAGCCGCCGGTCTGCAAAATCCTGGACTACGGCAAGTTCAAGTACGGGTCGCAGAAGAAGAAGGAACACATCCCGACCCGCAAGCAGCACTTCGGCCAGATCAAGGAGATCCGCGTCCGGCCGAAGATCGACAAGCACGACCTGGCGCGCAAGCTCACCCACGGGCGCGAGCTCCTGGAGGACGGCTACCGGCTGCTCCTGACCTGCGTCTTCCGCGGCCGGGAGATGACCCACCTGGAGCTCGGCCGAAAGCTCCTGGCCGACGCCACCGAGGCGCTGAGCGAGGTGGCTAAGCTGGAGCGCACCCTCCCCCAGGAAGGGCGGCGCATGGCCATCATGCTCATGCCCAAGGTCGAGGTGGTCAGGGCCAAGAGCCAGGAGCGCGACAAGATCGCCCGCGCCCGGGCGGCCGAGATCGAGGCCACCCGCAAGAAATCCAAGCGCCGGGATCGCGACGAGGACAAGGCGCAGTCCGGCGCGCCGTCCGGAGGGCCCGAGGCGGCGCCCCCGGCGAACGAGAGGGTCCCCACTGACGGCGGCGACGGCCTGGCCTCGAAGATCGAGGGACTGGATCTGGCCGTGGCCGCGAAACCAGAGGAGAAGAAAGATGCCCAAGCAGAAAACGCACAAGGGAATCCGTAAGCGCATCAAGATCACCGCCCGGGGCAAGGTCATGCGCACCAAGGCGGGCAAGTCCCACCTGATGACCGGGACTTCGGCGAAGAAGAGCCGCAGCAAGCGCCGCATGATGCTGGCCAGCGGCAAGGACATCCGGCTGCTCAAGAGGGAGCTCTTCGCGGGCTGAAGCCGGGGTTTTGGGGCAGTCCCGCCGCCGCCGGGTCCGTCCCGGCTGGCGGCCGGCAATTGTGATTCCGGAGGACTAGAACATGGTACGTGCCAAGACCAACGTTGCCCGCCACCGCCGCGTAAAGCGGGTGATGAAGCGCGCCGAGGGGTTCTTCCAGGGGCGCCGCAAGCTCTACCGCCAGGCTCTGGAGACCGTGGAGCGCGCCGAACAGTACGCGTGGCGCGACCGCCGGGCCAAGAAGCGCGACTTCCGCCGCCTGTGGATCGTGCGCATCTCGGCGGCCTGCAAGGAGCGGGCCTTCGCCTACAGCCGGCTGATCCAGGGGCTCAAGAAGGCCAACGTGGTCATCGACCGCAAGATGCTGGCCGATCTGGCCGTGGCCGACGCGGCGGCCTTCGACCGGCTGGTCGAGACCGCCAAGGGCGCGCTGGCCTGAGCGCCGGGGGCGGCTCTTGAGCGCATCGCTCAACGCGCGCATCGAGGAGGCCCGGGCCCAGGCCCTGGCCGCGCTGTCCTCCGCCCGGAACCCGGCGGACCTGGAGAAGGTCCGCGTGGAGTACCTGGGCCGCAGCCAGGGGCGGCTCCGCGACCTGCTGACCGCCCTCAAGGATCTTCCGGCCGAGGATCGGCGCGCCGCCGGCGCGAAGATCAACGCCCTCAAGGAGGACCTGGCCGGAGCGCTGTCCGGGCGCGCCGAGCAGCTCGGCCGGTCCGGCGGGAGCTCGGCGGCGGGCGGGGCCGATCTGACCCAGCCGGGGCTGGCCCGCCAGGTGGGGCACCTCCACGTCATCAGCCAGACGCTGGAGGCCATCAAGGACGTCTTCGGGGCGCTGGGCTTCTCGCCGGTGGAGGGCCCGGAGGTCGAGACCGAGCGCCACAACTTCGACGCGCTCAACATCCCCAAGGACCACCCCGCGCGGGACAGCTTCGACACCTTCTTCCTGAGCTGCGGCCTGCTGCTGCGCAGCCACACCTCGCCGGCCCAGGTCCGGGTCATGGAGTCGCAGGCCCCGCCGGTCCGGGTGATCGTCCCGGGGCGGGTCTACCGGCCCGACGCGGTTGACGCCACCCACTTCTACTGCTTCCACCAGTGCGAGGGCCTGATGGTCGACGAGGGCGTGAGCTTCTCCGACCTCCGGGCGGTGCTGACCATGGGCATGGAGGGACTGCTGGGGGCCGGCACCAAGCTGCGCTTCCGGCCCAGCTTCTTCCCGTTCACCGAGCCGTCCGCCGAGGTGGACGTGTCCTGCATCTTCTGCAAGGGCGCCGGCTGTAAGGTCTGCAAGCAGTCCGGCTGGGTGGAACTCCTGGGCGCTGGGCTGGTCAACCCCGCGGTCTTCGAGGCCGTGGGCTACGACACCGAGCGCTACACCGGGTTCGCCTTCGGCATCGGCGTCGAGCGGCTGGCCATGTTCCGCTACGGCATCAACGACATCCGCCTGTTCCTCGAGAACGACGTGCGCTTCCTGGAGCAGTTCTGATGAAACTGTCCTGCGAGTGGCTCAGGGAGTACGTTAAGTTCAAGCTCAGCCCGCAGGAGCTGGCCGAGCGGCTGACCGCCGCGGGTCTGCCCTGCGAGGGGCTCGAACAGGTCGGCGACGACTGGGTGCTGTCCATCGAGGTGCCCTCCAACCGACCGGACTGCCTGGGCATCCTGGGGCTGGCCCGCGAGGTGGCCACGGTCTGCCGCGAGGCGCTGGTCGTGCCCGAGGCCGCCCCGGAGAAGGGACGGGCCTCGGCCGGCTCCATGGTGCGGGTTTCGGTCGAGGACCAGGAGCTCTGCCCGCGCTACGTGGCCCGGGTGATCACCGGCGTCAGGGTGGGCCCCAGCCCGGAGTGGATGCAGCGGCGGCTCGCCGCCCTGGGCGTGCGGCCGATCAACAACGTGGTCGACGTCACCAACTACGTGCTCCTGGAGACCGGCCAGCCGCTGCACGCCTTCGACTACGAGAAGGTCGCCGGCCACGCCGTCACCGTGCGTCGCGCCCGGCCCAAGGAGAAGATCGCCCTGCTCGGGGGCGTTGCCAAGGAGCTCGACGGCGCCGACCTGGTCATCGCCGACGAGACCGGTCCGGTGGCGCTGGCCGGGATCATGGGCGGCGAGCGCAGCGAGGTCGGCCCGGGGACGGCCAACGTCCTGCTGGAGAGCGCCGTCTTCCTGTCGACCGCCGTCCGCCGGACCTGCCGGCGGCTGGCGCTGTCCACCGAGTCCAGCTACCGCTTCGAGCGCTCCACCGACTGGAACGGCGCCGAGTACGCCAGCCGCCGCGCCGCGGCCCTGATCGCCTCCCTGGCCGGCGGCTCGGTGGCCTCCGGGGCGGTGGACACCGGCCGCGAGACGCCCAAGGCCCGGCAGATCACCGTGCGCTACTGGCGCGTGGACAACCTGCTCGGCGCCCACATGGAGAAGCACACCATCCGCCGGATCCTGCTGGACCTGGGGCTGGAGAGCGTCTACGAGTCCGGCGAGGGCGTCACCTTCCTGGTGCCGAGCTTCCGCCCGGACCTCTCGCGCGAGGTGGACCTGGTCGAGGAGGTCGCCCGGCACTTCGGCTACGAGCGGCTGCCGGCCGCCACCCGCATCCCCGTGGCCATCGCCAGGAGGAGCCCGGCCGACGAGGCCTCGGCCGCGGTCCGGCGGAAGCTCGCCGCCCTGGCCTTCTGCGAGACGGTGACCACCAGCATCCTGCCGCGCGAACAGGGCCTGGCCATCAGGCCGTGGCGCAGCGCCCGGGAATTCCAGCTGACCAACCCGCCGCGGGCCGGGCAGGACTTCCTGCGCCAGAGCCTGCTGCCCTCGCTGCTCGAGGTCCGGCGCGTCAACCAGGCGGCCCGGGTGCGCGACGTCTCGGTCTTCGACCTGGGCCGGGCCTATCTCTGCCGCCCGGACGGATCGGTTGACGAGCGGCGGCTGCTGGCCGCGCTCGACGACCACGCCGCGGCGGCCGCCGACGGCCCCTTCGGCCGGCTGCGCCTGGGGCTCGACGCCGTGCTCGGGGCCTTCGGCGCCGGGGCGCTGCTGCGCGTCGAGCCGGGCGACCTGCCCTACATGGAGCCCGGCGAGAGCGCCAGGCTCTTCCTGGGCGATGAGTTCCTGGGGGTCATGGGGCGGCTGTCCGAGAAGCTCCGCGGCCTCTACGACCTGCGCACGCGCCCGGCGATGTGGGAGATCAACCTGGACATGCTCATCGCCCGGGGACGGCCTATGTCCGGCCTGATCCCCCTGCCCAAGTACCCGGCGGTGCGGCGCGACGTGGCCCTGGTGCTGGACGAGAGCGCCTCCTGGTCCACGGTGGCCGCGGCGGTGGCGGCGGTGCCCTGCCCGCTGCGCGAGTCGATCGAGTTCATGAGCGTCTACCGCGGGCAGCCGCTCGAGGCCGGCAAGAAGTCCCTGGCCTTCTCGGTGACCTACCGGTCGGCCGAGAGGACCCTCACCGACGAGGAAGTCAACGCCCTGCACGCCGAGCTGGTCAAGGCGCTTACCGGGAAGCTGGGCGCGACGTTGCGGGCGTGAGCGGCGAGATGTCGGATCGGACGGATCCGTCGGATCAAGAGCCAGTCCATGCGTGACGAGAAGGCCCGCATCCGCCGCGAGGTGGCCGCCGCGTTCGCCGCGCTCTCCGCCGGGGAGCTCGAGCGCCGCGGGGCCGCCGTGCGCGAGCGCCTGGCGCTCCTGCCGGAGTTCCGCGCGGCCCGGAGTTTCCTGCTCTACGCCCCGCTGCCGGACGAGATCGACGTCAACCCGCTGACCGACCGCCTGCTGGCCGCCGGCCGCCCGGTCTTCATGCCGGTCTGCCGCGAGAAGCCGCGGGGGCTGGACGTCGTCCCGCTGCGGGACCGCGGGGCCGACCTGGCCCCGGGCGCCATGGGCATCCTCGAACCCCGTCCGGGTCTGGCCCCGGTCTCCGCGGAGGACGTGGAACTGGTGCTCGTCCCCGGCCGGGCCTTCGACCGCCGGGGGCGGCGGGTCGGCCGCGGCGCCGGGTACTACGACCGTTTCCTGGCCGGGCTGGGGGCGCGGGCGCTGCGCGTCGCCGTGGCCCTGGACTTCCAGATCAGACCGGCGGTGCCCAGCGCCGACTACGACCAGCCCGTCGACCTGGTCGTCACCGAGGGCGAAGTCATCCGCGCGGGGGCTGGCGGGTCATGAGCCTGGGACGGCTCTTCCGCGAGGAGTTGGTCAAGCTCGAACTCGAGAGCGGTCCCGAACCGCTGCCCGAGGGCGTCGAGCCCACCCCGGCGGCCCTGGAGAAGGCCCGCTGGCGCTTCAAGGAGCGGGTCTGCGGGGAACTGGTCGCGCTCTTCGCGGCCAGCGGGGAGGTCCGCAACGAGCACAAGTTCCTGGTGGACCTGATCAATCGCGAGAAGAAGGCCTCCACGGCCATCGGCGAGGGCCTGGCCGTGCCCCACGTGCGCTCGCTCCAGCCGCGGAGCACCGTGGTGATCTTCGCGCGCTCCACCGCCGGGGTCGAGTACTACAGCCCCGACCGGCAGCCCGTGCACCTCTTCTTCGGAATCACCGCGCCGAGTTACGACGACGCCGACTACCTCAAGATCTACAAGTGGCTGGCCACCTCCTTCACCCGCGAGGACTGGCTGCGCCCGGCGCTGATGTCCGCGGAGGAGCCCGGCGAGGTGGTCCGGATCCTCAAGAGCCTGCCGGGGTGACGGCGGTGGCTTACCCGATCCGTCGGATCAGATGAGCCCATGGGCCTGATCGACGCCCTGCGCCGCCCGGCCGTGCGCATCCCGGCCCTGCTGGCGCTGACCGTCGTTGGCGGAGCGCTGCTGGCCCGCCAGTGCGGCCGGATGATCGAGGGGCGCCGCCTGTCCACCCTCCGGCACCTGCGCTGCATTGAGGTGGTGACCCGGGCGGCGCGCGAGGCCGCCGCGGCCGGCCGCCGGCCGGAGAGCCTGGCGGAGCTGGTCGGCACGCCCGGGAAGCCCGGCGCCATCGAAGAGCTCTTCCTTCGCGAGTACGCCGCCCTGCCCGAGTTCTCGGAGCCGGCCACCGGGAGCGCCGGTTCGTCCCCGGCCACCGCCGAGGTCCCGGGCGGCGCCCGGGGCCAGCCCGACCAGCCGGCGGGCCGGCGGCATCCCTCGCCACCGGCCATCCAGGTCCGCGGCCCCGAGTTGCTCTGGGAGGGCTACTGCTACCGGCTGTGGCCGAGCCCGGAGAACGAGCGGGACTTCCTGGTCTTCGCCTGGCCGGAGTCGGCGGACGTCGGCCGGCTGACGTCGGCCTTTCTCTCGACGCACCCGGTCTGGCTGTACTACACCTACGCCCCGCGCTTCGCCGGCCCGGGTGGAGGCCCCGCGCCGACCGACATGGGCGAGCCGTTCATCGGCCGGATCGGGCTCATGATCGACTCCGACGCGGAGTCGGATCCGGAGAGGTTCATGAAGCGCACGGAGCAGTCCGGCGGTCGGCTGTGGGCGAGGATGGAGCTGCAGGGATCGGCGGTCAGGCCGGCGGCAGAAACCCCGCCTCCGCCATCCAGCGGGCGCACTGCGCCGGCCAAGTAGCCGCCTCAGATCCGGCCGAACCCAGCCCCAGGCCGTGGCGGCCCCTGGTGAAGATCCTCAGCGCGAACGGCACCCTGTGCTCGGCCAGCGCCCCGGCGAACAGCAGGCTGTTCATGACCGGGACGGCCTGGTCCTCGGCGGTGTGCCAGAGGAAGGCCGGGGGCGTCTCGGCGGTGACCCGATTCTCCAGGCTCAGGAAGGCGCGCAGTTCCTCGTCCGGCGGGTCGCCCAGCAGGCACTTCATGGAACCGTCGTGCCGGTGCTCACCGAAGCTGATCACCGGGTAGCAGGCCACCAGCAGATCCGGCCTGGAGCTCTGCCGGTCGACCGGGTCGGGGGCGTCGGGCCGGCCACGGTCGAAGATGGTCGCGGCCGAACAGGCCAGGTGTCCGCCGGCGCTGAAGCCCAGGATGCCGACCCGGCCGGGGTCGAGGTGCCAGTCCGCTGCCCGGTGGCGCACCAGGCGGATGGCCCGCTGCGCGTCGGCCAGCGGGACCGGGTGGCGATAGGGCCTGACCCGGTAGTGCAGCACCAGGGCCGAGATGCCCAGAGAGTTGAGCCAAGCGGCGATGGGGTCGCCCTCGTGGGCGGCGCGCATCGAGTAGCCGCCGCCGGGACAGACCACGACGGCGCTGCGGGGCGCACCGCCGGGCAGCAGATGGGGAACGAGCCTCGGCCGGTCCTCCTGCCCGTCCCCGAGGGCGCCGGGGGCGCCGTCCGGCCAGAGCAGGACGGGTTCCGAACCGGGAGCGGGTGTGGCGGTCATGAAGGCCTCTCCTGGCGGCGACTGCGGCCGCCGGGCATTGTAGGATGTGCTCCGCCACTTGCAAAGCCCGGGCCGGTCGGGGAAACTCCAATCTGGCTCCAGTCAGGAGAAGCCCATGACCGACGCCGCCAAGCCCGCCGCCGACGGCCGTGAAGTCCAGGCCGTCCGCAAGCTCCGCCAGGCCTACGACCTCCTCAAGTCCGAGATCCACAAGGTGATAGTCGGCCAGGACGAGGTCATCGACCAGATCCTCATCGCCGTCCTGGCGCGCGGCCACGGCCTGGTGGTCGGCGTGCCGGGACTGGCCAAGACCCTGATGGTCTCGACCATCGCCCGGGTGCTCAAGCTTTCCTTCAACCGCATCCAGTTCACGCCGGACCTGATGCCCTCGGACATCACCGGCACGGAGATCATCGAGGCCGACGACCTCGGCAAGCGCCACTTCCGGTTCGTGCCCGGGCCGATCTTCGCCAACATCGTCCTGGCCGACGAGATCAACCGGACGCCGCCAAAGACCCAGGCGGCTCTGCTCGAGGCCATGCAGGAGCGCCAGGTGACCTCCGGCGGGACCAAGCACGAGCTGCCCCCGCCCTTCTTCGTGCTGGCCACCCAGAACCCCATCGAGCAGGAGGGCACCTACCCGCTGCCCGAGGCCCAGCTCGACCGTTTCATGTTCAACCTGTACATCGACTACCCGACGCGCGCCGAGGAGCGCGAGATCGTGCGCTCGACCACCTACGACGCCGAGGTCTCCCTCTCCGCGGTGCTCACCGGCCCGGACATCCTGGCGCTGCAGGCGCTGGTCCGGAAGGTGCCGGTGCCGGACCACGTCATCGACTACGCGCTGAACCTGGTGCGCGCCACCCGCCCGGCCGACGAGAGCGCCCCGCGCTTCATCAAGGACTGGCTCTCCTGGGGGGCCGGCCCGCGCGCCGCGCAGTGCCTGATCCTCGGCGCCAAGGCCCGGGCCATCCTCGACGGGCGCTTCGCCGCCGAAAGCCGCGACGTGCGCTCGGTGGCCCTGCCCGTGCTCCGCCACCGCATCTTCACCAACTTCGCCGCCGACAGCGAGAACGTCACCGCCGCCGCCATCGTCAAGCGCCTGGTCCAGGAGGTCAAGGAGCCGCCTCCGGAGGCGTACAAGTAGTGCCGAGGCGCTGACCCTCTCGGAGGTCCCGACCGATGCCCGCTGCCCAGAGCCACGACATCGCCGCCTACTACTGGCCGGCCTACCACGACGAGCCCCGCTGGCGGCGGTTCATGCCCGAGGGCCAGGGCGAGTGGGAGACCATTCGTAAGGCCGTCCCCAAGTTCTCCGGCCACTGGCAGCCGCGCGTGCCGCTCTGGGGCTACGAGAGCGAGTCCGACCCGCGGGCCATGGAGAAGAAGATCGCCGCCGCCGCCGACCACGGCGTCAACGTCTTCATCTTCGACTGGTACTGGTACGGCGGCGAGCCCTTCCTCGAGGATGCGCTCGACCGCGGCTTCCTGGGCGCGGCCAATAACGACCGCGTCAAGTTCTTCCTGATGTGGGCCAACCACGACGCCACCACTCTCTGGGACCTGGAGCAGTCCCACGAGTACAAGGTGGTCTGGCCCGGCGCGGCCGACCGCGCGACCTTCGACGCGGTCTGCGACCGGGTCATCGAGCGCTACTTCCGGCACCCCTCGTACTACAAGATCGACGGCAAGCCGGTCTTCAGCATCTACGAGCTCGGCACGCTGATCAAGGGGCTCGGCGGCCTGCCCGCCGCCCGCGCGGCGCTCGACGCCTTCCGCGCCAAAGTGAAGGCCGCCGGCTTCCCGGGGCTGCACCTCCAGGGCGTGCTCTGGGCCAACATCCCGGCCACCCTCTCGATGGTCCCCGGCGACCGGAGCCCAACGCAGGGGGCCACAGTGGGCGCCTTGGGGCTCGACAGCCTGACCAACTACCAGTGGTGCCACTACGTCCGGCCGCGCGGCGAGTACCGCGACTGGGCCGAGAAGGCCGTCGAGGCTTGGCCGCGCTGGGCCGCGGAGTTCTCCGTGCCCTTCTTTCCGCACGTGTCCATAGGCTGGGACACCAACCCGCGCTTCAAGGCGCCCAAGCAGGACTACATCACCGGCGCGACGCCGGAGCTCTTCGGCGAATACCTCCGCCGGGCGCTGGAATTCGCCGACGCGCGTGGGCTCTCCCCGCGCCTCGTCACGGTCAACGCCTGGAACGAGTGGAGCGAGGGCAGCTACCTTGAGCCCGACACGGTCTTCGGGATGAAGTACCTGGAGGCGGTGCGGGACGCGCTGCGCGGCCGGTAGAGGGCTATCCGCCCGTCAGCTGACGTCCGCCCAGATTGACCAGGACGATCGCCGCGATGGCCAGGAGCGCGCCGGCGTAGGCCAGGCGCGAAGGCCGCTCGCCGCCGACCCGGGCCAGGACCAGCCCGAAAATGATGGCCGCGCCGGACTGCACCGGGAACAGCGCCGAGGCCGCCGCGGTCTGCAGGCCCCTGAGCAGCAGCCCGATGGCCACGATGTAGATGACCGCGCAGGCCGACGCCAGCAGCCAGGTGCGGCGGTCGTAGACTCCCCGGGCCCCGCGGGCTCGCGACAGCAGGAAGAGCCCCGCCGCCCCGGCCGCGTAGCCGGTCAGGATGAAGCTGAAGTCGTCGCCGCGCGACGGGACGGTGTCCTTGAACTTGGTCAGAAACCCGTAGACCGTGCCGGCGGCCAGGGCCACGCCGAGCCAGAACCAGTAGCCCTGCTGGGGCGCGAGCTCTCCGCCGCGCTTCTGAGCGGTGCGCCGCGCGGCCACGGCCATGACCGCCAGGCAGGCTAGGATGCAGAGCAGCCCCCAGGGCTGCCAGAAGAGGACCGGCTCCTTGAGCAGCAGCCAGCCCAGCGCCGGGACGGTCACTGCGGTCAGGTAGACAATGGACCAGGAGATGGACACCGGCCCGCGGTGCAGGACCATGCTCAGGTAGGTGTAGGCGTTGACCATGGAAAGCAGCCCGGCGCCGGCGCCCAGCGCCAGGAAGGCCCACCCCCCGGGGCTGCGCCGCAGGATGACGAGCACCGCGGCGGCGCCGACGGCGGCCAGCAGGCTGCCGGCGACCTGCAGCCCGAGCTGGCGCTCCGGCTCGGGCCCCTGCCTTCTGAAGACGGTGGGCGCCAGGCCGATCACGCAGCCCGAGCCCAGCGCGCAGCCCAACTCGACGAGGTTCATTCCCGGTGGATCCTTGTGCGGCTCTGCCGCGGATGTTCTCCGGGAAGGGTTCTAGCCTTCGACCGGCGGCAAGTCAAGGGCGATGCCCCGCCCTTGACTTGCTCCGGCCCGGGCTTACCCTCTCAGTGGATCGGGAAGGGAGCGCCGCGTCTTGTCGGCAGTGCGCCGGGTCTGGAAGACCGCCAAGCGTAACGTCGGCTACGGCCTGGCCGTGGCCGTGCGCGCAAGCATGGCCGCGCTGCCGGCGTCCGGCCGGCTCTCGCTCGGCGAGCGGCTGGGCGCGCTGGCCTGGCGCGCCGCGCGCCGCGACCGCGGCCGGGCCCTCGAGAACCTGGCCCGGGCCTTCCCGGCCCCGGCGACTCCGCCCGAGGAGATCCACCGCATCGGCCGGGAGAGCTTCCGCAACCTGGGGCGCTGCTTCGGCGAGCTCTGCGGCCTCTCCCGGAGGGCGGCCGGTCCGCGCGAGGTGCTGGCGCTGGTCGATGCCGCTGAGGGCGTCGCCCGCTTCCGGCAGTTGCTCGCCGCCGGCCGCGGGCTGGTGGTGGTCACCGCCCACCTCGACAACTGGGAGCTGTGCGGGGCCTCGGTGGCCGCGGCCGGGCTTCCGGTGGTGGCCGTGGCCAAGCGGCTCTACTTCGAGAAGTACGACCGGATGATCAACGACCTGCGCCGGCGCTTCGGCATGGAGATCGTCTACCAGGACGAGTCGCCGCGCAAGCTGCTGCGCGCGCTGCGCGACGGCAAACTCGTGGCACTGCTGGCCGACCAGGACGTGCCCCGCCTGGACGGCGTCTTCGTCCCATTCTTCGGCCGGCCGGCCTACACCCCTTCGGGTCCGGCGGCGCTGGCCCTGGCCTCGGGCGCGGAGATGGTGCTGGCCCACACCCTCAGGGAGGGGCGCGACCGGCACCGGCTGCTGGTCTCCGAACCGATCCAGTTCGAGCGCACCGACAAGGACCGCGCGGTCCTGGAGGGCACCCGGGCGTGGTGCGCGCTGCTGGAGGAGACCATCCGCCGGCACCCCGAGCAGTGGGTCTGGATGCACCGGCGCTGGAGGACCGCGCCAGCCGACCGCCCGGAGGCGGCGCGGCGCTCGGGCCTGGATCCGACGGGACAGCCTCCGGGCATCGGGGTATAATTCGGCCATGTCCGCCGGACGACCTCTGCGCATCCTGCTCGTGGCCGAGGCTCTGGGCACGAGCGGCGTGACCTCCTACTGCCGCAACCTGATGCGCGCCCTGTCGCGGCGGCACAAGCTCATGCTGGTCTCCCCCGGCGGCGACCACGCCGACCGGCTCGGCCGGTTCGCCGAGCGCACGCTGGTCCTGCACTGGCTCGAGCGGCGGTGGCTCTCCCTGTTCATCCGCGGGCGGCTGCTGGCCGAGGCCGGCGCGTTCCATCCCGACCTGGTCCACGCCCTGTCCGGGCACGCCGCCAGGCCCGCCCGGGTCCTGAGCCAGGGCCTGGGGCTGCCGGTGGTGGTAACCGCCCACCACTACGTCGAGCGCGCCGGTGGGCTGCGTCTCCACCCGCGGGTTCGGCGCATCCTGGCGGTGAGCCAGGCGCTGCGCGAGAACCTGGTCAACACCGGCCGCATCCCCCGCGAGCTGGTATCGGTGGTGCCCAACGGCATCGACCTCTCCGAGTATGGATCCCGGCCCGAGCCGGCGACGGCCCGGGCGGAAGCTGCCGCTTCCGGGCTCGCCCCGCGGATCCCGGTGGTCGGCTTCTTCGGCCGGCTCACCGTCCGCAAGGGGCCGGAGTACCTGGTCCGGGCCGCCGCGATCCTCGAGAAGGACGGCGTCGAGGCCGAGTACCTGTTCGCCGGCGACGGGCCGGAGCGCCGGAGGATCGAGAAGCTCGCCGGGCAGCTGGGCGTGCGCAAGCGCATCACCTTCCGGGAGGGCTACGTCGACGGCCGGGACCTGCTCCCGGCGCTCGACGTCTTCGTGGCCCCCAGCCTGCAGGAGGCCCTGGGCATCGGCATCCTCGAAGCCATGGCCTGCGGCGTTCCGGTGGTGGCCAGCGCGGTCGGCGGGGTCTTCGCCGTCATCCGGGACGGGGAGAACGGGCTGCTCGCCCCGCCGCGGGATGGCGAGGCCCTGGCGGGACGCATCCGGGAACTGCTGCTCAACCCCGGCCGGCGCCTGGAGATGGCCCGCGCCGGACGCGAGACCGTGGAGCGCAGCTTCTCCCTGCCCGTCATGGTCGGCGGGACGGAGGAGGCCTACTACGCGGCGCTGGACGCGGGAGACTCGCAGGCCATCGGCAAGTAGCCCCGTCTCGCGCCGGTCGGCGATCCAGCTGGGTTGCGCGGTTCTGGACAAACCGGCGCACCCGGCTACCATTGCCCCCGTTGCCGGTTCCTGGACATACTTGGCCGGGGAAACTGCCATGACCGCAGCCGCCGCGCTCGCCGCCGACGCCAGCTCCGCCCCAGCAGCCGCCGCCGCCGAAGCGCGGCCGCCCATCCTGCCCGAGAACCTCAAGGTGATCCTGGCCACCGACTGCGGCTCGACCACCACCAAGGCCATCCTCATCGAGTTCAAGAACGGCGAGTATCGCCAGACCTTCCGCGGCGAGGCCCCCACCACGGTGGAGGCGCCCTTCGACGACGTCACCGTCGGCGCGCGGAATTCCATCGTCGAGGTCGAGGAGCTCTCCGGCCGGAAGATTCTGGACGTGGGCGGCAGGATCATGACCCCGGCCCGCGACGGGACCGGCGTGGATATCTACGTCTCGACCTCCTCGGCCGGAGGCGGCCTGCAGATGGCCGTGGCCGGGCTGGTCCGCTCCATGACCGCCGAAAGCGCCCAGCGCGCGGCGCTCGGCGCCGGGGCCATCGTCATGGAGACCCTGTCCATCGACGACGGCCGCCACCAGCACGAGCGCGTGGCCCTGATCCGCAACCTCCGCCCGGACATCTTCCTGGTCTCCGGTGGCACCGACGGCGGCAACAAGACCCACGTGGTCGAGGTCGCCGAGATGCTCATCGCCGCCGACCCGCGGCCGCGCTTCGGGACCACCTTCCGGCTGCCGGTGATCTACGCGGGGAACAATGAGGCCGCCGGCGAGGTCGGCAAACTGCTCGGCGACAAGTTCGCCTTCGAGCCGGTCGCGAACCTCCGGCCGACCCTGGAGCACGAGAACCTCGGCCCGGCCCGCGCGGCCATCCACGAGGCCTTCCTGCACCACGTGATGAGCCACGCCCCGGGCTACGACAAGCTCATGTCCTGGAGCCCGGTGCCGATCATGTCCACGCCGCACGCGGTGGGCAAGCTCACCCAGGAGGTCGCCGAGAAGCGCGGCATCAACGCCCTGGCCGTGGACATCGGCGGGGCCACCACCGACGTCTTCTCGGTCTTCGGCGGGGCCTTCAACCGCACGGTCTCCGCCAATCTGGGGATGAGCTACTCGGTCTGCAACGTACTGCTCGAGGCCGGCATCGGGAACATCGTGCGCTGGCTGCCGGTGGACATCGACCCGGGGGAGGCCGCCGACCGCCTGCGCAACAAGATGATCCGGCCGACGACCATCCCCCAGACCGCCGAGGATCTGGCCCTGGAGCAGGCCGTGGCCCGCGAGGCCCTGCGGCTGGCGCTGGTCCACCACCGCCAGCTGGCCGTGGGCCTGAAGGGCGTCCAGCAGCAGCGCTCGGTGGCCGACGCCTTCGAGCAGGCCGCCTCGGGCGCGTCGCTGGTCGACATGATGAAACTGGATCTCTGCATCGGCTCGGGCGGGGTGCTGTCCCACGCGCCGCGGCGCGAGCAGGCCGCGCTGATGATGCTCGACGCCTTCGAGCCGGCCGGCTTCACCGAGCTCGCCGTGGACTCCATCTTCATGATGCCGCACCTGGGGGTGCTCTCCACGGTGCACCCGGCGGCGGCCACCGAGGTCTTCGAGAAGGACTGCCTGGTGCCGCTGGGCGCGGCGCTGGCCCCGGCCGGGCAGGTGCGGAAGCCCGGCGAGGAGATCTGCCGGGTGACGGTCAAGGGCACGGCCGGCGGGGCCGAAGAGGTCATCCGCGCCGGGGAGATGAAGCTGCTGCCCCTGGCGGCCGGGGAGAGCGCCGAGGTCACCGCCGAGCCCGCCCGCCGCTTCGACTGCGGCGAGGGGCCGGGCCGGACCGTGCGGCGGACGGTCAAGGGCGGTGCCGTGGGCCTGGTCCTCGACGGCCGCGGCCGGCCGATCGCGCTCCCGGAGGACCCCGCCGCGCGGCGCGAGGCCATCGGGCGGTGGATGGCCGCCCTGGGCCTCGGGGTCGGAAGGTAGGTTCGGCATGGGCTCCGCATACACCCCGGGACTCGCGGTCAGCGCCCGAGCCGTCGTCGACAAGGTCCGCCGGCTGCCCATAAAGGGCCAGGTGCTGGTCCAGGTCGGGCAGACAGTGAGCCCCGAGGATCCGGTGGCCCGGGCCGAGCTCGCCGGCGACGTGGAGACCGTCCGGATCGCCGAGGCCCTGGGCCTGGAGCCGTCGGAGCTGGGCGACAAACTCCGGGTCAAGCCCGGCGACCGGGTCGAGGAGAACCAGCTGCTGGCCGAGGCCCGCTTCCTCTTCGGGCTGATGAAGAGCGAGGCCCGGGCCACGACCTCCGGCACGGTCGACTTCTTCAGCGCGGTCACCGGGCACATGGGCATCAGGAAGCCGCCCATCCCCATCGAGGTGAAGGCCTACATCCGCGGACGGGTCAAGGAAGTCCTGGCCGGCGAGGGCGTGATCATCGAGACCACCGGGGCGCTGGTCCAGGGCATCTTCGGCGTCGGGCCGGAGCGGGTCGGGCGGATCAGCGTGGTGGCCAAGCGCCCCGACGAGGAGCTCACCGAGGGGGCCATCCCGCCGGACTGCCGTGGGCTGGTCCTGGTGGGCGGGAGCTCCGTCTCCCTGCAGGTGCTCCGGCTGGCCGCTTCCCGCGGCGCGGTCGGCATGGTGGTCGGCGGCATCCAGGACGCGGCGCTGACCGAGTACGTCGGCCGGCGGATCGGCGTGGCCGTCACCGGCCAGGAGAACGTGCCCACGACGCTCGTGCTCACCGAGGGCTTCGGCTCCATGCCCATGGCCGCGCGGACCTTCGAGCTCTTCCTCAGCCTGGCCGGCCGGGAGTGCTC
>JAKLDR010000009.1 GCA_022703445.1 Planctomycetota bacterium | reverse complement strand
TCTTGGCGGTCGCGTCGGCATAGGTGATGCTTCCGTGGCAGGTCGCCGTGTCATAGAAGGTCACGTTGTTCCCGCCGATGTTGAGGTCTCCGTTGGCGTGCACCTTGCCCAGGTACTTGGCATTGGCGCCCACGCTCAGGTCGTTCAGGCTGACGAACCGGGCGTAGTCCGAGAAGAGCGTGTAACTGACGGTCTCCGTGGTCGAGATGGTGGTGGTGGTCACCGTGGCGGCGTTCTTGAAGGTCATCCCGATGGTGGTGACCGGCTCGGTACGCCCCGCCGGGACCGCCGTGCTCCTGACCAGGAACCAGTTCGGATCGGTCGTGGCCGCCACGCTCACCGTCACCCGGTAGCCGTTGATGTCGAAGGACGTGGCCCCGCCCGAGAAGGACGCCGCCGCCTGGCCGGCATTGGTCCCCAGCCACGTCCGGCTGGCGGCCACCTCCAGCTTGGCGCGCTCCAGGCCGGCATCGGCAGCGTAGGACCGCGAGAGCCGGCTGTCCGCCGCGAAGGCCGAGCGGCTCCGTCCGATGCAGAGCGTCGACATGGTGTAGAGCAAGAGCGACGTGACCATGACCAGGACTATGGTCAGAATCAGTGCCGTGCCCCGCCGCTCCCGTCCGTTCCGGTCGATCTTGGCAGTCATGGTCCACCCTCCTGTTCCGGACCTAGTTCTGGTTCCGGCTGAGCGCCTCGTTGGTCAGCGTGGTGATCACGTTGGTTCCGCTGAGCTGCGAGGTGCGGTGCTCGATCTCGCTGCTGACCGTCAGCTGGATGGCCCCGGCCCCCGCCTGCGCGCAGGTGGGACAGGTGAAGCCCGGCGGCATGGGGATGAACTCGGTGCTGCAGTTCCAGCAGGTCGTCCGACTCATCTGCGCCGCAAGCTGCCGGAACCGCCCCTGCAGCGGCACCGCCGTCTGCGGCCCGCCGGCCGCCGGACGGTTCACTCGCGAGAAGACGGCAGTGACCGTCCCGTCCGGCATGCACACAGTGATGTCGTTGGCGGTCACTGCGGACACGTAGAGAGGCCCGGTGTAGGCGCGCGCCGAGTAATCGACGTACTTGAAGATGACACCGTCCGGCCCGATGGCATAGACCACCGCCCCCTGCCACACGGGCCGCCCGGAGATTACCCCCATGCTCTCGGTCTGGAAGGCCCCGGAGGCCCGGGCGCGGGCCGTGGGAAAGCAGATGGCGGTCTGGGCTCGCCCCTGGGCGTCATTGAAGTTGGCGAAGGTGCAGAGGGCCGGCGAGGTCTCCTTCAGGTCGCGCACGATGGAGTCGACCGCCTCCTGCACCTGGTTCTCGGTGTGCGTCTGGATCAGGTCCATGCTGGCCGTCTCGGCCGAGCGCTTGAGCATGCCCAGCGTGAGGACCGCGACGATCGCGAATATGGACATGGCCACGATGATTTCCAGCAGGGTGAAGCCGGCACGGCGGTTCTGCGCGTTCATGGCTGCCTCCCCTCAGATCCGCGCCCGGACGGCGGTCAGAGTCACGCCCAGGGTTGGCACGGCCACCGTGATCTGGTAGGCCTTGTCGGCCCCGCCCCAGCCCAGGTCCGTGACACTGACCGTGCCCTGGACCAGCGCATAGCGACCGCCGGCGATCAGAGCGTCCAGATCCGCACCGGACAGTCCGTCCATGGTCACCCCGCCCGTCTCCTCGACGCTGTCGGCCACCAGGACAGCGAAGGTCAGGCCGTCCTGCGCCCGCAAGGTGTCCAGATCCTCGGACTGCAGAATCTCCATGGCCTGGTGCGCGGCGCGCACAGCCGTGGTGTACTGGAAGCAGAATCGATTGGTCTGCTCCGTCTTGTACATCACGGTCAGAACGCTGGTGCACATGATGCCGACTATGGCCGTGGCGATCATCACTTCGATGAGCGTCAGGCCCTTCGGCGGCTTGCTGCAACCATCTTGCTTCAGATGCATGGGACAACCTCCTAGCTCTTTGCCATATGAACCACTAACAAACTATGGGCCAGTGGCCTAGCATTCACAAGTCACAGACATACGAAGCATACGCTACTGATTAGCGATGTCTGCCCCAAGCTGGTGTTACCGCAGAGTAACGCCATACTGCGGCGCTACGCTATCGATACGCCACTTATGTTTCAAAATATCAAACAGTTATGTCGATGAACCGTCCCTCGTCGCTTGGAGGCAGGTGACTGATCTTACGTGGATCCGCTGCCGGATCAGGCTTCTCCGAACGTCGCCTGCGCCGCTTCTGCCCGCCATCCTGCTGAGGACCACGGCCGTCCTCCCGAACGCGGTCCTGCTCCGCCTCCTGCGAAGTCTCGACCTGCTCCTGGGCCACCCGACTGCGCTCCTGGCCGCGGGCGGTCTGCACGTCCTGCGAGGCCCTGGCCGCATCCTGCATGATCTGCTGGAGGCGCTGGATGAGCTCGGTCTTGCTGAGGTTCTCCTGTATGTTGCTGATCTTCATGCCGGCTCACCCCGCTCCCGGGCCTGCCCGCAACGGCAGCCGGGAGCGCGACTCATGCTCCGCTGCCCGTTCCACGCACTGCGCGCCACCTGATCCTACTCCTCCTCGATGGCTCCGTCCAGGCCCAGGTCCTCGAACTTGCGGCGGAGGAACTTGAGCAGCTGGGTGTGGATCTGGCAGACCCGGCTCTCGGAGATGCCCAGGACGTCGCCGATCTCCTTCATGGTCAGCTCGTCGTAGTAGTACATGACCAGGACCTGCTTCTCCTTGTCGCAGAGCCCGCGCACCGCGGCCTGGCGCAGTTCGCGGCGCTGCATCTCCCCGAGGGGGTGCCGGACGCGGGTGTCGGCGGCCAGGTCCATGCGCAGTGTGCGGCTGTACTTGGACGACTCCACCTGGCAGCCCTCGATGGAGATCTGGTCCTTGATGCACAGGGCATCGGCCAGGTCCTTGTACTCCTCCACATCCAGGCCGAGTTCCTCGGCCATCTCCTCCTGGGTGGGGATGCGCTCCAGCTTGGCGGTCAGCGCGTCGCGGCGCTCGGCCAGGTGCTGCGCCTTGCTGCGCACCTGCCGCGGGACCCAGTCGGCCCGGCGCAGGTCGTCGAACATGGCCCCGCGCACCCTCTGGCTGCAGAAGGTCTCGAACTTGATGTTCCTGCGCGGGTCGAACTTGGTGATGGCCTCGATCAGCCCGACCGTGCCCGCGCTCAGCAGGTCGTTGAGGTCGACCAGCCCGGGCAACCCGGCCTTGAGCCGCTCCGCGTGGTAGCGGACCACCGGCAGATAATGCTCAATCAGCCGGTTGCGCATCTCCGGGTCCCGGTGCCGCACATACTGCCGCCAAAGCCTGTCGATGTCGCACTGCTTGTTCTCTACCGAAGTCGTAGTCACCTGCCTGCCCTCCCTCCCCCAGTTAGAAATCTCTGTCTTCCCCCGCCGTGCTCAGCCGAACGACTCGCGCGAAGGTTCACTGCGACCGGCCATCCGCCGGTCCCGCCCTGGCTCCCGGAGCGGCCCTGGCCCCGGCGCCGGTTCCAGTTCCCGGTCCGGATGCGCCGGCGCCTCCCGCCGCGGTCCCGGCCGCCGGTCGGCTGCCATCCTGGCGCGCGCCGGGGCCGCCGAAGGCCACACCCCGTCCGGAGCTGACCTCTTCCCTGGCGCGGGACTCGTGCCAGGACTCTGAGATCAGCGCCAGCCCGATTCTGCCCAGCAGCCACCCCAGCGCCGCCACCGCCAGCATGGCCAGCAGCGCCCGCAGGGCCACGTCCTCCAGGGGCAGCGCGGGACGCCCCGCGGCGATCTGCCACAGCCAGTAGAGGCAGACCACCAGGAAGGCCAGGATCCCCAGGAACGCCGCCAGGAACCTATGCATTGCAGCACCCCGCTAGCCAGGCCATCAGCCCGCCGCGCTCCCCTTCCCGGACCGCCGGCAGGGCCCAGGACTTCAGCCGCTCCCCGATGCGCCGGACGGCGTGGCTGGCCGGGGCGAAGGGGGCCGCCGTCAGAAGCGGCCGGCGCGCGCGGACCGCGGCCGCCGCCTGCCAGTCGAAGGGGACGCTGCCCAGCAGCTCGATCTCGGCCCCCAGGTAGCGCCGGGCCACCTGGGCGATGCGCCCGGCGACGCGCGCGCCCTCGTCCTCGGAGCGAGCCATGTTCACGGTCAGCCCCAGCCCGCGGTGGCCCTCGGCGGCCAGCAGCTTGAAGAGCGCGTAGGCGTCGGTGACCGCCGCCGGGTCCGGCGTGGTCACGGCCAGGACCCGGTCGGCGGCGCGCAGGAAGGCGCGCACCTGCTCGCCGGCGCCGGCGGCCGTGTCGACCAGCAACACGTCGTACTCGCCGTCCAGGCCGGCCAGCGAGGCAATCAGCGTCTGCCGCGCCACCGGCGTCAGGTCGGCCAGGTCGGCCACGCCCGATGCGCCCGGGAGCAGGTCCAGCCGCGGGGCGACCGGCACCAGGGCCTCGCGGACCTCCAGCCCGTCCAGGGCCACCTCGGCCAGCGTCGCCCGGGGCCGGACGCCCAGGAGCAGGTCGGCCGAGGCCAGCCCCAGGTCGGCGTCGACCAGCAGGGTGCGCCGGCCGGCCGCGGCCAGGGCCAGGCCCAGGTTGGCGGCCAGGCTCGACTTGCCCACGCCGCCCTTGCCGCCGGTCACGGCCACGGTGCGCGCGCGGCGCCCGGGCGCCGGCTCGTCCGGCCTCGGGCGCGGCCCCTGCACGTTGAGGCGCCGGACCAGCTGGCGGAGTCCCTCGGCCTGATCAGGCACTCTGAGCCGCCTCCCCGATCAGCATGCCGGCCAGCTTCCGGCCGTCGCCGACCTCGATGTCATCGGGCACCCCCTGCCCGGTGGTCACGTAGGACAGCTGCTTGTCGATCCGCAGCAGCACGTTGAGCAGCACGCCCAGCGACACGGTCTCGTCCAGCTTGGTGAGCAGCACCCGGTCGACCTTGAACCGCGAGAAGCGCTCCACCACGGAGCTGAGCAGACCGGACTCGCTGGTGGAGCTAAGCACCAGGTGGGTCTCGTCCGGGCGGGCGGCCTCCAGGAAGAGGCGCAGGTCGTTCATCTTGAGGTCGTCGCGCTGGCTGCGCCCGGCGGTGTCGATCAGCACCAGATCGAAGTCCCGGAATTCGTCGAGCACCGCCCGGACCTTGGCGGGGCTGGAGACCTCCCTGACCGGCAGGTGCATGAGCTCGCCGTACCGGTAGAGCTGGTCAACGGCCGCCAGGCGGTAGGTGTCGTTGGTGACCAGGGCCACGCGTTTGCGCTCGAGCAGCGCGAAGCGCGCGGCCAGCTTGGCCACCGTGGTGGTCTTGCCCACGCCGGTGGGCCCGATCAGCGCCACGGTCACCGCCCGACCCGGCTTGAGCCGGATGGGGCCGCCCCCGCGGATCAGGTCGGAGAGAACGGTCAGCAGGTGCGCGCGCACCGCGACCGAGTCGGCCTGGGCCGCGCCGCCCAGATCCCGCTGGACGCGCTCGACCAGGGTCTTGGCCAGGCCCTCGGCCACCTGGGCCTCGACCAGCCGGAGGTAGCCGTCGAAGAGCTCGGGGCAGACGTTGGGCTGGTGGCGGGCGGCCTGGCGCCGGCACATCTGCTCCATGACCGCGCGGACCGCGGCCAACTCGGCGTGGAGCGAACCGATGTCCGCGGCGCTGGCGGCCACGGCGCCGCCGCAGTCGGGGGCGGGCGGCGCGGGCGGACGGGGGGAACTGCGCTCCGCGCTGCGCGCGGCCGCGCCGTAGGCCCTGGCCAGGAACCCGCCGGCCGTGCGGGACGGGGGCCGCGGGGGCTGCTCGTCGCACTCCTCCTCCGCCACGGCGGCACCGGCACCGCGGCGCGGCGGCACCCGCCGGGCGGTGATCTCGCAGACCGGAGCACCGCCGAAGCCCAGGAATCCGCCCTCGCGGTAGTGGCGCACGCCCAGGAGCTCTATGCTCTCGGGATCCGCGCCCAGCACCCGCCTCATCCTGGCCCGGGCCTCCTCCGGAGTGCGCCCTCTGAAAGTGTGTCCGCTAGCCTGCATCCCCGTCCCCTTCCTTGCCTTCCCCGCCCAAAGCGTTCTGATCATGGCTTCCGGCCCCCTCAGCCGACCGCCACGCCTTCAACCGCCACCATGCCCAAGCTTTCGACCTGAACCTCGGGAACCAGCTCGTTGTAGGAGATCACCGCCAGGCTGGGCAGCTCCGCCTCGGTCAGACGCTTGAGGTGCGCCCGGACCTGCGGCGAACAAAGCACCACCCCGGAGTGCCCGGCCGAGGCCAGCCGGCCGACCTCGCGGCCCACGGCCTCGACCACCTTGCGGATGTCGGCCGGGGGCATGGTCATGTAGCTGCCGGTCTCGGTGCGCTGGATGGCGCGGTCGATGGCGTCCTCCAGCTTGGGATCCACGCTGACCACGTGGAGCTTGCCGTCCGGCTCGGCCAGGCTGCGGCAGATGGCGCGGCCCAGCGCGTTCCTGGCGTACTCGGTGAGGATCTCCGGGTCCTTGGTGCGCGGAGCGCAGTCGCCGAGGGCCTCGAGGATGACCTCCAGGCTGCGGATGGAGACCCGCTCGCGGAGCAGGTTCTGGAGCACCTTCTGGATCTCGCCGGTGGACAGCAGCTTCGGGTAGACCTCCTCGACCAGCCGCGCGCTGCTCTCCTTGAGGTTCTCGAGCAGCTTGGTGACCTGCTCGCGGGTGAGGATCTCCGACGCGTGCCGCCGGATGACCTCGGTGAGGTGGGTGGCCACCACGCTCTCGGCGTCGACCACGGTGTAGCCCATGGCCGAGGCCCGGTCCTTCTGCGCTCTGGTGATCCAGACCGCGGGCATGCCGAAGGCCGGCTCCTTGGTCTCGATGCCCTCGACCTTGCCGGTGGCCACGCCGCTGTCCATGGCGAGCAGCCGGTCGGCCAGGGCCGTGCCGCGGGCCACCTCGGTGCCGCGGAGCTTCACGCAGTACTCGCCGGGCTCCAGCTGCATGTTGTCGCGGATGCGCACCGGCGGCACCACCAACCCCAGGTCCATGGCGATCTGCCGCCGGATCATGGTGACGCGCTCCAGGAGTTCGCCGCCCTGGGCCGGGTCGACCAGCGGGATCAGGCCGTAGCCGACCTCCAGCTCCATGGGGTCGACCTTGAGCAGCCCCTCCACCCTCTCGGGCTTGACCTCGGCCTGGGAACGCTCCACCGCGGCGCGCTCGGCGGCCTTCTCCTGGCGGACCTTGACCTTCTGGACCTGCCAGGCCACGAAGCCCAGCAGCAGGGCGATGGGGAAGGTGCGCACCGTCGGGAAGACGATCAGGCTGAGCACCGCGAGGATTGCCGCGGCGGTGGCCAGGGCCCGCGGACGGCTGAAGAGCTGGCCGACCACCTCGCCGCCCAGGTTCATGTCCGAGGAGGCGCTGCGGGTGGTGACCAGGCCGGCCGAGACCGCCATGATCAGGGCCGGCACCTGGTTGACCAGGCCGTCGCCGATGGTCAGGATGGAGTAGATGCGCAGCGCCTCGCCCCAGCTCAGGCCGTGCATGGCCACGCCGATGATGAAGCCGCCCAGGATGTTGACCATGGTGATGATCAGGCTGGCGATGGCGTCGCCCCGCACCCACTTGCTGGCGCCGTCCATGGCCCCGTAGAAGTCGGCCTCCCTGGTGATCTTCTCGCGCCGGCGGCGGGCCTCCGCCTCGTTGATCAGCCCGGCGTTGAGGTCGGCGTCGATGGACATCTGCTTGCCGGGCATGGCGTCCAGCACGAACCGGGCGGCCACCTCGCTGATGCGCGTGGCGCCCTTGGTGATGACCACGAACTGGATGATCACCAGGATCAGGAAGATGACCGCGCCCACCACCACGTTGCCGCCGGCCACGATCTCGCCGAAGGCCTTGACCATCTGGCCGGCCTTGGCCTCGGTCTGCTCGGGAGAGCCCAGGATCAGCCGGCTGGTGGCCACGTTGAGCGCCAGGCGATAGAAGGTGAGGATGAGCAGCAGGGACGGGAAGCTGGAGAGCTGCAGCGGGTCGGTCATGTACACGGTGCTCATCAGCACCAGCACCGCGGCGGTGATGTCGATGACCAGGAGCATGTCCATGACCAGCGGCGGCAGGGGCATGATCAGCGGGATGAAGACCAGCATGATCCCCAGGAAGATCATGGTGGCGTCCCGGTTGCCGGCCAGGATGTCCAGGGCCCGCCTCGGACCCAGCGCGCTTCGCTCAGCCATCGCTCCCCTTCACTCCCCGCTCAGGCGCTGCGCCGCGAACGGCGCGCGCTGATCCCGTAAACCATGGCCAGCACCTCGGCCACCGCCTCGTAGAACTCCCAGGGTATCTGCCGGCCGACTTCCACCGCCTTGTACATGGCCCGGGCCAGGGGCTTGTTCTCGATGACCGGCACGCCGTGCTGGGCGGCCAGCTCCCGGATGCGCAGGGCCACCAGGCGCTCGCCCTTGGCCACCACCTCCGGGGCGGACATGCTCCCCTCCTCGTATTTGAGGGCGATGGCCAGGTGGGTCGGGTTGGTGATGACCACGTCCGCCTCGGGAACCCGCCGCATCATGTGCTGCATGATCATCCGGCGCATGATCGCCCGCCGGCGCGCCCGGATGGCCGGATCCCCCTCCATGCGCTTCATCTCCTCGCGGACCTCCTGCTTGGTCATGCGCAGGTCGCGCTCGAACTGCCAGCGCTGGAAGAGGTAGTCGAGGATGCCGATGGCCAGCAGGATGATGACCAGCTCCAGGCCCGCCCGGAACAGGATGGCCCCCACCGTGGTCAGCGCCGCGGACAGGGGCATCTCCGGCAGCATGATCATGCGGTCCAGGTCGGCCCGCAGCCGCAGCCAGAGCACCAGCCCGGCGGCCGCCACCTTGAGCAGCCCCCCGGCCAGCAGGACCACCGCCCGGGCGGAGAACAGGCGCTTGAACCCGTTGATCGGGTTGATCTTGTCGAGATTGGGGGACAGCGGCTCGCCGGCCCAGATGAACCCGAACTGCACCCAGTTGACCGCCAGGCCCAGGGCCAGCAGGAAGAGCGAGATCGGGGCGATGATCTTGAAGAAGGCCCCGGCCAGCACCCAGCACTGCCGGTAGTAGTCGTGGCCGTCGCCCCGGGGATCCCCCATCCAGCGCAGGATCTCCACGGTGACGGCCTTGATTTCGTCGACCATGACCGGGCCGTAGAAGCGGATGAAGACCAGCCCGGCCAGCAGCATCAGCGCGCTGGACAGGTCGTTCGAGCGGGGGACCTGCCCCTTCTCGCGCGCCTCCTCGCGGCGGCGCGGGGTCGCTTCCTCGGTCCTGGCTTCCCGTTCCTGGTCCGGCACCCTTCAGCTCTCCCTCAGCCCCTGGTTCCCGCCGGAGGCGCAACGCCCTCCGACGGCCGCGACAGCTCCAGCGCCGCCCGGATCTTCTCCGCGCTGCGCGCGGAAAGCCGGTCGGCCACGCCGGCCATCATCCCGATGGTCAGCAGCAGCACCCCGAACCCCAGCCCGATGCGGATCGGAAACCCGATGATGAAGATGTTCATCTGCGGCACGGTGCGCCCGACGATGCCCAGGATCAGGTTGGCGAGCAACCCCGAGGCGATCACCGGCGCGGCCAGCTCCAGGGAGATGGTCCAGAGGAACCCGAACTCGTTGACCAGCAGCCCGAGCACCTTCCAGGAGATGGTCATGCCGGTCAGGGGCACCACCTCGTAGCTGCGGGCCACGGCCTCCACGAAGACGTGGTGGCCGTTGATGCCCACCAGCACGGCCAGGAAGAGGAGCATCTTGACCTGGCTGATCACCGAGATTTCCAGGTCGCGCTCCGGGTCCACGATGTTGGCCATGTCCAGGCCCATGTCCCGCCCGATGTGCTGCCCGGCCAGCTGCACGCCCTGGAGCACGAGGTTGGCGACCAGCCCGACCAGGAAGCCGACCCCGAACTCCTGGATCGCCGCCCACAGGTAGCCGCCCAGGCCCCAGGCCAGCGGCTGGAATCCGGCCGGGGCCGACGCGCCGGCGAAGCCCATGACCAGCAGGGCCAGCAGTCCGGAGACCCCGATCTTGAGCTGCACCGGGTGGCCGGCCTCGTCGAAGAACGGGCAGAAGAAGACCAGCCCGCTCATCCGGATGAGGACGAGCGTGAACAGCAGGAACTGGTCGACCGCCCAGCCGGCTTCGCCCACTTACATGCCTCCCGCGCGCGGCGCGTCGCCCATCATCCGGAAGATCCCCGCGCTGTACTCGCACAGCAGCTTGATCATCCAGGGGGTCAGCAGCAGCGTGACCAGCCCGACGATCACGATCTTGGGCACGAAGGTCAGGGTCATCTCGTTGATCTGCGTCACCGCCTGGAAGATGCTCACCACCAGGCCAACGACCAGGGCCGTGGCCAGGATGGGCAGGCCCAGGATGATGGTCAGCTTGATCATCTCCCGGGTGACGTCGATGGCAGCGGTATCCACGTTGCGGGGCCTTTCTACGTGACCGGGCCTATGCTGCGGACCAGCTCGCCGATTACCAGGTACCACCCGTCCACCAGCACGAAGAGCAGCAGCTTGAACGGAATCGAGACCATCACCGGCGGAAGGAACATCATACCCATGGACATGAGCACCGAGGCCACCACCAGGTCGATGATCAGGAAGGGCAGGTAGAGCAGGAAGCCCATCCAGAAGGCGATCTTCATCTCGCTGAGGGTGAAGGCCGGGATGATGGTCAGGGTGGGGATCTGGTCCGGATCGATCCGGCCGCCGTTGGCCTGGACCTTGGCGGAGAGCTCCTTGTCGAGCCCCACGAAGAGGCGCAGGTCCTTCCTCCGGGTGTGCTCGAGCATGAACTTGCGGAAGGGCTTGGAGGCGCGCTCCAGGGCGGTCTTCTGGTCAATCTCCTTGGCCAGATACGGCTGCAGACCTTCCTTGTTGGCCTGCTGGAAGACCGGAGCCATGATCGCGAAGGTCAGGTACAGCGACAGGCCGACG
This sequence comes from Planctomycetota bacterium, assembly GCA_022703445.1. Taxonomy (GTDB): domain Bacteria; phylum Planctomycetota; class SZUA-567; order JAKLDR01; family JAKLDR01; genus JAKLDR01. Next base: position 76,847 of record JAKLDR010000009.1, on the reverse strand, counting down.
ATGACCTGGTTGGGCGGCAGCGACTGGGTGGCCAGCGCCCGGCGCAGGAAGCTCAGCACGATGATGATCCGGGTGAAGCAGGTCATCAGGATGAGGATCGACGGCGCCAGGCTCAGCACCGTGATCAGGAAGAGGATCTGGATGACGGTGGCGGTCTCGCCGGGCGTGCCGTTCGGGTTGATGCCCGGGATCTTCGGGACCTGGTCGAGCAGGCCGGCCGGGCCGGGGTCGGAGACCTCCATGCCCGATGCGGTCCCGCCCGCCCCGAGGATCAGGGCGAACAATGCGACCGCGGCCGCGCCCCGCAGATACGGGGTGACTCCTGACATTTCTTCTCCCTAGTAGCCGCCCCGTCTCCGGGGCCTCCCACCCGGCAACCTCCGCGCCAACAGAGGTTGTCAGGAAATGCGCCTGAGCCTGGCCAGCTGCTCCTTAAGTGAGTCCATCCCGCCGGAGGCCGCCGTCGCACCGGCAGCCACGGCCTCTCCCGCCACCTCATCCCCAGCTTCCGCCGTCGCATCGGCGGAGGCCAGGGTTTCATCGTCCACGACCTGCTCGTCGCTCTCCCGGGCCAGCCCGGTCAGCCGGGCCAGCCTGGATCCCAGCCGGCTGGAGAAGTCGGAGCGGCGCCCCGCCCCGGCGGTCATCCGGCCGCGGGCCAGACAGGCCAGGTAGTCGACCTCGGATTTGTCGGTGATCTCCCCCAGCGGGGACAGACCGTTCTCGGCCGAGCCCACCACCAGCACCCGGCTGCCCACCTTGACGAGATAGACGCAGCGCTTGGCCTCGAGATACGTCCGCCCCACCACCTCGGCGGTCTGGGACTGGCCCCAGGCCGCGGTGCGCGGCATGACCTTCCGGGCCAGGGCCACGGCGCCGCATATCAGGGCGACCACCAGGCCCAGCCAGAAGCCCACCCGCGCGACCATGGAGAGCGCCGAGGCCTTGGCCGCAGTCACCGGCGCGGCCGGAACCTCGGCCCCGGGCCGCGAACCGGAGCCGGCGGCGGCCACCTCGCCGTCGTCGTAGAGGTTCATGGTCGGGGACTGCGTCCGGGGGGCGGACGGGGCGACCTCCGCCGCTGGCGCCGCCGTGGCGGCCGCCTGCGCGGCGGGCCGGGCCTCGGCGGAGCTGGCTGCCGCCGCCGGCAGAAGGCACAGCGCCGCCGCCAGCAGCCATCCGGCCGTTCTCAGGGCTATCTCACCGGGCATCTCTCCATCTTCCCGCCCCCCTGTGGTTGATTGGTCACCCGGCGCTGGCCAGGCGGTCCTTCGGCGACAGAATCTCGGTCACCCGCACGCAGAAGTAGTCGTTGAGCACCAGGACCTCGCCGCGGGCCACCAGCACGTCGTTGACCAGCACATCGACCGGGTCGCCGGCCAGCTTGTCCAGCTCGACCACCGAGCCCTCGGACAGGCGCAGGATGTCATCCACGTGCATCTGGCGGCGGCCGAGCTCGATGCGCACGCGCAGGCGCACGTCGCCCAGCAGGTCGAAGGTGCCCTGGGCGCCGTCGGCCGAGGCCGGCCGCCCGGCAAGCTCCGGGAACTGGGCCTCGACCGGCGCAGCCCCGCCGGCCGGGGCTTTCCCGCCGTCCGCACCCTTGAGCAGAGCCTCGACCTCCTGCTGGGCCAGGGTTCCGCTGTCCGAGTCGCCCGAGGCGGCCTTCAGGAGCGCGTCGATGTCTTCCTGTTTGAGATCGTCAGGCATGGCCCGTCCCTCTCTCCATCCGCCTCAATTGCCCCAGCTGTATTCCTGCCAGACCACCTGGTCGACCTTGGCCACCTTGTCCAGGCCGTACTTGGCCATCTCCTCGGTGAACTTGTCCTTGAACACGCTCAGCAGCGTGTCCTGCACGTCGCTCTTGATCAGTTCGCCGTAGCTCTTGGTGTTGAGCTGGGTGATGACCACGTTCCGGAACTTGGGGCTCAGGTTCGTCAGTCTGGGACCCAGCTTGGCGATGACTTCCTTGACCCCGCCCTGGTGCCCTTCGGCCGGCGCAAAGTAGATGACCACGCCGACCGCCAGCGACCGCCGCTGGATCGCGGAGGATTCGGTCGGCACGGTGACCTGAATCTCGGACACCTCCAGCGGGGGTATGTCCAGCAGCTCCGGCAGGTTGACCGGCGGGGGCGTCTTCACCGCCTGCGGCTCGGGCCCCTTGCGGCCCATGAGCATCACGACCGCGAAGACCGCCAGGCCCAGGACGGCCACGACCCCGATGACCGCGACCGGGCTGACCTTCCGGCCGGCCGCCGGCTTGGGCTGGCTCTCGCTCTCCGCCTGGGCCGTCTTGTCTGCTTTCTCTTCGGGCATGGCGTGACTCCTAATCCTGGTCCAGAAGGCTGACTTCGAGGATCTCCACCCGCCGGTTGCGCGAGTCCTCGTCGCCGGTCAGGTTGGCGGCCGCCGCGCGGTGGTAGGAGCTGCTGTTGATCATCAGCCGGCTCTCCGGGATGTTGCCGGTCTTGGCCAGGAACTCGGCCACCGCCCGGGCCCGGCGCCAGGACAGCTCCCACTCGTCCTCGAAGCGCGACCCCGGGCCGACCTCGCTGGCCGAGGCGTGCCCGGTTATCTCTAGTTGGTTCTTGTAACCCTTGACGATGTCCACGATCTTGCTGAGGGTCTCGTAGCTGGCCGGGCGCAGCTGGGCGCTGCCCTTGTCGAACAGGGTCTTCCCGCCTATGGCGATCATGCGGCCGCGGGCCACCGAGGTGACCGTGACCTCCGGGCCGATAAGGGCGTTGGCCCGGGCGCCCTGGAACTGGGCCATGCTGGTGGCCGCCCGGGAGCGCAGCGGGTTCCCCGAGAAGTTCTTGTAGCGGTTGAAGCGGTCGCGGATGCCCGCGGCCGCCTCCTGCCGGGAGGCGCCCTTGGCCGAGGCCATCACGAAGAGCACCATGAAGAAGGCGGTGAGCTGCGTGACCATGTCGCCGTAGGTGAGGCACCACAGCGGCGCGTGGGGCTCGGCATCGTGGGCCTTCTTGCTCATGCTGGCGCCTTCCGCTCCTCAGCCCTTGGTCTCGGTGGCGCGGAGCTTGGGCGGCAGGAAAACCCGCAGCTTCTGCTCCACGATCCTGGGGTTGTCGCCGGACTGGATGGACAGCACCCCGCGCACGATGATGTTCTTGATCAGCATCTCCTCCTCGTGGGCGGCCAGCAGCTTGTCGCCCAGCGGCCCGAACAGGGCGTTGGCACCGAGCACGCCGTACATGGTGGCGGTCAGCGCGATGGCGAAGCCCTTGCCGATCTCGCCGGGGTCCACGTCCTTCTTGAGGGCCTTGAACATGATGATCAGGCCGATGACCGTGGCGGCCAGGCCCCACGCCGGAGTGTAGAGGGTCAGCTTGTCGACCATGCGTTTGTGGGTGTTGTGCCGTTCGGTGATGCTGTCCAGCTCGGTGGTCATGATCTTCTCGATCAGCTCCGGGTCGGTGCCGTCCACGGCCAGCTGGATGCCCCGGACCAGGAAGGGGTCCTTGACCCCCTGGGTTACGCCCTCCAGCGCCAGGATGCCGTCGCGCCGGGCGATCTCGGCGAACTGGACGATCTTGTTGATGAGCTCCACCGGGGACTCGGTCTTGGCCTTGAGGGTGACCATGAAGACCGCGGGCAGGGTAAGCACCTGCTTCATGGAAAAGCCCATCAGCACCACGGACGCCGCGCCACCGACCATCAGGACGATGGCAATGACGTCGATGAAGGAGGCCAGGTGCGACAGGGAGAAATGGCCCTCGGTGCAGCCGTAGAGGACGGCGAACAGACCTACGACTATGCCGATGATCGTGGCTATGCCCACAGTTTCTCCTCCTAGGTCCCCGGCAGCCAGCGAATGGCCCGGGCGTACTCGATGGCCTTGGCCACCACCGCGTCGGCGCGCTCCTTGACCAGGATCTTCTCGTCGTCCCGAAGCGTGATCACCGTGTCGGGGGTCTCCTCCACGAACTTGATGAGCTCCGCGTTGACCACCAGCGGCTGGTCGTTGAGTCTGGTCAGGCGAATCATCGGCTCTCTGCTTCCCCTCGGTCCTCATCCCCGCGGACCGGCCGCCGCCGCCGGCGGCCGGTCCGGGGGCACTCCACTGCTACCTGGTGATGTTCATCAGCTCCACGAGCATCTCGTCGCTGGTGCTTATGGTCCGGGCGTTGGCCTGGAACCCGCGCTGGGTAAGGATCATGTCGGTGAACTCCTTGGCCACGTCCACGTTGGACGTTTCCAGCGCGCCCGACAGGATGCTGCCCCGGGCCGCGGTGTAGGCCACGCCGTCCTGGGCCAGACCGGAGTTGGCGCCGGCCGTGAACAGGTTCTGGGCGTCGCGCAGCAGTCCGTTGTTGTTGGCGAACCGGGTCACGTTGACCTGCCCGAGGTCCTGGCGCAGGCCGTTGCTGAACAGGCCGGAGATGATGCCGCTGTCGCTGATGGAGTAGGCGGTCAGCGAGCCCATCGGCGAGCCGTTCTGGGAGCGGGCCTCCACCGACGAGCCGTCGGCCGAGGCGAACTGGGTCATGATGCTGAAGTCCGGGTCGATGGCCAGCGGGGTGGCCACGCCCTGGTTGGTCAGGTCGATGCTGATCAGGTTGTTGCTCTCGCTGACGAACTGACCGTTGGAGTCGAAGACCACCGTCCCGGTGCCCACGCCCAGGGCCGGCGTGCTGTCGTCCGCGCAGTCGGCGTACCACCGCCAGGTCGACCCGGTGTTGTTCTGGCTGATCAGGGTCATGGTCATGGTCACCATGTGCACGTCGCCCAGCGAGTCGTAGACGCCCAGCGTGGTCACGGCGCTCTCGCCGTTGGCCGCGGCGGACTGGCTGAAGATGTTCAGGGTGGACCCGCCGGCCGGGGTCAGCGAGAGTCCGGTGATCTCGTTGAACTCGCCGAGGTTGCCGACCACCCGGATGACCCCGCCGCCGCCACTGCCCGCCACCAGGCTGACGCCCGCGGCGGTGTCCCCGGTCTGGATGCCGAGGGCGTTGCGGATGCTGGCCATCAGCGTGGTCAGGGTGGTGGTGGGCGAAACCGTGATGTCCGTGCTGATGCTCCGGTTGCCCTTGGTGGCGGCGATGGTCAGGGTGGTGTTGGCGGCCAGGCCCGGGAAGAGCGCCACGCCGCCGGAGTAGACGTCCTGGAGCTGCGTGCCGGCGCCCACCGGGGTCACGCCGTCCGACAGGAAGAGCTCGCCCGAGCGCTGCACGTTGTTGTTGTCGGCCACGGCCGTGTTGGCCACCGCGGTCGCCCCGGAGGCGTTGAGGTTGCCGGCGAAGACCGACTCCGTCGTCGCCCGGGCGATGCGCAGCTCCCCCAGCGGGATGAGCAGATCGGTGGTCGGCCCGCCCGTATCGATGGCCCCGGTGGCGTCGGCCATCCAGCCCTGCAGCCGGAAGCCGAAGGAGTTGAGGATCTCGCCGGACTGGCCCAGGGTGAAGGCCCCGTCGCGCGAGTAGCGGGTCTCCCCGGCGTTGACCAGCTTGAAGAAGCCGTCGCCCTCGATGGCCAGGTCGCTGGGCCGGCCGGTGGACTCCATCGCGCCCTGCCCGAAGTCCTGGGACACCGAGGATATCTGCATGCCCAGCCCGATCTGCAGCGGGTTGGTGCCGCCGACGTTCCCGCCTGGGGCGCTGCCGCCGCGCAGGGTGCGGCTGAAGACGTCAGCGAACTGCATGACGCCGCGCTTGTAGCCGACGGTATTGATGTTCGACAGGTTGTTGCCGATCACGTCCATCTTGGTCTGATGGTTGATCAGGCCGGAGATGGCCGAGTAGAGTGACTGGCTCAGACTCATGACAGATCCTCCTTGCCCGTTGTCCTGGCCGCTTCGATCGTTCGGCGGCCGCTGGGCCCCCCGCGCCGCGCCGACTGGGCGGCGGCTGCGGGTCCGACCCGGTTGGGTTCCATGGCCGTCAGGCCTCCGGAACCAGCACGGCGGCGTCTATGCCGGTGATCACCCCGCCGTCGAGCCTGGAACCGTCCAGGGCGGTGATCACCGTGCGGCTGGGCACGCTGACGATGAAGCCCATGTCGCCCATGAGCAGCAGGGCTTCCCGGGCCCCCTTGCGGGCCGCCTCCGAGGTGGCCGCCGCCAGCCGCCCCCGGTCCTCGTCGGAGAGGGGCAGTTCCCGGCTCTTCAGCCGCGCCTGGGCGTGCGCCGAGAAGCGCAGCTCCCCGCCCAGCTTGGCGTCGAGCACCCGGGCGAAGCCCTCCCCCGCACGAGCCGCGGCCGGGACCGCGCCCAGGCCGGCCGCAGCCGACCCGGACACGCCGGACGCTCCCGTCAGGTGCAAGGCCATGTCCGCCATCGCCCGCCCTCCGTCACTCCCCCGTTGCCGGGAGACGTATTTCCTTGATCTCGTCCAGGGAGACGCCGGTGTTGCCGACGATCAGCAGCACCTTGCCGTCCTGGACCGCCACCTTCTCGACGTTGCCGACGTAATCGGCGCCGTCCGACCCGGTGACCACCACGTCCTTGCCGATCAGGGCGCTGGCCGCGGCCAGTTGCTGCCCCAGCAGCAGGTTTTTGGTGTTCTCCGCCGTCTGCATGGTTTCCTCCAGCGACTGGAACTGCGCCAGCTGCGTGAGGAAGTCCTCGTTGCTCAGCGGGTTGAGCGGATCCTGGTTCTTGAGCTGCATGACCAGCAGCTTCAGGAACTGATCCGTGCTCACCTTGGTGCCGCTCAGGGCGTTGGCGGTGGCGCTCGCGGCGCTCGTCCCGCTGCCGACCCCGTTTACGCTGCTTGGCATGATCCCTCTCCTTCCTGCGTCTAGGCCCAGCAGTCCACCAGACCGCTGCCGGTCCGGACCGGCTCAGCGCCGTCCGCCGCCGGCTCCGGCTCCTGCCGGTCGGCTCCGCCCGGAGCCGTTCCCATGGTCGCCGGGTCCTGCCGGCCCTCCGCGTCGTGCGCCGGACCGCCCCCGGAACCCTGGACGTCGACCCCGTCGACGGCCAGCCCCTGGACGTTCAGCGCCTCGCGCAGCTGGGCCAGACCGTCCTGCAGGGCATCCTTGACCGCCTGGTTCTCCACTTTGAAGCTGATGCTCAGCGCCCCGTCCTTGAGATCCATGACCACCTTGACCCGCCCCAGGCTGGGGGGGTCCAGGCGCATCTCGAACCTGGACAGGCCGCGGTCCATGTGCAGCCGCGCCGAGCGCACCACCTGATCGAGCAGCCGCTGCCGGTCGACCGCCGGCTCGGCCCGGCCCTCGGCCTGGGACGCACCCTGCGTCCCGGAGCCCTCCGAGCGGACATCCGCCCTTTCGGCCCCGCCGACGGCCTGCACCTGCCCGGACGATTCCGCGCCGGCGGGCCGCACAACCTGCACCTGCCGGGAATCGGCGGCAAGCTCCGCCGTCGCGGCCGGCACCGTCACCTGCGGCTGGGCCTGTGGCTGGGACTGAGGCTGAAACTGGGACTGCACCTGGGCCGCCGTCGCGACCCGGGGCGCCCCCGCCACTGCGGCCGCCCGGAGCTCGGACTGTCCGGTCCCCTCGGCCACGAACTTGTGCTTGGACCCCTCCTTGGCGCCCGCCGCCAGGTGCTCGATGGCAATCCTGGCTGCAGCGCCGCGGTCCAGGGTCTGCTTCTGCGCCTCGGCCTCCGGCCGGCTGGCGCTTCCGGGGACGTCGCCGTCCTGAGGCGTGCCGCCCTTCACGACCGAAACGGGCTTGACGGGCTGCGCAGCCGTGGCCTGACCGGCCTCCTGCGCCGGCTCGGCTTCCATCACCGCCGGCATCGCGTAGCCGGTCAGAACCTCTTCACTGGCAACGCCAACGTCGCCGGTCTGGGTCGCGGCCGCCGTCGGCAGAACCAGGTTGATGCCGCCTGCGACGGCCAGCTGGCCGGCGCTCACGGCGTCCTCGCCGGCAGCCTCCGTCTTCTCCGCGTCTCCGGCATCTCCGGCTTCCCCGGTTTCTCCGGCTTCCCGGGCATCTCGGGCTTCTCCGGCGCCTTCGGTCTGCACGGCACCGTCGCCGTCCTGCCCCTCCTTGTCCGCTTCCTCGACGTCGCTGGCCTCGCCGGCCTCATCGACCGGGTCGGCCTCCGCGTCCTGCGCATCGCGGGAGCGGCTGGGCTCGACGGTCTGATCCTCGGACTTCTCCCGGGCCTCGGAGGCCTGCTGCAGAACGTCCGCGAACAGGTCCGAACCTCCGGCCTGCGCCCCGGAGCGTCCCCTGGCCGCCAACGCGTCGGCGGCCTCGGACTTCACCATGGACATCAGTGTCATCGCCGCATCCATCTGACTCACCTCCTTTCCTTCTCTCATCATCTGCGTTTCCCTCCATCCTCATCCGTCCGTCCGGACGAAGCCGACGCGGCTCCGGCCGGGACGACGGCGTTGAGCATCGGGCGGTCGGCCAGGCGCTCCAGCACCAGGTAGGAGGCCACGCCGGCGGCGGCCACCGCCAGGATGGCCACCAGCGTGCCGACCAGCTTCTCCAGCGACGAACCCGCATTCCGGCTCATGACTTCTTCAGGGCCTCCATGAGGCTGTTGCGCACGTCCGGCCGGGCGATGGCCGAAAGCACGTCGCTGGCCTGCCGCTCCGGCATCTGGCGGAGCAGTTCCACCACCTCGTTGAACCTGGTCTTGTCGTTGGTCTTCAGGCGCTCCTCGAAATCCACGGCGATGATCTCGGCCTCGATGCCGGCGTAGAGCTTGAGAACCTTGCTCAGGCGGGTCCGGTCCTTCTCGTTCTGGAAGGTCTTCTGCGCGTCGGTCAGCAGCCTCTGGCTCTCGGCCAGCTTCTTGGAGTCCTCGCTCAGCCGCGCCTGGTCGCCGCTGATCACCCGGCTGAGCAGCGTCAGGTACTCGCGCTCCCGCCGGGCGCCGGCCTCCAGCTCGGCGCCGCGCCGGTCCAGCTCCTTGCGGACCTCGCCGGCGCCTTCGGCCATGGCGCGCTGGATTTCACTGACGTCCTTGGCCCGGCGGTCGAAATCGGCCAGGCGGTCGCGCTCCTCGGCGGTCATGGCCACCTTGCCTTCGCGCAGGACGCTCCAGGCCTCGACCGCGCCCCGGCGGTCCAGGTGCCCGGTGAAGTGCAGGACGGCGACGGCGCCCAGGAGCAGCAGGAACAAGGCCGCCGCGGCGTAGACCGCGGTGCGGAAGATCCCCAGGAGCAGGCTGCGGAAGCTCACGCTTCACCTCCCGCCGAGGCCGGCGCGGAGGCCGGGGAGGCCAGCAGGCCGCTCACCGGGCGCAGGTCGTCGAGGAAGACGCGCTCCTCGCGGTCGGCCTCGGCCTGCCAGGCGGTCCTGGCCTTCTCCTCGAGTATTTCCAGGGCCCGCACGTCCTGGTGCGCCTTGACCATGGCGCGGCGGCGCTCCTCGGCGCGGGCGGCCAGTTCGGCCAGCTTCCGGCTGGCCATGATCATGCGCAGCCAGAGGGTGTTCACGTAGTTGCGCATCCGGACCATATCGGCGCGGGAGATGCCGCCGGTGCTGGCCGCGCGGATCGACTCCTGATGGAGGTCGCGGCTGCGGCGCATGGCCCGGATCTGCTCGGCGACCGCGGTCGCCTCGGCCTGGGCCACGCCGAACTCGCGGCGGCGCTGGTCCAGCAGGGCGCCGCGGTGGCGCAGCACCGCGGCCAGGCGGAACTCGAAGCGCCTCATCGCCCGGCCCTCCCGGCGGCGGGCGCGGCGCGGCGGGGCACGGCCGAGCCCGCCGCGACCCGCGGCGCGCCGGCGGCGCCCGCGGCCCCGGCCGACGCCGACGTGCCGTAGAGGCCCAGCAGGCGCGTCCGGGCCTCGTCGAAGCTGGACCGGGCGAACATGTCCTGCCGCAGGTAGTCGTCGAGCGCCGGCTTCATGCGCTTGGCGGCGTCGATCTCCGGGTTGGAGCCGTCGACGTACGCGCCGATGTTGATCAGGTCCTCGGCCGAGCGGTAGACGGCCATCGAGGCCACCGCCCGCCCGGCGGCGGCGCGGTGCTCGGGGCTCACCACCTCGGGCATGACGCGGCTGACCGAGCCGAGCACGTCGACCGCCGGGTAGTGGCCGCGGTTGGCCAGCTTGCGGTCCAGGACGATGTGCCCGTCGAGGATGCCGCGGACGGCGTCGCCGATCGGGTCGGAGAGGTCGTCGCCCTCGACCAGCACGGCGTAGAGCCCGGTGATGCTGCCCGTCTCCGAGGCACCGGAGCGCTCCAGCAGCCGCGGCAGCAGGGCGAAGACCGAAGGCGGATAGCCCTTGGTGGCCGGCGGCTCGCCGACCGACAGGCCGATCTCGCGCTGGGCGAAGGCCACGCGGGTGACCGAGTCCATCATCAGCAGCACGTCTTTGCCCTGGTCGCGGAAGTACTCGGCCACCGCCGAGGCCACCGCCGCGGCGCGCACCCGCAGCAGCGCCGGCCGGTCGCCGGTGGCCACCACCACCACGGAGCGGGCCAGGCCGGCCTCGCCCAGGTCGCGCTCCAGGAACTCGCGCACCTCGCGGCCGCGTTCGCCGACCAGGGCGATGACGTTGACCTCGGCGGCGGTGTTGCGGGCGATCATGCCCAGGGTCACCGACTTGCCGACGCCGGAGCCGGAGAAGATGCCCACGCGCTGGCCGGCCCCGACGGTCAGCAGCCCGTCAATGGAGCGGATGCCCACGGCCATGGGCGTCTTGATCCGCCGGCGGCGCAGCGGGTCCGGCGCCGGGGCGTAGAGCGGGTACTCCTCGGTGGCGTAGAGCGGCCCGCGCCCGTCCAGGGGCTGGCCGCAGCCGCCGATCACCCGGCCCAGGAGCTGCGGCCCGACCGGCACCACCTGCCGGAGGGTGGCCACCTCGACCTCGTCGCCCGGGGCCACGCCGCGCAGCTCGCCGAAGGGCATCAGCAGGGTCCGGCCCTGGCGGAAACCGACGACTTCGGCGCCCACCGCCCCGCCCCTGGTCAGCACCTGGCAGTAGGCGCCCACCGGCACGGCCAGGGCGGTGGCCTCGATGACCAGCCCGACCACCTGGCGCACGCGGCAGGTCAGCCGGGCCGGCAGGGCCCCGGCCAGCAGCCCGGCGCGGGAGGCGAAGACCGACACGGCGCTCACCGCCCGCCCTCTCCGCCGCCGTCCGGGTGCGTCCCGGCGTCGATGTCGGCCTCGCCGGCCAGCAGCCGCCCGATGCGCTCCAGCTGGGTGGCGACCCGCATGTCCACCTCGCCGGACTCGGTGATCAGCCGGCAGCCGCCGCGCTCGACGGTCTCGTCGCCGACGACCCTGACCTCCTGGATCTCGGCGAAGAGCCTGGGCAGATCCTGGTGGGCGGCCCCGAGCGCCTCGAGGTCGGCCGGGTTGACCCGGATGACGACGCGGCTGCGCTCGGCGGCCAGGGACGCGGCCTCGGCCACGGCGCGGGCCACCGCCCCGGTGTCGGCCTGCAGCTCCCGGCGGACGATGCGCCCGGCCACGGCCACGGCCAGCCCCAGCAGGTCGCGCTCGGCCTGACGGACAAGCGACTCGCGCCGTGACGAGACCTCCCCGACGACGGCGCCCAGGGCCTTGCCCAGGGTTTCGGTGGCCGCGCGCGCCTCGGCCAGGCCCTGTTCGACGCCGGCCTTGCGGCCCTCCTCGCGGCCCAGGGCCAGCCCCTCGGCCTTGCCGCCCTCGAAGCCGGCACGCTTGGCCTGCTCGGCGATGGTCCCGGCCTGGCGGTGCGCCTCGGCGATGACCTCAGCGGCGCGCGCCTTGGCGCGCTCGACCAGCGCCTCGCCCCGCTTCTCCAGGTCGGAGAGGTTGAAGGCCGCGCCCCCGTGGGCCGGCGCCTCGCTGGACAGGAGCAGCCTAGACAACGATCTGCTCCTCGCCGCCGCGGCCCTGGACGATCAGCTCGCCGGCCTCCTCCAGGCGGCGGACCACGTCGACGATGCGCTGCTGGGCGGCCTCCACGTCGGAGAGCCGCGTCGGCCCCATGTACTCCATGTCCTCCTTGATGAGCTGGGCGGCGCGCTCGGACATGTTCTTGAGGATCTTGTTCTTGACGTCCTCGCTGGCGGCCTTGAGGGCCAGGGCCAGCTCCTCCTGGTCGACCTCCTTGAGCACGTTCTGGATGCCCTTGTCGTTGACCAGCAGGATGTCCTCGAAGACGAACATCAGGCGCCGGATGCGGTCCACCAGCTGGGCGTCCTCCTCCTCCAGGGTCTCGAGGATGGTCTTCTCGGTGGCCCGGTCGATGAGGTTGAGGATCTCGGCGATGGACTCGACGCCGCCGGCGCGCTCCAGGTCCTGGTTGACGATGGAGCTGAGCTTGGCCTCCAGGCCCTTCTCCACCTGGCGGATGGCCTCGGGGGTGGTCTGGCCCATGCGGGCGACGCGCTTGACCACCTCGATCTGCTTCTTGGCGGGCAGCGTGGCCAGGATCTCCGAGGCCTGCTTGGGCTGGAGGTGGGCCAGGATCAGCGCGATGGTCTGGGGGTGCTCGTCCTGGACGAAGGTCACGAGGCTCGCCGCCTCGGCCTTCTGCAGGAAGTGGAAGGGGGTCATCTGGATGGACTGCTCCAGGCCACGCAGGACGCTGGCCGCCTCGTCGGGGGGCAGGCTCTTCTCCAGCAGCGTCCGGGCGTAGTCGATGCCGCCCTCCTCGATGTAGCGGCGGGCCAGGTTCGTCTGGTAGAACTCCTCCAGCACCCGCAGGCGCTGCTCGGAGCTGACCTCGCCGAGGCGGGCGATCTCCATGCTGATGCGCTCGACGTCCTCCCGGTCCATGCTGGCCAGGAGCTGCGAGGCCACCTCGGTCTGCAGCGAGACCAGCAGGATGGCGGCCTTGCGGTCGCCGGTGACGCTCTCGACCTTCTTAGGCATGGCCGCAGGCTTTCACGGTCAGCCCTCGTGGCTCAGCCAGCGCTTGATCAGCGTGGCGGCCTTGCGGGGGTCCTGGCCGACCACGCCGCGCAGCTTGTCCTGCAGCTGTCGCAGCTTGACGTCGTCAGCCTCGATGCCGGCCTCCTCGGCGGCCGCTTGGCTCCCGCCGGCCGCCCCGGTGGCGGTCACCACCAGGTTCGGGGGCGGGGCGGTCGCGGCGCGCCGGCCGAGCACGAACAGGAAGAGGAAGGCGAAGGCGGTGAGCATCAGCACCCCGCCGATCCGGGCGTAGGGCCAGACCCCGGCGACCATGTCCCGGAGCTCCGGCTTGGGCTCCACCACCGGCACGGGGTTCTCGCGGGGCTGCTTCCAGAAGCACAAGGCAATGGACTCGTCGACCTTCTTGGGGTCCTCGATGCCCAGGATCTTGGCGACGAGCGCCTTCCACTGGGCCTTGAGTTCGTCGTTGGGCTCCTCGTCGTAGACCTGGCTGATCCGGCCGTCCTTGTCGGCCCTGTCCATCAGCCGGCGGTTGATGACCACGCTGGCGGTCAGCTTGGCGATCTCGCCGGGGGCCTTCTGGATCTCCTCGGTGACGAAGCTGCAGATGGTGCTGGTCTCGGTCTCGCTGTCCTTGCTGCGCGAGGGAGTCCCGCCGGCCGTGCCGCTCGGGCCGCTGGCCCCGCCGGAGATGACCAGGCCGGGCTCGTTGACCGGCACGCCGGTCGGGCCGCCGACCGCGGAGGCGCCGGTGCTCTCGTGCTTGACGGTCCGCTGGCGGACGACCACGGTCTCGTCGGGCTTCACGGTCTGGACCAGCCGCTTGACCTTGTCCAGGTTGACCTCCCGGCAGGTGACGATGCCGACGCCCTCGTAGTGCATCGAGGCGATCAGCTCGTTGATCTTCTTCTGGTAGTGCTGCTCGATCTCCCGGCTCAGGGCCAGGCGCTTGTTGCTCAGGACCACCTCGGTCTCGGCGTCCTCGCGGTGGTACTGCTTGCCGGGGTTGCGCGTGTCGATCACCGTGATCTTGCCCGGGTCGCAGTTGTGCACGGCCGAGCCGACCAGGTCGATGACCGAGTTGGCGAAGGCCTGGTCGATCTTCTTGGCGCCGCGGGGGGTGACCGTGACGCTCACCCCGATCCGCTCCGGGCTGAGGTTGAACTCGCCGGGCTTGTCGTCGGTGATGACCACCCGGCAGGTCTCCACCCCATCGAGCCCGGAGATCATCTGGCGCAGCTCGCCGGCCAGGGCGTCGCGGCGCTGCTTGTCGCGCTCGGCCTCGGAGACCCACAGGCTGCTGCCGATCGACTCGCGGTACTTCTCCTTGTTGAAGATGCGGTTCTGGTCGATGACCTCGCTCTTGCGCAGCATGGCCGCCACCGCCGGCTGGCGGTCGGAGGGCACCAGGATCGCGCCCTTCTGGAGGTCGGCCTTGTATTCCACGCCGCCCTGGTCCAGCACGTTGGCGGCCTCGCGCATCTCGTTCTGGTCGAGCCCGCTGGCCACCGCCACGAACTTCGGGCTGGCGCCGAGCACGGCCACCAGGCCCAGGGCCACCGCTATGGTCAGTCCCAGCATGACCATGCTGGCCCGCTGGGCGGCAGTCATCGCCCGGAACGCGGCCGTGGCCTGGGAGAGAACCCCTTTCAGCCAGTCCATCGCCCCTCTTGAACCTCCCCTCGCCCCCTAGCAGCCTCTGATCCGGCCGCGCCCCGCGCCAGGGGAGCGGCCGGTTTCGCCCGCATCAGGTCCTGATGCGCTGCAACTCGTCGTACGCGTCCACCAGCTTGTTGCGGATCTGGACCATCATCTGGAACGCCAGATTGGCCTTCTCGACCGCGCTGACCACCTTGCCCAGATCCTGCACCTTGCCGGTGGCCAACCCCTCGATGGCCTGGGTCGACTCCTGCTGGAGCTGGTTGACCTCGCCGATCTTCTCCGACAGGAACTGGCTGAAGGACTTCCCTCCGGCCTCCCCGGCCGCCCCGGCCGGCAGCCCCGGCTGGACCGGCTGGGCCGGCTGGATGGGCCCCAGTCCCGCGGGGCCGATCGGCGTGATGGATTCAGGCACTGGTCATTCCCCCTTTTCAGCCCATCACCTGCAGCGTGGACTGGATCATGGTCCGGCTCAGCTGCATGGCGGTGACGTTGGCCTCGTAGGCGCGGCTCGCCGAGATCATGTCCGCCATCTCGGTGGCCATGTTGATGTCCGGGAACAGGTTCTTGCCGATGTACGGAGCCAGCGCCGGGTTGCGCTGGACGTCCTCGGCGCGCACCGCGTTCGGGTCGTTCTCCGGGTCGGGCGAGTCGCGCGGGATGAACTTCTCGCTCTGCAGCACCCCGGCGAAGCGCACGCCCAGCTGGGCCGAGCCGGTGCCGGCCGGGTCGCCCGTGTAGAAGACCGGGGTGCGCCGGCGGTAGGGACGCAGCCGGGCGCCGTCCTCGCTGAGGCTCTCGGCGTTGGCCACGTTGTTGGTGATGGTCTCCAGGCGCAGACGCTCGGCCACCAGGGCCGAGGCGCTGATGTCTATGCCCGTGAACATGCCCATCTAGCCCGCCCTCCCCTACAGCCGTCCGCGGATGGCCAGTCCCAGGGACTGGAACTTCCCGGCCAGCATCCGGTTGAAGACCTGAATGGTCATGGCGTTCTTGAGCAGCTTGGACATCTCCTGGTCCAGGGCCACGTCGTTGCCGTCCCCGCGCATGACCCCGCTGCCGGACTCCACCGGCCGCAGCTCGACTCCGCCGTCGGCGGCGCGGCGGAGGTTTCCGCCGGTGCCCAGCACCAGGGGCTCCGCCCCGTTGCGCCTGGACTCCACCGCGGCGCGCAGGGCCTTCTGGAAGTCGGCCTCCGGGAGGTCCTTGGCCCGGAAGCCGGGGGTGTCCACGTTGGCCACGTTGTTCGCAAGCACCGCGTGGCGCTGGTTGGCGAAGCCCAGCACGGACTCGATCACCGGGAGCGAATCCCCGAAGAGGCCCGGACCTCCGCCAATGCCCGAAAGGCTCATGCAGACTCCTCCGGCAACTGAGCGGTGCAAGACTTGTGCCAGCAGCGCCCGCAGGAGCGCCCGGCGCTGCGTCCGTCGCAAACCACGGCGGAGCGGTCGTTTAGGTACATGGCGGCGCTTCTGCCGCGGGTCACGGCGGCCTGGCGTCCGACCGCGGCGGAAGTTTCTTCCAGCCGCGGCGGCAGGATCTTCCGTCGGGCGTTCACAGTGCCACCCCCTCTTCGCGGTACTTCCTGAGCTTCTCGCGCAGGGTCCGCTCGGAGATGCCCAGCGCCTCGGCGACCTTGCGGCGCTCCCCGCCCATGCGGCGGCAGGCGGCGATGATGGCCTCGCGCTCGAGATCGTCCAGCGAGCGGACCGGCCCCGATGCGCCGGCCCCCGGGGCTGCCCCCGGCGAGCCGCCCGGGGCGCCGCGCAGCCCCGGCTCGACGTGTTCCCGGAGCAGTTCGCTCCCGGAGTGCAGCACGGCGGCGCGCTCGATGACGTTGGCCAGCTCCCGGACGTTGCCCGGCCAGTCGTAGGCGGACAGGGCCTCGGCCGCCCCGGAATGGACGCCCTGGAACTGCGAACCCATCTCGCGGCTGAAGCGCCTCAGGAAGTGCTCGGCCAGCGCCGGTATGTCGCCCCGGCGCTCGCGCAGCGGCGGCACGTTGATGGGCACCACGTTGAGCCGGAAGAAGAGGTCCTGGCGGAACTTGCCCTCGTTCATGTGCCGCTCGAGGTCGCGGTTGGTGGTGGCGATGACCCGCACGTCGGCCTGGCGGGGCTCGCTGGAGCCCACCCGCTCGTACTCGCGCTCCTGCAGGACGCGCAGCAGCTTGCCCTGCAGGTCCACGCTCATCTCGCTGATCTCGTCGAGCAGCAGGCTGCCGCCCTCGGCCAGCTCGAAGCGCCCGACCCGCTCGGTCTGCGCGCCGGTGAAGGCGCCCTTCTCGTGGCCGAAGAGCTCGCTCTCGAGAAGCCCCGCGGAGAGCGCCGCGCAGTTGACGCGCACGAAGGGCCGCGCGGCGCGGTCCGACCCGTAGTGGATGGCCCGGGCCACCAACTCCTTGCCGGTACCGGTCTCGCCGCGGATCAGCACCGTCGCCGGCGTGCGCGCCACCTTGGAGATACCCGCCCAGACCGCGGCCAGGCCGCCCTCGCGGCCGACCATCTCCTCCGGGCTCCACTCGCGCCGGACCTCGGCGCGCAGATACTCGTTCTCGGCCAGCAGCCGGCGGCGCTCCAGGGCGCGCTCGACCAGCAGCTCGATCTCCTCGGGCTTGAAGGGCTTCTGGATGTAGTCGAAGGCCCCGCGGCGCATGGCCTCCACCGCGGTCTCGACCGTGCCGAAGGCGGTGATGACCACCACGGCCAGCGCCGGGGCGATCTTGCGGGCCTCGGCCAGGACGGTCAGCCCGTCCATGTTGGGCATCTTCATGTCGGTGATGAGCAGGTCGTAGCCGCCGCCGGCCAGGGCCTTGAGGGCCTCGGCGCCGGCCGCGAACGCCCGAACGCGGTAGCCGGAGCGCGAGAGCACCTCGCGCAGCGAGTCGCGCATGAGCTCCTGGTCGTCCAGGACCATGATCAGCTCGCGGGCCACGCCCTCAGCCCTCCGCCTCGGCCGGCAGGCGCAGCACGAAGCAGCTGCCGCCGCCGGGCAGGTTCTCGGCGCGGACGTCCCCGCCGTGGGCGGCGACGATCCGGCTGACCACCGCCAGGCCCAGCCCCGTGCCCCGGGCCTTGGTGGTGTAGAACGGGTTGAAGATCTTCTCGACGTCCGCCGGATTGATGCCCCGGCCGTTGTCGGCCACCCGCAGTTCCAGCAGGCGCACGCCGGCGGCCTCCTCGAACCGGGCGGAGACCTCCACCCGGCCGCCCACCTCGACGGCCTCCGCCGCGTTGGTGAAGAGGTTGACCAGGGCCCGGGTGAGCAGGTCGCCGTCCACGGCAACCTCCAGCGGACGGTCCCAGCCGGCCTTCTCCACGATGACGTGCTTGGCGTCGAGCTCGGCGCCGGCCAGCTCCAGGGCGGCCTCTACCGGCAGGCGCACGTCCTGGCGCACCCGCCGGGCCACGATCTCCCGGGCGAAGGCCAGCATGTCCTCGACCAACTTGTTGAGCCCGGTGATGCCCCGGGAGATCTTCTCGACCACCTCGCGCTCGGAGGCGGAGAGCGTCGTCGAGCGGCCCAGCAGACCGGCATAGAGCTGGATGCCGCCCAGCGGGTTGCGGATCTCGTGGGCCAGCACCGCGGCCATCTCGCCCAGGGCGGCCAGCCGCTCCTTGCGGCCCAGGGCCCGCTCCAGCTCGCGCAGCACGGTGACGTCCTGGGCCGAGGCCACCGCCCCGACCGGGCGCCGCCGCTCGTCGCGGAGTGGGGCCGCCGAGAGCAGCAGCACGGCCTCGGAGCCGTCGGCGCGCAGCACCGAGCGCTCCTCGCTGCTGCGGCTGGTACCGCCCTCCAGGACGGCCTTGAGCATGGCGGCCAGGGGGGCGGCCAGTTCGCCGGCCTCTCCCGCCGGCCGTCCGCGCATCTGGGCCTCCGAGCGCCCGAACAGTTCGGCGGCCGCGCGGTTGAAGTGCGTGACCCGGCCGGCGGTGTCCACCGCGACGACCGCATCGGCCACGTTCTCCAGGACCGAGGCCAGGTGGTTCTTGAGCCCCTCGACCTCGCGGACCTTGACGGCCAGCTGGTCGGTGAGCTCGGCGACCTTGGCCTGGAGCAGGGCGTGGCTCTGCTCCAGCTCGGCGGCCTTCTCCATGAAGGCGTTGAAGGCGCCGAGCAGCTCGTCGGCGTTCTTCGGCGCGGCCACGCCTTCCAGGTCCTGGACCATCACTTCTTCTCGTCCTTGAAATGGGGGCTGGCCGGCGGCCGGCGCCCGTAGGCCTGGTGCATCTTCCTGCCCTGCTGGACCCTGAGCAGCTCCTCGACCTTCCCGTCCCGGCGCCCGGCCAGCAGCTTCTGGCACTCGTCGTCCTCGGCGATGATCGCGCGGAGCAGTTCGCGGACCTCGCCGATCAGCGCGCGCCCGCGCTCGCGCTCGGCCGGTTCCAGGCGGCCGCACAGCCCGTCCCAGTCGGCCTTGAGGGCCCGGGACTGCTCGCCGGCCGCCGCGGCCTCCTCGGACAGCCGGCCCTTGTCGGCCAGCAGCGCCAGGAGGTCCTCGCCGCGGCCCGCGGCGGCCAGCTCGCGGCCCTTCCTGGAAAGCTCCAGGATGCGCGCGTAGATGCCGCGCTCGGCCTCCAGGGCCGCCATGGCCCTGGCCAGGTCGGGGGTGCGCTCAGCTTCCGCCATGTCTCTTCCCCAGCCACTGCGCGTGCTCGCGCCAGATCTCGGCGGGCAGAACCGCCTCGAAGGACCGGGCCTCGCCCTTCCCCGGAGCCGGCGCCGGCGCCGTCTGCGCCGCGCCCGCCTGGTCGGCATAGCCCTTGGCCGCGCGGTCGTACCACTCGCGGGAGGCCTCCGGCCGACCCGAGCGCTCCAGGGCCACGGCCAGGGCCAGCGCCAGCCACGGACCGTCGGCCGTCCGGCCGTAGTCCTCGTGGGCGGCGCGGAAGGTGCCCACCGCGGCGTCGGGCCGGCTGCCGAGCAGCTCGGCCACGCCCTTGCAGGTGAAGGCCTCGCGGCGGAACGCCGCCCGGGTGGCCTCGGGCTCGCCGGACCCGGCCGCGGCCTGGACGATCTCGCCGAAACGCGCGGCAGCCTGGTCGTAGCTGCCGAGGTCCAGCTGGATCATGGCCAGCATGCGCATGACCGGCAGGCGCCGCTCGCGCAGGAACGCGTCGAAGCTCTCGCGGCCGCTGCCCCCGCCGAGCGGATAGCGCTCGCAGGCCTCCTCGAGCACCCGGGCCGCCGCGCGCAGGTGCTCGCGGCCGGCCTTGTCCTCGGCCGCGGACCTTTCGGTCAGCTCGCGCGAGGCCTTGGCGTCCCGCTCGGAGCCGGCCGAGAGGCGCAGCTCGGACGAGAGCGACAGGTGCCGGCGGCCGATCCGGAAGTGGGTCTCGCCGAGGCGGAAGAGGGCCTTCATCCAGACCTGGCTTTCGGGGGTGTAGCGGGTGTCGCGGCGGATGGCCTCGAAGACGGCCAGCGCGTTGCGCCCGGCCTCGGCGCCCTTCTCATCCGGCCCGGCCTCGAGCCGGTCCAGCTCCAGGTAGGTCTCGCCCAGGGCCAGCTGCGCCAGGTAGCCGTACTGGCTGGCGGGGTGGCTGACCGCCCCCAGGCCGAAGGCCTTGGCGGCGGCCTCGCGGCTGCCCATCATGCGCAGGGCCTCGCCCTGCCGATAGAGAGCCTCGGCGACGCGCCCATCGGTGCCGGCGCGGTCCGAGAACATCCGGAAGGCCAGGGCGGCCCCGTCGTAGCGCCCCGCGGCGAGGTAGCACTGCCCGGCCCGCCACAGCGCATCGGTGGCCTCCGCGGCCTCGTCGACCCCGCCCATGCTCTCGAAGGCGCGCATGAACTCGGCGGCGGCACCCGCCAGTGCCTGCACCGCCTCGGCCGGCTGGCCCCCGGCCCCGTGAGCTGCGCGGTGGGCGGCGGACGCCCGTTCGGCCTTGGCGCACAGCAGCTCGCCGATCATCGCGCGGTAGCGCCCGGTCCTGACCCCGGGGAAGCAGTCGACGATCTGGCGGCAGATGCGCACGGCCTCGTCGAAGTTCCGGTTCGCGGCGCACTCGCGGGCCAGGCGCAGCAACTGCCCGCGCCCCTCCGGCAGCGCCTTCCGGGGGTCGGGATCGGCCACCACGAAGTGGGCTTCCGACAGCAGCTCGGCCAGCTCCGGCGCGCGCTTGGCGAAGCCCGTCAGGCCTTCGGCCGTCAGATTGCGGATGTGTCTGGCCGCACCCATGTAGCCGCCGCCGTGGCCGGCGTCGCCGTCGAGCGCCCGGGCCGGGTCGGACTGCAGCAGCAGATCGGCCATGCACACTTCGGCGCATGCGTAAAGGGCCGGCTCCAGCCCCATGCGCAGCGCGGTCTTGAGCTGCTCGGCCGCGGCCCCGCGCGAGCCGGCCAGGAACAGGCTGCGGGCGCCCAGCACCCGCCCGATCTCCATGTAGGGACCGCCGGCCGAGAACGGATGACCCAGCGCCTGGGCGGCGGCGGCGTAGTAGGCCCGGGCGCGCGCCGGATCGCTCTCCAGTTCGCCCAGACGGAAGCGGCCGCGGCCGAGCATGAAACCGGCCTGCTCGCGCATGGCGGCCGGGGCGTCGCTGCTCTCCACCTTGGCGCAGAGCTGACAGGCCTCGTCCAGCCCGGCCATGGCCCTGCGGCGCGAGGCCTCCCGGGCCTCGGGGCCGGCCTTGTCGTCGCGGCAGACCTCCCGGTGCCCGGCCAGGGCCTCGTCCATGATCAGCTCGGCCAGGCGCAGCCGCACGCGCTGCACGGCACCGCCGGCCTCTCCCAGGCCGAGCAGCAGCCGGTAGCTGGCGGCGGCCTGGGCGGTCCTGCCCAGGTGGTCGCTGCAATCGCCGGCCAGTTCGTAGACCCTGGCCCACTCCTGCCGGGAGCCCGCGGACACCGAAGCTCCGGCCCCGGCCGCGGAGCCCGCCGGATCCTTCTCGCCGTGCAGGCGCCCGGCCTGGTCGGCGGTCATGGCCTCGATCAGCGACTCCAGCTCCGTGAGGGCCGCGGAGTACTCGCCCAACCGGAGCCGGCTCTCGGCGATCAGCCTCCTGCGCCGGTGCCACTCGGGGCCGGCATTGCCCGGGACGCGCCCGCAGGCCTCGCCCAGGTCGGCCAGCGCACGCCGGTAGAGGGCGTCGGCGGGCTTCAGGATCCTGCGGCCGATGCCCTCCGGGTGCTCGCGCTTGATCTCCGCCAGACGGAAGCAGGCCTCGCCGCGGATGGCCTGGTCGACGGCATCCAGCCGTATCGCGCTGCCGGGCTCCTGCACGCGCTCGTAGCTGGTCAGCACCCCGTGCACCCCGTACGGGTCCTGGATGCCCAGGGCATCGGCAACCTCCTTGAGGTTGCGACCGGCCAGCAGGTCGATGGCCGCGCCCAGATCCTCGCGCTCGTCCTGCGCGGACACGGCCATGGCGAAGGCCTTCCTGGCCATCTGGACGCGCTCCTCGGCGCTCCGAGCCGGCTCGGTCCTCGGCCGGGCCAGGAAGACCACCGCTCCGGTCAGGACCGCCAGGACGAACACCGGCACCGGCCACTTCTGGACAACGGCCCGCTTCCATTCCACCCAGAAGGGCGGGAGCTTCGGCGCGGCGACGCCGCTGTGATCGCCGGCGCCGGCGCGCCCGGCGCCGCCTGCGGCGCCGCCAGTCTTGCCCTTGCCCTTGCCCTGGGATGAAGAGGCCTGCGGCCGGCCACCCTTGCCGGCCCCCGGCCCCTTGGAGGCGGGTGACACTTAGGGGGTTCCCTTCTGCTGAGTTTCCAGCATCTGGGATTCCAGCATCTGGGATTCCAGCATCGCATCCTCCTCGCGAAGGATCGACAGAATCTCGTGCATCTTCTTGTCCTGCTTCTTCATCTCGAGGATGCGGTTGAGGCGATGAAAGACCTCCTCTCCGTAGAGGCGATAGTTGCTTCCCGGCATACGCTCGGCCTCGCGGATCAACCCGAACGTCGTGTAGTTGTGGATGGTCTGCCGGGACAGCTTGGTGTGATGGACGATCTCCGCGATTCTGTAGAGCTTTGGAGGAGGCACCATCTGACTGTTTCTCTCCCTTCTCTGGACTTGTCTTCGCCCTTGGAAGTGATCGATCCAGCAAATCTGATTGACGCTTTACAAACCGTCAATCACACTCGTATTTCTACTCAGAAAGCCTTATAATGTCAATAGATAAAAACAAATATGTCCGATAAAGATATGAAGCGCAATTCGTAAACGCCGTATTTGCGCTGCATAGATAACGAAGCCTCCTTTCAAAAAATCTGCGGTAACTTGTTATGCCTCGCGCCTGCGATATGATCGGGCCATGATGCTCATTTCGGCAACGCAGGCGTCTTCGGTCCTTGGCCAACTGCGCGCAGCAACGCAGGCCAACGTCTCGCTGGATCTGGGGCTGACCGAGGCAACGGTCTCGACGGCGCCGGGCGGCGTGGCGTTCCCTGACGGCACGATCGTCTCGCAGGAGGATCTGCGCCGCGTGGCCGCGTGCGACGACACGATCTTCGAAGTGGCCGGCGGCGCCGTCAGCAAGCTGATCCGCTACTCCGAAGCGACCGCCAAGAGCTACAAGCTCCGCCCGACGGCCGACTGGCCGGCGCTGGAGATCAGCGGCATACTGATGCACCGCATCAAGGGGACGACGCCACGGCTCGACGCCGAAGCCAAGCTCCGGCTGGTGGCGCCGGTGCTGGGCAGCGTGCTCGACACCTGCATGGGGCTGGGCTACACGGCCATCCTCGCCGCGCGGACCGCAGCCTCGGTCACGGCCGTCGAGAAGGACGCGAACGTCATCGAGATGGCCAGGATCAACCCGCACTCGCGGCAGCTCTTCCACTCACCCGGGGAGGGCGGGGGACTGGGGGCTGGCAGCGGTGGCCGCCGCATCAGAGTCATCCAGGGCGACGCGGCGGAGGTCCTGGCCGGCATGCCCGACGGCGGCTTCGACCTCGTCAACCACGACCCACCGACGCTGAGCGTGGCCGGCGAGCTCTATGCCGATGCCTTCTACGCCGGGCTCCTGCGGGTCCTGCGGCCGGGCGGACGTCTGCTGCACTACATCGGATCCCCGGGCAGCCGCGGGCGCGGAGTCAACCTGCCGGCCAGCGTCTCGCGCCGGCTGGGCAGGCTGGGGTTCGCCGACGTGCGCCATGACCAGGCCACCGGCTGCGTGCTGGCCAGGAAGCGCGGGAAGTAGGCCGCTGAGGCAACGGCGGGCCGAAAAAGCTCTTGACGGCAACGCACTGTAATTACGCCACTTAGACTTATGTATTAGGAGTGTCGCACCCAGGGGTGGACAAGGTGGACGAAGTGGATTTGGTGGACGTGGTGGACTGGATAGACGGGGTGAACACCGCAAGCCGCCGGCGTTGTCCATGGAGTCCACACCGTCGACCAAGCCCACCGTTGCCCACCCTCCCGCGCCGGCTCCTTCTGAACTTGCCCGCAAGGGCGGTGTAGGCTATACAAGTGGTCTGAAGTGCATACCTCACTGTTCAGCCTGGATTTAAGGAGCGCCGAATGTCCAGACTCACACTTGTCCTCTCCGCCCTGGCCCTGCTGACCTCGCCGGCCGCGGCGCTGGAGGTCCCGCTCACCGTGGCCGAGCGCGCCGGCGTTGACCGCGTCGACAACCACGTCTACGGCGGCGTGCCGCTGCCGGAGGGCGCGGCCAAGGACGTCGACAAGTTCGTCCTGGTCGACGCCGCCGGCAAGGCCGTGCCCGCCCAGTTCGTGGTCCGCGAGCGCTGGCTCAAGGACGACTCGGTCCGACACATGACCGTGCATTTCCGGGCAGACTTGAAAGCCGGCGAGACAGCCAAGTTTACCGTGTCCGATTCGGAAGTCCGCACCGGCAAGCCCGTGGCGATGCCGCCGCTCGACCTGACCGAGGCCGCCGACAGCGTCGCGATCGACACCGGCGCCGTGAAGTTCACCATCAAGAAGGGCGACTGGCACCTCTTCGACTCGGTGGATATGAGCGGCAAGGCGCTGCTCAAGTCCCCCGGCAAGGTGCTCTTCAAGGCCGAGTACGGCAAGACCCCGGTTGAGAACGAGCGCGCCAAGGCACCGGAGCTCGGCGAGTTCAAGGACGCCGTCCCGGTGGTGAAGTCCTTCGCTGTCGAGGAGAAGGGGCCCGGCCGCGTCGTGGTGCTGGTCAAGGGCGCCTTCCAGGAGGGCGGCGCCGACAAGCTCGACTTCCAGGCGCGCTACTACGCCGTGGCCGGCAGCTCCTCGGTCCGCGTGGCCTTCACCATCGTGAACCGCCAGGGCAAGGCCTTCGACGAGTTCGTGGGCATCCGGCAGCTCGGCTTCGAGCTGCCGCTCGCGCTCGACGGCGAGAAGAAGTTCGCCCTGGGCGCCTCGGAGGGCGAGGACCTCTCCGGCGCGCTCGGCGCCGGCGACAAGGTTGCGATGCTCCAACCCTCGAGCCTGGAGTACGTGGTCTCCGGCAAGGCCGAGGCCAAGGGCAAGTGCAAGGAGCTCCTGACCAAGCGCGTGGGCTGGCTGTCGCTGGCCGGCTCGAACGCCGCGGTCACCGCCGCGGTGCGCTGGTTCTGGCAGCTCCACCCCAAGGGCCTGGAGGCCGCCGGCGACGGGACCCTGAAAGTCTGGCTCGTGCCCCTCCAGGAGAAGAAGGTCGAGGTCCCGGCAGAGGAGTACTCCGAGCCGATTGTGCGCATCGACCTCTACACCGGCGGCGCCAAGACCCACGACCTGCTCTTCGCCTTCCACAAGCCTGGGCCGGCCGGCGCGGCCGACGCCCGCGGCCGGGCCATGGGCGGGGTCGAGCCGCTCTTCGCGGCCTGCTCCCCCGAGTGGTACTGCCAGAAGACCTTCGCCTTCGACCGCATGTACGACGCGCGGCTCGAGAACTACCGGCCGGAGGCCCGCGAGCTCATCCGCAAGTACGAGACCTCGGTGGACCGGGCGCTCTCCATCACCCTGGCGCGGATGAGCGGCAAGGCCAGGAAGGACGTCAAGATCCAGGCCTTCCTGCCGATCACCGCCAAGGACAAGGACGGCAACCTCGCCGACACGGTCTGGTGCTCGGCGCAGAAGGTCGAGGAGTACGGCTGCCTCAACTTCGGCGGCCACGCCGAGCAGAACGACCTCTGCAAGCAGAACGATGCCTTGAACACCCGCTGGGACGGCAACTACTACGACGTGCCGCGGGCCTGCCTGGTGCGCTACCTGCGCACCGGCATGTGGCACGCCTTCGAGGCCGCCGAGCAGGCCGGGTTGCACCTGGCGGACATCGACATCTGTCACTGGCACCCCGGCGACCAGAAGCTCAACGGCATCGAGCACACCTGCCCGAACCGCGGCCACTTCCGCCAGTGGTGGCCCGGCGAGAAGTTCGGAGTCTCCGGCAACGTCGACAGCGCCAAGAGCCAGAGCCTCTTTGAGCTCTACTGCCTGACCGGCGACATGTGGTATCGCGAGGCCGGCCTGCTCTCCGGCGACTACCTCGTCGGCCACGGCGGCTCGGCGCTGCGCGCCCAGGGCAACCGCATGACCGGGCTCTATTCTGCCTGGAAGAGCTCCCGCGACGAGAAATACAGGAAGGTCTGGGCCGATCAGGTCAAGGCCACCACGGCGATGGGCCTCGGCAAGGGCGGCGACAAGGGCTGGGACCAGTTCTGGATGTACGGCCTGGCCGCCGAGGGGCTCTTCAACTACTCCCGGGCGACGGGGGAGTTGGACGCGGCCAAGGCCGCGGTGACCGCCGCGGACTCGCTGATGTTCTGCGACGTCAACAAGACCATGGGCAAGGGCCCGCGCGGCGAGTATGACAACCTGGCCGGCTTCACCGTGAACTGCCCGGGCTACGCCTACGAACTGACCGGCGACGCCAAGTACCTCAAGTACGGGTTGAAGCGCCTGGACCGGACCGGCGACAGCTCGCCGGGCCGGAGCAAGTCCTTCGCCCAGCACGCGCGGATCTCGCCGCAGTTCCTCTTCTACCTGGCCAGCGACTACCAGCCGCCCAAGCCGGTGGTCGGCGAGAAGGCGGCGGCCGATGCGGCGGAGCAGGCAATCAAGGAGTATGCGGCGGAGGCGGCGGCTGCTCCGGGGCCGGAGCCGGCGAAGAAGTAGGGGCCCCCGATCTAATCATCCCCCTCCTCATAGATCTTCTTGAACATGCGATACTTGAAGAGGAGGTTATCTCCATCGCCATTGGCCAACCGCTTGTGCGCGGCGGAGAACGGGTTTACCACGAAGGTGGTCCGGCCGGTGACCTCCAGGCTGGGGAAGTTCGGGTCGTCATCGAGCCAGCGGGACTTCATGTGCTTGCGAATGACCATGCCGAAGTAGCCACCCCAGACTGCAGCCATTTGGCCGACCTTGGCAGGGGGTTTGCCGCCCCACATTCTGGTTATCTCCGGGTCCAGGTGCTCGAGCGAGGCTTCGCTGTAATCCCAGCGAGCACCCTGTCCGAGTTCCGCCATGTTCCTGATAAACACTGCCGCGTAGCCGGCTACCTGCGCGTCGCGTCCTTCGAGCAGGGTTTCCGGGGCCGGGCTCGCCGGGACGACCACGGACGCCTCCTCCGGGGCCAGGCCCAGAAGCCGCCAGAAGGCCTGCTCGACCGCCGTACGGTCCTCGAGCTTTGAGCTCGAGTGCTCCCAGTAGAGCACCGTCTCCTCGTTATGGATATCGCTGACCTCAAAGAAGACGGCCCGGCCGTCGATGGTCGCCTTGATGACATAGGTGTAGCTGTGCTTGTCGTTGTCGCCCGGATGCGGCGGCCCCCACAGCACGTGCAGTCGGGTCTTGGCCAGATCGACACCGCGGATGCCGCCGCGGACCTCGGCGTCCCGCTGGCGCTTCGCCAGGAACTGCTTGGCGGTGAGATCGGAGTGGTCCTTGCTCCACATGGCGACCTGGGCATCCTTCACCACCGCGAACAGCGAGGGCTGGTTGACCCGCTCGAAACTCACGCCGTCGCAGGCCACCGCTCGCAGGTGGTCCTCGTTTATCGAACTCACAGCCGCCGCCAGTGCCGCGCGCAGCCCCTCCTCGAACTCCAGCCCAGCCAGGCCCGCGGCGCGCCCCTCGATGATCGACGCAAAGAAGTCCAGCCCCTCGGCAAATTCGCGCACCGTCTCAAATATCATGCCGGCTGTCCCGGCGTCCAGCTTCATGCCCCGCAGAGCTTCGAGCAACTCCTTACGGTCGGTCCCTGCACGCAGGCCCGGCAGCAGGATCTTCACCGTCGCCAAGACCGCGTCAAAGGAGTCGGTAGGTATCCCCTTCCCGGCGAGCGTCTGGCGGAAGTCGGGCAGGGACTGGCCCTCGAGCATGTGCCGGAGGAGCCCCTTTTCCAGAGAACACACCAGGTAGTTCTCGTCATCCTTACCCCTGGGCGTGCCCGACCGCCGATGCAGGCAGGCGTAGTCCCCGCGCGTGATTTCTGCGGGGAATCTTCTGACGGCCTCCCAGACGACACGTGTACCGTCCTCCGAGAAGCCGGTCCCCTCACGCGCGGCGGCCATGACCTCTTCCGGGGAGGCCCCCCCGGCTCGGGCCCTGAACGCCGAGCATGCCGCCGTGATGCTCTCGCGGACTAGGCTGGAATTCCCAAGCCGGCTGATCAGCTTCCGATGAGCCAGCTCCAACGCTGGCTCGTCGTGCACTATTCCTCGGGTCACCAGCGCTCCCAGCAGCAGTGTCGCGTTATGCACAACGCACTGCCCAGCTTCGTTCAGGCTTCCCGGGGAGGACAGTTCATCGAAGATCGTCATATCCGGCCCCTACCTGTTCCCAGCCGCATCGGCAACTTACCCTGTTGCCATTTTCCCCGTCCCTGCCGACGGGCGCAAGGACGAAGAGAGCAGACCAGAATCATTTGCCTCCGGCCCGCCTCACTCCCCCGTCGCCAAACTCACCGCCAGCTTGCACGCGTCCAGGAAGTGGGGCACGTCCAGCCACTCGTCGACGGAGTGCGCGCCGCGGTCGCCCATGCCCAGACCCACGGCCGGGATGCCCTTGACCACGATGTTGCAGCTATCCATGCCGCCGGCGTGCTTGAAGAGCCGCGGCGTCCGGCCGAGCGCCTCGATGGCTCGGCGGGCGGCCAGGACCACCGGCGCGTCCTCGGGTAGGGTGTAGGGCGGGTACTCCGGCCCGGGACGGAAGGCGACTGCGGCGTGGCCGGTGACGTTGCGCCCGGCGGCCTTGGCGTTGGCGCGCTCGACCGCGGCGCGGAAGGCGGTGCGCCAGGCTTCGAGCACCTTGGCGCGGAAGCCCAGGTCGAAGCTCCGGACCTCGGCCAGCGCGTAGAGCTCGGGCATGACCACGTTGCTGCCCGTCCCGCCGCGGAGGATGCCGAGGTTGGACGTCGCCCAGCCGCCGTCGCGCTTAACCTCGCCGACCCAGCCGTCGCGCTCGAGTTCGGCCAGCGCCTCGGCCAGGATCACCGCGCAGGAGATGCCGAGCTGCGCGCGCGAGGTGTGCACGGCCACGCCGGTCAGGTCGATGTGCAGCCGCTCTGTGCCGATCACGGCGTTGGCGATCTCCTCGGCGTCGCCGCCGTCGAAGTTGAAGGCCATGGCCGGGAAGGGCTCGCCGAGCAGCTTCGCGTCCAGGTGCTTCGAGCCCACCAGGCCAATCTCCTCCTGGACGAAGAAGACGAAGGTCCGCGGAGGGTGGTCGCCACGTTTGGCCATGAGCGCCTCGATGGCTCCGAGGAGACAGGCGCAGCCGGCCCGGGCGTCGGCGCCGAGGGCCTTGCCGGGCGCATCGTTCCGGACGCGCTCGCCGTCCAGGCGCGGCTTTGAGCCGACCGCGCCGGGGACCGTATCCATGTGGGTGGTGAGCATCCGCCGCTCGCCGCGGCCGCGGCCGTCGAGCCTGACGATCAGGTTGCCGGCTTCACCGCCGCCGATCCGGCCGTGCGCGCCGTCGTCGACGATGCAGCTCGCCGGGACGCCGAGGACGGCCAGCCGCCGGCGCAGCTCGGCGGCGATGACGGCCTCCTTGGTGGCCTCGCCTGGTACGGCCATGAGCTCGATGGCGGCGGTGAGATTGCGGTCCACGCAGGCTTCTCCTCTGGGCTGCTAGGCCCTGTAAACCTCACGGCCTTCTCCCAGCGCCAGCACCGGCTTGTGCGCGAGGTCGAAGGGGTCGCCGTCCCAGCAGACCAGGCTGGCCCAGCGGCCGCGCTCGAGCGTGCCCAGGCGGTCGGCCACGCCCAGGATCTCGGCGTTCCGGCGGGTCACGATCTCCAGGGCCTCGGACTTGCTGAGCCCGGCGCGCAGGAACCAGCGCAGGCACATGAGCAGCGTCGACTGGAGGATCACCGGGTGGTCGGTCATCAGGCCGAAGCGCACGCCTGAGCCGACCAGGTGCCGGACGTTGAGCGGGTCCTCGTGGCGGAGTTCGACCTTGTAGGCGAAGCTGTCCAGCGGCCCGTAGACCACGGGGATGTCCCGGCGGGCAAGCTCGTCGTAGACCCGCCGCTCCCAGACGTCCATGGTGTGCTCGCAGGTGATGCGCAGCCGGAACTCGTCGGCGATGCGCAGAAGGGCGTCGATGTCGTCGGCCTTGTGGACGTGCACCCGGAAGACCTCGCGGCGCTCGAGTAACGCG
This sequence comes from Planctomycetota bacterium, assembly GCA_022703445.1. GTDB lineage: Bacteria > Planctomycetota > SZUA-567 > JAKLDR01 > JAKLDR01 > JAKLDR01. Next base: position 46,881 of record JAKLDR010000009.1, on the reverse strand, counting down.
CGGAGCACCTCCTCATCCGGCGCGAACTCCACGTCGGCGCGCTTCTTGGCCGGGAGCCGCGCGCGCTTCTCCATCTTCTGGCGCACGGCGAGCAGCTTGGAGCGCAGCAGGGCCAGCGCCCCCATCCGCGTGTGGGGGCGCGTGCCCTTCCAGTCGCGAGTGGACATGGGGTTGTAGCCGAATGCGCCCTTGATGCCGGCGCGCCCCACCAGGGCCTCGGTCGTGCCGCGGGCGAAGTTGCGGAGGACCGCGCTCCTGCCGCCGACGATGTTGCCGCTGCCCGGCACCACGCAGCTGTAGAGCACGCCGGCGCGCAGCGAGTCGGCGAAGGCCCGGTCGTCCATCTGCACCGAGTCGAGCGCGTCGGCCAGGTTGACGAAGCTGTCGAGCTTCTCGTTGCTCTCGCTCTCCCCGCCGGGCTCGCCGGAGCGGTGCATGCCGATGTGGGCGTGGGCGTCGAGGAGCGCCGGCGTCACCGCCCCGAACTCACCGAGCAGCTCGCCCTTCCTCGAGCGCGACAGGCCGACCACCTTGCCCTTCTCGAAGACCACGTAGGAGTTCTCGGCCGTGCCCCGGCCGGTGTAGACCAGCTTTGCCTTCACGCACTGCATGGCAGTCTCCTTACCCAAGCACCCTGCGGCGAACCGCTAAGCAACGATGACACGAACAGGCAACATTCAACACTCAACACCCAACATGCAATGAATCAGAGGAAGGGGCCGATTCTCTTTGCCGTTGACTTGCGGTTGTTCATTATTCGACATCGCCTTGAATCCTTAGTTTGCTCTGCATGTTGCATGTTGGGTGTTGCCGCCCTCGTCAAAGCCGCTAGCGCTTCAGGGTCGCCACCGCCTTCTCGAACCGCGCCAGGTGCTCCTCGGTGTAGCAGGCCCGGGCCGCGCCGCGGAGCAGATTCTCGCGCGGCTCGGAGGCGTACTTGAAGTAGGGGATCACCAGCCCGTGCTTGAGGAAGTGCTTGTCGGCGGCGGCCGCCTCGAACTCGTCCTTGAAGACCATGCCCAGGATGGGCGTGCGGTCCGAGACCACCGAGACGCCGCGGGCGGCCAGCGCCGCGCGCAGGCGCCGGGCGTGCGACTCCATCTTGTCGCGCAGCTCGGGCTCCTCGCGGATGATGCGCAGCGACTCCAGGCACGCCGCGGCGATGGGCGGCGGCGGGATGGCCGAGCCGGAGGCCGCGGCGCTCCGCCGGAACTTCTCGACGAGCTCCTTGCGGCCGGTCAGGAAGCCGCCGTTGCAGCCCATGGCCTTGCTCATGCTGCAGAGCACGGTCAGGTCCGGGGCGGGGGCCAGGCCGCAGAGTTCGGTCGAGCCCCGGCCGCTGGCGCCCAGGGCGCCGAAGCCGTGGGCGTCGTCCACGAAGATCTCGGCACCGACCGCGCGGGCCGCCTCGGCCATCTCGGCCAGCGGCGCCACCTCGCCGCTGATCCCGTAGACGCCGTCGGCGGCCACGATGGGCGCCGGGCCCTTGTGGCCCTTGAGCTGGCGCTTCAGGTCGCCGGCATCCAGGTGCTTGAACTTGCGGATCTCCAGTCCCGCCGCGCGCATGCCCAGGAACTGGTTGGAGTGGACGGTCTCGTCGCAGTAGACGACCCGCCCGGAGCCGGCGAAGACCGAGTAGTAGACCGGTCCGCCGAAGTAGGCCGCGCCGGTGATGCAGGCGGCCTCGGCGCCGGTGAAGGCGGCCAGCGCGTCCTCCAGCTTCTGGTGCAGGTCGGTCCAGCCCAGCGCCCAGCGCGAGCTGGTCGAGCTGATCCCGTACTCCCGGACCGCACGGCACAGGGCGTCGGCCAGCCGCGGGTCGCGGGCCAGGCCCAGGTAGTCGTTGCCGGCAAAGTTCACTCTGGTCATCGGGTTTCCTCCGGATGGCGATTCTATCCGCGGCCGGGGTCTTGTCGAGAATGTCGGGACGGTTCTCACGCCAAGACGCCAAGCCGCAAAGAACGGCGATGGGCCATTCCGTTACAGCAGACACCGCAGTTGCTGTTGCTGTTCTTGGCGTCTTTGCGCCTTGGCGTGAGATAGTCGTTCCTGAACACCTGAGACGGCGCACCTCGGAATTTCCGAAAGGCCTCCGTCACAGGGGACGATAGTGGACATTGGAATGTCCGGCCGCCATGGATGGTTGCCGGCTGGTGGGGTTTGGCGCGGGGGGGGAGCCATGTTCAGCGCATCTTTGGCCTTGGCCATGACCATGGCCATGGTTTCGGCGGCATCGGACGGGACGGTGCGGATCAACGGCAAGGACTACGTCCCCGCCGTCGGCTGCCAGATGTCCGTCGACGACCGCGCCGGTGTCTACAACCTGGTGCTGGGCGGGCGGCACTGCACCCTGGCGCCGGGCTTCGACGTCGCCCTGGTGGACGGCCGGGCGGTCAACATGGACGGCACGGTCCTCTTCCGCGACGGGGAGATGCTGGTCCCCGCGGGGATCTTCGCGCTCTCCGGCGTGACGCACTGCGTCCCGGACGACGGCAGCATCCCACTGCGCAAGGTCATCCTCGATCCCGGCCACGGTGGCCAGGACAGCGGCGCGCTCGGACCAACCAGGATCCGGGAGAAGGACGTGACCCTGTCGGTGGCCCTGCGGCTCAAGACCCTGCTCGAGGCCAAGGGCGTCGAGGTGGTCATTACCCGCACGGGCGACACCTACATCCCGCTGCTGGACCGCTCGTCGCAGGCCAACAAGTCCGGGGCCGACCTGTTCCTGAGCATCCACTGCAACGGGGCCCCCACCGGCGAGGCCTCAGGGGCGGAGACCTTCGCTCTGACCTGGAGCATCACCGACGTGACCCGCGCCCAGAAGGCCGCCGCCCGCCTGGCGCCCGACGACGTGGTCGACGGCGCGTCCTGCCACGTGAGCCGCGGGGCCGAGCAGGCCATCTTCAGCGCCTACCTGTCCGAGCAGCGCCGCCAGAGCCTGGACCTGGCCAGGGCCATCCAGGGCGAGATGGTGCGCCAGCTAGGGGAGGAGGACCGGGGCGTCAAGGTCAAGAACCTCTCGGTGCTCCGCGAAACCTACGTGCCCGCGGCGCTGGCCGAGATCGGCTTCATCACCCACCGCGACACCGAGGCCAAGATGCGCTCGGCCGCCTGGCGCCAGAAGATCGCCGAGGCCCTGGCCGCCGGGCTCGGACGCTACGCCCGCGGCGAGGTCGAGCGGGTCGGCCACATCGCCGGCTCTGTCCCCGTCTCGTCCACCACGCGCACGAGGCAGGTGGCGGGCAGGTAGCGGCGAGGAGACGGGTTACAGGCGAAGGGGTTGGAGGTTGGAGGTTGGGGGTTGGGGGTTGGGAGCCAGTGATGCTCCCTTCAGCCTCCAGCCTCAAACCTCAAACCTCAAACCTCCAACCCCACCCAAAGCGGTCCCGGGAATTATCGGACTTTTTCCGAAAGGACAGCCCGCTTCCAGCCCAGATAGCCTGACGAAAGGCGTCAAGCCCTTTCGCGTCCGGAGCCTGTAGCTGCCGGACGCCATCCCCGTGGGACCGGGCGGTTCTGGGAGACCCCTCCCCCAGAATCCGACCCGGTCCCCGTTTTTTGAGAGCTACTTCTTCAATTTCCTGGCGGCCCGAACCCAGCCTATGACCATGAGCACGGCGCCGCTGATCAGCAGAGAGATGACCAGGCCGCACACCAGGCCGATGGCCGCTCCGGTCCCGCCGCCGACGATCAGCCCGACCAGCGTGGCGACCAGCGTTCCGATACCGATGACCAGGCCCTGAATGAGGTTGTCCCTGAAGCGCACGTTGGGCACCATGCCCACCGTTTCGGCCACGGTGTGGTAGGCCTCCAGGCCGTCCGCCTTGCCAGGCTTGGACTTACCGGCGGCGGCGTCCGGGCGGTTTCCTGGTTCAGAGGGCATACCAGATCCTCCCAATCTGTCGGGCCAAGCGGCGGCCAGCCAGCACGGGGCAACGGCAACGGGCCAACTGCCTTTCCATCCTCTCCACCGTCCGGCAGCGCGCAAGCGCGGGAAGGGGGGAAGAGGCGGACGTTTCAGCACGCCCCCTTGACATATCAACGCAACGTTGATATATTCTGGCCGGGGCCCTCAGGGAGTCACCACATGCAGAAGCTGACCGACCTCCAGGCGCGGGTCCTGGCGTTCATCCAGACGCACGTCCGGCAGTCCGGACGCGCCCCCAGCTACCGCAAGACCGCCGCTCACCTGGGCGTGGACGTGCGCTCAGCCTACCAGCACATCGTGGCGCTGGAGCGCAAGGGGGTGCTCGGGCGGGCGGCCGGAAAGATCGAGCTCCACGGCGGACACCGCCCGCCGCCGGGGATCCCGGTGCTGGGCCGGGTGGCGGCCGGGGCGCCGATCCTCGCCCTGCAGAATGCCGAGGAACACCTGGACCTGGCCGGACAGTTCAAGGAGGAGGGCCTCTTCCTGCTCCGGGTCAAGGGCGACAGCATGACCGGCGCCGGCATCCACGACGGCGACCTGGTGCTGGCCCGCCGGCAGGAGTCCGTGGAGGACGGCGAGATCGCCGTGGTGGTGGTGGGCGAGGAGGCCACGGTCAAGCGGGTCCGGCGGCTTAAGGACCGCATCCGGCTGGAGCCGGCCAATCCCAGCCATGAGCCCATGACTTTCAAGCCGAACGACGGCGCCAGGGTTGCGGGGAAGGTGCTGATGGCCCTTAGGCGGATCCAGGGCTGACCGGCACATCCGGGGGATTCCGTGGTCGTCGAAGATCTGGACGAGCCGGTGTCGGTGCGGGCCGACTTCACCGGTGGGGAGATCGTCCCGCGGGCCTTCAGGCGCGGAAGCCGGTCCTACACGGTCACGCAGGTGAACGGCCGCTGGACGGACCGCGAGGGAGAATCGCCCAGGCACTGCTTCTCGGTCCAGGCCGGCGCCGAGACGTACTTCCTGTCGCTGCGGACGGCGGACATGACCTGGCGGCTGGACAAGGTGATTTTCTAGAAGGGACTGAGGGACTGAGGGGCTAAGGCACTGAGGCACTGAGTGTCAAGAAAAGAGAGAACCCATGGGAGGCATTAAGACTTACAGGGACCTGATCGTCTGGCAGAAGAGCATGAGGCTTGTCGTGCTGATTTATAGCCTCACCAGAGGTCTCCCCAAAGAAGAGTTGTATGGGCTCACCTCACAGATGCGTAGAGCCGCGGTATCCATCCCCTCGAACATCGCCGAGGGATACGGCCGGCGGTCCAGCCGTGAATACAAACGGTTCCTGAACGTGTCGATGGGATCGCTGTTCGAACTGGAAACGCAAGTGCTGCTCGCCAGGGAACTGGGATTTGTAGATGAAATTTGCCACCAGGAAGCATCCCGCGGGCTGGACGAGGTGGAAGCCATGCTGCGCTCCCTGATCGGGAAGCTGTCCGTTAACTCAGTGCCTCAGTCCCTCAGTCCCTCAGTGCCTACGTAATGATCGTCCACGTGGACATCGACGCCTTCTTCGCATCGGTGGAACAGCTGCTGGTGCCGAGGCTGCGGGGCAGGCCCGTGGCGGTCGGCTCGGGGTGCATCGCCAGCTGCTCCTACGAGGCCCGGCGCTTCGGCCTCCGGGCCGGGATGTCGCTGGGCAGGGCCAGGGAGCTCTGCCCCGGGCTGGTGGTCCTCGCCGGCAGTCACGGAGTCTACCGCTGCTTCGCCGCGAGGCTCTGGGAACTATGCCGGGAGGTCTCCCCGGCGGTGGACACCTACCTGGACGACGCCTACCTGGACCTGGCGGGCATGGAGCGCCTCTACGCGTCCCCCGAGAAGGCCATCGGCCGGCTCCGCGGCAGGATTCGCGAGGAAACCGGCCTGACCGTCACCGCCGGGATCGGTCCCAGCCGCATGGTGGCCCGGCTGGCCTCCAAGAGCGCCAAGCCGGACGGGCTGCGGCTGGTGCGGCCCGAGGAGGTCGAGGCGTTCCTGGTGGACCGGCCGGCCGGGGACATCCCGGGGGTGGGCCCCCGGACCAGGGAGATGCTCGGCAAGCTGAACATTCGGACGGTCCGGGAGCTGCGGGGGCTGCCCAGGTCGGCGCTCGCGGCTCTCTTCGGCCGGACGGGCGAGGTCATCCACGACCGGGCGCGGGGCATCGACACCCGGGCGGTTTCGGCCCGCGAGGTGCCCAGGACCATCTCCCGGGAGACCACCTTCCACCGGGAAACCACCGACCCGGCCGAGGTCCGGGCCATGCTCTATTACCTCGTGGAGCGGGCCATTAAGGCGGTGCGGGAGATGGGGCTGGCCGCCGGCTGCGCGGGGCTACGCATCCGCTATGCCGACTTCAAGGGCGACGAGGGCACGAAGCGGCTGGCCCGGCCCTCGGACCTGGAGGACGACGTCTTCACGGCCGTCCAGGCGCTGCTGGAGCGGCTCCACACCCGCCGGGTGGCCCTCCGGCTGGTGGGGGTCAGCCTGTCGGGCCTGGCGCTCAAGAACGCCGAGCAGCTCGACCTCTTCGAGCCGGCCGATGAAAGCCGGCACAGCCTGGCGGAGGCGGTGGACGCCATCCGGAAGCTGTACGGCTTCTCGGCGATAACCGCGGGCAGGTCGATCAACCTGCTGGGCAAGCTCCGGCAGGACGCCAACGGCTACGTCCTCCGGACGCCGAGCCTTACCAAGTAGGCACCGAGGTACTGAGGGGGAGGAACCGGCGGCGGTGGAACCAAACTCGATGCCTCAGCACCTCAGCCCCTCAGTCCCTTTACGGGTACGCTCCAACTACTCCCTCCTGTCCGGGGCGTCTTCGTTGGACAGTCTCCTGGCCCGGGCGGCCGGGCATGGCTATGGGGCGCTGGCCCTGACCGACGAGGGCAACCTCCACGGCGCGGTGCCGTTCTTCGAGAAGGCCCGCGAGGCGGGGCTCCGACCCATCCTGGGGTCCCTGCTCGACGCCCCGGACGGGCAGGCGGTGGTGCTGGTGGAGACGGCGGCCGGCTACGCCAACCTCTGCGAGCTCATCACCAGGAGGAACCTCCACCAGGGCTTCCGGTTGGCTGCCGAGCTGCCGACGCGGCAGACTGGGCTGGTCGTGCTGACCCCTTCGGCGGCGCTGGCCGGGAAGCTGGCCGGGAACCTCGACCGCGGCCGGCTCTGGCTCGAGCTGCTGCGGCCCGCGGTGAGCCTCAAGGCCGAGGAGGAGGTGCTGGAGGCTGCCCGGCGGCTCGACCTGGGCTTGGTGGCCTCCTGCGACGTCTTCCTGGCCGCCCCCGAGGACTTCGAGCTGCACCGGGCGCTCACGGCCATGCACCGGAACTGCCTGCTGGCCGAGGTGGGGGTCGAAGAGCGGCGGTCGGGCTTCCTGCGCGGGCCGGAGGCCATGGCCAGGCTGTTCGCCGACCGGCCCGGGGCCCTGCGGAACTCCCTGGAGCTGGCCGACCGCTGCCGGTTCGACCTGCTGGCCCGGGAGCCGGTCTTCCCCAAACTGCCGGGGGATTCCGCCGCCAGGCTGGAGGCCGAGGCCCTGGCCGGGGCGCACGCCAGGTACGGGCGCCCGTCGGCCGCCGCCAGGGAGCGGCTGGACCGCGAGCTGGCGCTCATCCGCAGGATGGGCTTCGCCGACTACTTCCTGGTCGTGGCCGACATCGTCCGGTACGCCCGGGGGCTGGGCACGCCGGTGGCCGGCCGGGGCTCGGGGGCCAGTTCCCTGGCGGCCTATTGCCTGGGCATCACCAACGTCGATCCCCTGGCCTACGGCCTGCCCTTCGAGCGTTTCCTGAACGAGGGACGGCAGGACTACCCGGACCTGGACATCGACTTCTGCTGGCGGCTGCGCGACGAGGTCATCGCCCACGTCTACCGCCGGCACGGCGCCGATCACGTGGCCATGATCGCGACCTACGCCACGCTCCAGCCCAGGCTCGCCCTCCGGGAGGCCGGCAAGGTCCTGGGACTGTCCAACGCCGTCATCACGCGGGTCGAGAAGCGCCTCCGCCTGGGGGCGGAGCGCCAGGACTGGGGCTCGCTGCCGGCGGAGAGCGTGACCGTCGAGCAGGCCCTGGAGCTGGCCAGGCGGCTGGAGGGCTTCCCGCACCACCTCTCGGTCCACTGCGGCGGGGTGGTGATAACCCCGGACGCCATCCGCCGCCACGCGCCCCTGCAGCGCGCCGAGAAGGGCGTGGTCATCACCCAGTACGACAAGGACGCGGTGGAGGCCGTGGGCCTAGTAAAGCTGGATCTGCTCGGCAACCGGGCGCTGTCCTCGGCCGGGGAGGCGTTCGGGCTCCTGCGGGGCAGGGGCTCCGCCGCGTCCGGGCCGGAGGACCTCCCCGACGGCGATCCGGCCACCGCGGCGCTCCTGGCCCGCGGCGACACCCTGGGCGTCAACCAGCTGGAGAGCCCGGCCATGCGCCACCTGGTCCGGCAGCTCCGGCCCGGCGACATCCGGGGGCTGATGCAGGCCCTGGCCCTGATCCGGCCGGGGGCGGCCTCGCTGGGGATGAAGGAGTCCTTCGTGCGGCGCATCCGAGGGCTCGAACCAGTCCCGGCGCTCGACCCGCGCCTGGATTCCATCCTTGGCGCCACCCGGGGCGTGCTGCTCTACGAGGACGACGTGCTGCTGGTGGCCGCGGCCCTCGGCGGGCTCTCGCTGCCCGAGGCCGACCGCTTCCGGCGGGCGGTGACCAAGTGCCGGACCGACGACGAGCGGCTCCGGCTCTCGCGGGACTTCCTGGGGCGCTGCCGGGCCGCCGGGGCCGCGCCCGGGCTCTCCGCCGACCTCTGGGTGCAGATGGCCAAGTTCAACGCCTACAGCTTCTGCCGGGCGCACGCGGCGAGCTACGCGCGTCTGGCCTGGGCCAACGCCTGGCTCAAGGCCCACCACCCGGCGGAGTTCTGGATCGGCGCCCTCAACAACAACGCCAGCATGTACCCGCACTGGGTCTACCTGGAGGAGGCCCGCCGCTCCGGCGCCCGGCCGCTCCTGCCCTGCGTCAACCGCTCCGGTCGGGAGTTCGCGCTGGAGGACGGAGCCATCCGGACCGGCCTGGGGCGGATCAGGGGCATCTCCGAAAGGACCGTGGAGTCCATCCTGGCGGACCGGCCCTTCGAGGATCTGCGTGAACTCCTGGCCAGGAGCGCGGTCCGGCCCGGCGAGGCCGAGGCACTGATCCGCTGCGGCGCGCTGGACTTCACCGGGCGGCCGCGGCCGGTGCTGATCCTGGAGCTGCACACCGGCCTCGGGAGGGCCCGCAAGCTGCCGGGCGTCGGCAGGCTGCTGGACCAGGGATGCGATCCGGCCGCCGCCGCCCTGCCCGGCGACTACCCCCTGGCCAGGAAGGCGGCCGACGAGTGGGAGCTCCTGGAGCTCTGGAGCCGGGCCCATCCCCTGGCGGCGCTCCGGCCGGACCTGACGGCCGGGGGCGCGGTCGCGAGCGGGATGCTGCCCGGGCTGATCGGCCGGCGGGTGCGGCTGGCCGGGATGGCGGCCGCCGGCCGGAGGACCAGGGCGGAGGGCGGGCGGATGATGGCCTTCCTGACGCTCTCCGACGAGGAGGGGCTGGTGGAGGCAACGATGTTCCCCGATGTCTACGGCCGCAGCCGTCGGATTCTGGCCGACGGCGGCCTGGGGCCCTTTGTCGTTGAGGGGGTCGTGGAGTCCCAGTATGATGCGCTCAGCATCACGGCACAGCGCGTGGCGTCCCTCCAGGGAGAGGTGCGATGGGCGAGGTCCGCATAGGAACCTCCGGCTACAGCTTCAAGGACTGGGTGGGGCCGTTCTACCCGCCCGGCACCGGGGCGCAGGGCATGCTGCCGTTCTACGCCAGGGAATTCGACGCCGTCGAGGTCAACTACACCTACTACAAGCCGCCCACCGCCAGGGTCATGGCCGGCATGGTCGAGAAGACCCCCGCGGGCTTCCGTTTCTTCGTGAAGGCCCACAGGACCTTCACCCACGAGGGCGACTGCTCGGCCGCGGGCGACTTCCTGGCGGCCCTCGCGCCCATGCGCGAGGCCGGCCGGCTCTCCGGCGTGCTCTTCCAGTTCCCGCAGAGCTTCAAGAACACCGAGGCCAACCGCAGCTACCTGCACCGCATCGCCGAGCTCTTCGGCGCCGGCGCCGCGGTGGAGTTCCGCGACCGCTCCTGGGATCATCCGGCCGTCTACGATTTCCTGGAGGCGCTCCGGCTCAACTACGTGGCCGTGGACGAGCCGGAGGCGAGCACGCTCTTCCCGCGCGTGGCCAGGGCCACCGGGGACATCGGCTACCTGCGTTTCCACTCCAGGAACGCGGCCAACTGGTACAAGGAGGGGGCGCTGCGCTACGACTACCTCTACTCGGAGGCCGAGCTGCGCGAGTGGGTCGCGGGGCTCAAAACCATGGCCGGGCGGGCCAGGGACCTGTTCGTCTTCTTCAACAACTGCCACGCCGCCCAGGCCGTCCAGAACGCCCGGCAGATGCGGGAGATCCTCAGGCAGGTGAACCTGTGGACTGGCTGAACGAGCTCAACCCCGCCCAGCGCGAGGCCGTCACCTGCCCCGACGGGCCGGTGCTGGTCATCGCCGGGGCCGGCACCGGGAAGACCAAGACCCTGGCCAGCCGCGTGGCCTGGCTGATCGAGCAGGGCACCCCGGCGGACCGCATCCTGCTCCTCACCTTCACGCGCCGCGCGGCGGCGGAGATGCTCGGCAGGGCGGCACGTTTCGCCGGGGCCCAGGCCAACAAGGTCTGGGGCGGCACGTTCCACGCCACGGCCAACCGGCTGCTCAGGCTCTACGGCCGGGCCGTCGGCCTGTCGGCCACCTTCACGGTCATGGACCAGGCCGACAGCGAGGACCTGATGAACCTGATCCGGGGGGAGCTCGGCCTGGCCAAGGCCAAGAAACGCTTCCCCCGCAAGGGGACCCTGTCGGCGATCTACTCGCGCATGGTCAACAGCCGCATGAAGCTCAAGGCCGTCCTCCAGGCCGCCTTCCCCTGGTGCGAAGACGACATCGACGGCATCCGCGCCATCTTCGAGGCCTACGTGCGGCGCAAGCGCGAGCAGAACGTCCTGGACTACGACGACCTGCTGCTCCACTGGCAGGCCCTGATGGACGCGCCCGAAGTGGGAGACAAGGTCGCCGGTCGCTTCGATCACGTCCTGGTCGACGAGTACCAGGACACCAACGTCGTCCAGGCCGAGATCCTCGTCGCCATGCGCCGGAGGAACGGCAACATCATGGTGGTGGGCGACGACGCCCAGTCCATCTACTCCTTCCGGTCGGCCACGGTCCGGAACATGCTCGACTTCCCCAGGCAGTTCCCGAAGGCCAGGACCATCACCCTGGAGGAGAACTACCGCTCGGTCCAGCCGATCCTGGACGCCTCCAACGCGGTCATGGAGCAGGCCGGCGAGAGGTACACCAAGAACCTCTTCACGCGGCGGCAGGGCGGGGAGAAGCCGGCCCTGGTCACCTGCCTGGACGAGACCGAGCAGTGCAACGCGGTCTGCGACCGGATACTGGCCAGGCGCGAAGAGGGCGTGCCGCTCATGCGCCAGGCCGTGCTCTTCCGCGCCGGACACCACAGCGCCCAGCTCGAAGTGGAACTCACCCGCCGGAACATCCCCTTCGTCAAGTACGGCGGGCTGAAGTTCGTCGAGGCGGCCCACGTGAAGGACCTCATCGCCATCCTGCGCATCCTGGAGAACCCGGCCGACCAGATGAGCTGGTACCGGGTCCTCCTGCTGATGCCCGGCGTGGGGCCGGCGGCGGCCCGGAAGCTCATGGCCGGGCTGGGCATCGGCGGCGACGGCGGCGGCGCCGGGAATCCGCTCAGGGCGCTCCAGGATGCCCCCCCGAAGCCCCCGCCCGCCGCCGAGAAGGCGTTCCAGGTATTCCGGTCGGCGATGAGGAACTGCACCACTGGCAAGGTGCCGCCCGCCGCCCAGGTGGAGCGGATTCGCAGGTTCTACGAGCCGATCTTCGAGCGCGTCTACGAGAACCCCAAGGTCCGGCTGCGGGACCTGGACCAGCTTGAGCTCATCGCCTCCAACTACCGGTCGCGGAGCAAGTTCATCACCGACCTGACCCTGGACCCGCCGCGCTCGACCGGCGACCTGGCCGGCAAGCCGCTGCTGGACGACGACTACCTGATCCTGTCCACCATCCACTCGGCCAAGGGCTGCGAGTGGGACGCCGTCTACATCATCCACGCCGCCGACGGCATGATCCCGTCCGACATGGCCACCGGCAGCGCGGAGGAGATCGACGAGGAGCGGCGGCTGCTCTACGTGGCCATGACCCGCGCCAAGGACTCGCTGGGCATCTTCTTCCCGCTGCGCTACTACCACCGCGGCCGCGGTCTGTCCGACGCCCACTCCTATGCCCAGGTCTCGCGCTTCCTGGCGGACGTCCAGGCCCGGCTCTTCGCGCGAAGCACGGCCGGCGCGCAGCAGGACGAGGAGCATCCCGCGGAAGACGCGGGGCAGGGGGGCAGCCGGACGGTCGACGACAAGCTGCGGGACCTGTGGTCCGGTTAGGCCCTGCCGCATCGTTGGAGGCCGGGGACATCAGCGGGCCATCCGCGGCGGCGCGCGGCTCGCCGGATCCCGGGCGTCTCATCCCCCGGCCGGAAGCCCGCCGGAAGGCGGAGTCACTGCCCGATGGCGGCTCTCGACGGTGCGGCCCGGCTCGGGCTGTCCAGTCTGCGCTGGAAGTCGGCGTAGGCCCGGCAGTCCCGGCGGAAGTTGCTCCGGTATGACAGGCTGCCAACCAGGCCGATCAGCGGCGCGTGGCGCCGCCACAGGCTGCTCCAGGCCCGGCGCAGGATGCGCGGCCAGGAGTAGAAATGTCGGTTGCAGGCCACCATCTCCCGGATGATGCCGTCCGTCGACAAGTGCTTGTACCTGGCGACCGGGAAGGTCAGGGTGTAGTAGTTCCAGTCCTGCGGGAACCGGTCGAGGGAGAGCCGGTCCTCGGCCCACATCTGATCCCAGAGGCGCGTGCCGGGCAGGGGCGTCAGGAACAGGGCGTTCAGGTTGTCCACGCCGTAGTGGCTGGCCACTTCGGCGATGCGCCGCCCCGCGCCGGGGCCGTCCACGTCCAGGCCGATGATGAATGAACCCACGACCATGATGTTGTGCCGCTGGATGCGCCGCACCGAGGCCCGGAAATCCCGGCCCCTGATGAAGTTGAACTTCTTGCCGACCTCCCGGAGTCCTTCCACCGAGGATGACTCGAAGCCGATGAAGACGCCCCGGCACCCGGCCCTGGCGGCCAGCTCCAGGAGCTCCTCGTCATCGGCGAAGTTGATGGTGGCCTGAGCCACCCAGCTGTGGCGGGCCCCGCTCTGGGCCAGGGCGCGGAACAGCTCCTTGGCGCGGGCCAGGTGCTCGGGACTCGTGCCGATCAGGTTGTCGTCCACCACCAGGACGTACTTCTCGCGGATCGAGGCGAACTCGCGCACCACGTCGGGAATGGGCCGCTGCCGGTACTTGGCGCCGTTGAAGGCGGTCACGCTGCAGAAGCTGCAGTTGAGCGGACAGCCCCGCGTGGTCTGAATGGCCCCGAAGGCGTAGCCTCTGCCCGTCAGGTCGTGCCGGGCCGGCAGCACCGCTCCGATCTCGGCCAGCCCCCCGTCGTAGCGGCGCTGCAGGCGTCCGGCCCGGACGTCGTCCAGGACCTTCGCCCATACGCCCTCGGCCTCGCCGGTGACCACCGCGTCCACGCGCGCCGAGACCTCGTCCAGGCACATGGTGGCATGGATGCCGCCCATGACCACGGGCACGCCCAGGCCCCTGAAGTACGCGGCCAGCTCGTAGGCCCGGTTGGCCTGCGAGGTGAAGGCGGTGATGCCCACCAGGTCCGGACGGGGCATGGCCAGGTAGTTCGGCATGCCCAGGTTCTCGTCAACTATGCTGACCTCCCATTCGGGAGGGGTCAATCCGGCCAGCACCATCAGGCTCAGCGGCTTCCACACGCGGTAGCGGTTCCAGCGGCTCCCCCCGACGCGAACCATGCTGACCAGAGGGTTGGACGGGTTGATCAGGCATAGTCGCATTCAGCACTTCTCCTGTCTTCTCCGGATGGCTCGGCGTCCGGCCGCGCCGGAAGCCCCGCACTACTGCCCGTGGCGCTCCTGGAGGAAGAACCGCCTCGCCCTAGCGGCAATCTGCGGACCGGTCATCCTGTCCGCAGCCTCTGTCGCCGCAACCCGGCCCCGCAGATTCTGCCTCTTCAGGCGCTTGAGCAGTTCGCCGGTGGCCTCGCCCGGGCCGAATATCAGGATGCGGTCTGCGTCTCGCACGGACGCGATCACCGCTTCGTAGTAGATGTTGAGCTGCCCGGTGAACCTCCTCTGGCGGCGGTCGTCGGGCGGCACCTGCAGGGGCTCGAAGCGGACCGTGGAGCGCATGCCTCCGGGGCGCCCGAGCTGCCTCTCGACTTTGGATATGATCAGCTTCGCCATCTCCGTTGTGTCCGAAATCGTCACGATGACCGCTTTCCGGTGGTCGAGCCACAGGCCCGCGATCGTCTTCACCGCCTTCACCGTCTTCCTGTCTCGCTTGTTCATCTTCTCCACCTCCCAGGGCCACGTTTCCCGAGGACGGGCATCTCCCGGACGACCTACCTGTCGTTGTCCAACGAGTCATCCCGGCCGGCCATGTGCGGAAGCTCGATCGTGAAGACGCATCCCTTGCCCGGAAGGCTCCGCGCGTGGATCACACCGCCGTGCGCCTCCACGGCCTGCCTGGCGATGGCCAGCCCCAGCCCCACTCCGGGCTGAGAAGTCGAGCGCCGCGTGAAGGGCCGAAAGAGCTCCTCCGCCTTGCCCGCAGGCAGCCCCCCGCAGGCATCCTCGACCTCGATGCGGACCTTGCCTTCCCACTCGTGCCCCCGCACTCTGACGCAGGAGTGGTGCCGGGTGTACTTGATCGCGTTCTGGACGAGGTTGGCGACGGCCGAGGTGAGGAGCTGCCGATCGGCGTTGAACACCACGCCCTGGTCCACCTCGGGCTCCAGGGCAATCGTCCGCATGTCGGCATCCGCGGAGAGGCTGGCGATGACCTCGTCGATCATCACCGAGAGCTTGATCTGTTCCAGATACAGGGGCATCTTCTCATTCAGGCGGACCTCGGTCAGGGCCCGGTCTATCAGGCTGCGCATCTGCGCGAAGCACGTGTCGATGATCGCGCCGGTGCTTCCGCCGGGAGCCACGCTGCCCCGCTTGACGATGCCGAAAGCCAGGCTCGCCGTGGTCAGCACGTTGCGCAGTTCGTGGGCCAGCGTGCCCAGGCTCTCGCTCCGCTGCTGGCTGGCCCGCTGCGATGTCTGGCGCTGGAATTCCTCGACCGCGTTGGCGATGGCATCGTCCAGGGCCATGTTGAGGGACCTGAACTCCCGCGGCTCCACCGCTTGTCTCTGCCCCTCGGCCACCGACATGACGGCCTGGCAGATTGCGCCGTAGGCGTACACCACCTGCGTCACCGAGAATCCGGCGAGGAAGAGGTCCTCTCCGCGCTGCACTGCGGAGGTCTCCAGGGCCGGAGATCCGCCGGCGGTCGAGCCGTCGTTGCCGCGGACTCGCCCGATGAGTTGCTCGAAGAACCGGGGCATGCCCGCGGCCAGCCCCTCCTCGCGCGGCCGGGGGACATCCCTTTCCACCAGGAATTGCCTGGCGCGCGCCAGGATCACATCCCGGTGCATGGTGAGGAATTCATGCAGAAGCATGGCATGCCCCTCTGATGTGCTTCGAGATCGCGCTGCCCCATGAAGGCGCGGTTGTGAACCCCGGGCTCCGGCTCCCGATATCCAGGCTGCACAACAGTGCTTAAACGACCGCCCTGACCGACTTCATCCCTTCATCCCGGAGTGGCACGGGGAAGCGTCTCCCCCGCCAATCAGGCCCTGGGCGGTAACGCCCCGGTGGGCTGTACGCCGCTCTGCGTCTGCGCTCGGGAGTGGCGGTGTTTTATGGACCCGGTGTTCTCTAAAAACGGCAGGGGCCGGGGGACTGCGACCCCGGCCCGCTGCCTGGCGCTAAGGCTACTAGGGAGCCTTCTGAAGGTCTTTTCGTAAAGCAGCCGGCGTGCCACGAGCGCGCGGAAAATCGACGTTTCGCAACCCCGCCCGCGACGGACACTTGCCTACGGCGACCTCACCGACCACTACTTTCCTGCCGCCTCTGCGGCGGAAATTTCCGTCCGCGGGCGGAGAAAGACGCCGGTTGACGGGCTGCCAGGCGCCAGGGCCAAGGTGCAAGGTTCACGAAGAGGGCCGCGGAGAGAGGGGGCGCAGGAGCCCGGCTTCCTTCCGTTCTCTCGGTTCCGCTTTCACTCCCCTTTGACCCCTGCACCTTCGTCCTGTCCCCGTCAACGCGTTGGACAACTCGCCGCTCCTCAACTAACATGGGGCCGAACCAGCGGGAGGATCATGATGGCCGAGATCTGGCTCTTCAACGCGATCGCCAAGCGCCGCCGCAGTGCCGGCGACACGTTCCTCGAGAACGGCCTGGCCGCGCTGCGCGGGCACCTCGAGGGCGAGGGCCACCGCGTCCGGGTGATCGACTGGGCCGGCGAGGCCAGCTACATGGCCATCACTCCGCCGCGCCTGGCACGCCTCAACCGCCGCATCGCCGCGAAGCTCATCGCCTGGAAGGAGGCCGGCCGGACCGGGCCGCTCTTCAAGGGGCTCTTCGGCCTCTCGCTCCTGACCCAAGGCCGACAGGACCGCGTCCTGGAGCGCCGGATGGACGAGCGCCTCCGGGCCCTGGCCCGCGAGGCCGCGGCCGCCGGCGTAAAGGTCTTCGGCCTGAAGGTCTGGTACGGAGAGGCCTTCGAGTGGGCCGAGCGCTTCTGCCGGCACCTGCGCGAAGCGGCCCCCGGCATGGTGGTCATCGCCGGCGGACACCAGCCGACGCTCTACGAGGAGGAGTTCCTCAAGCGCACCAGCTTCGACTTCGCGGTGACCAGTCAGGGCGAACTGCCCATGACCCGGATACTCTCCCTGTCCGACGAGCTCGAGAAGGCCGGCAAGTGGAGCCGCGAGGAGCTCGTCCGCCGGGTTACTGAGCTGGCCGAGCGCGGGGAGCTCAAGAACCTCCTCTACCGCTCGGGCGGCGAGGTCAGGAAGACCCCGCGCTTCCCGCGGATGAACGGCGGGCGCTTCCTGCCCTCCTACGACCCGCCCGGCGACGAGAAGGTGCTGATCCACGTGATCATCGAGAGCCTGGGCTGCACCTGGGGCCAGTGCAACTTCTGCGTCCACCGCCACTTCTACGACGGCTACGAGCCGCGCGGGGTGGAGAGCATCATCCGCGAGATGGAGCACATCCGCGCCAGGGGCGTGGGCATCTTCCGGTTCGCCGGCTCGGACACGCCGCCCGACCTGGGCCGGGCCATCGGCCAGGCCATCCTGGACAAGGGCTTCAAGGTCGAGTTCGGGATGGGCTCGCGGGCCCTGAAGGGCATCGAGAAACCCGAGGTCTACCGCACGGCGGTCGAGAGCTACGAGGTGCTCATCCGCGCCGGGCTGCGCGCCGTCTTCATGGGCGGCGAGACCGGCGACCCGTGGGTCAACGACGCGGTCATGAACAAGGGCCTGCACCCCGACGAGATCGTCGGGACGATCCGCGCGCTGCGCGAGGCCCAGAGGAACACCGGCGTCCACGTGGACGTGGGCCTGGCGCTGATCTACCCGACGCCGACCATGGGCAAGGCTAAGCACGAGGACGTCTTCGCCGCCGACCTGCGCCTGGTGGAGGCCTGCCGTCCGGACTCGGTGATGATCACCCCGCCGGCGCCCTTCCGGAACACGGCGTGGAACCTGGAGGCCGAGCGCTTCGGCTTCAAGCTCGACCCCGACTTCATCGACCGGATGATCCGCTACGAGTACGTGCTCTACAAGCCGCCCTTCCTCTGGAAGGAACTGCCCATGAGTTTCGAGGGCCGGCACTTCACCGAGGTGCTGGAGATGTGCGGGCAGCTCCGCGTGGCGGTGAGCAGGCTCGGCATCCCCACGGATATCTCCGACGAGCACTTCCTGATGCTCCGGGCCGCCGGCTTCCGGGGGCCGGAGGGCGCCAACCGCTTCAAGGAGCTCACGGCGCTGGACATCGTCTCCGGCGACTACCGCAACATCCGCGAGATCGCCGCGAAGGTCAACGCCCGGAGCCGGGAGCTCGCTGCGGCGAGGTGACGGGATGGGGTCACTTAAGCGCAACGGAGCGATGAGCACAAACCACAGAGGGCACGGAGTACACGGAGGACAGCCCGAAATCGATTGCGGCCCCTCGTCCTTCGGCTTTCAGAACGACAGCCACAGCTGCTGTCGTCCTCTGCGTCCTCCGTGTCCGCTGTGGTGGAAGTAGGCGTCGATGTTCCTCCGTAGGCTGCTGACCAGCCTCTTCCTGCGGCGCCTCCGCCTGCCGCGCGACGCCGCCCGCTGGGCTTTCCGCAGGCACGCCGACCGGCTCGCGCTGCTGGCCGCCGACGGCCGGCGCGTCACCTTCGCGGAGCTCGGCTCCCGGGTGTACGCCCTGGCCGCCGGGCTCCTCGGACAGGGGCTCGCGCCCGGCGACCGCGTGGCCTTCCTGCTGCCCAACTGCCCGGAGTTCGTCGAACTGCGGCTGGCCTGCCACGAGGCCGGGCTGGTGGCCGTGCCGCTGGTCTGGGACCTCGAGCCCGCCGCCCGGGCCCGGGCGCTCGAGCTGGCCGGGGCCCGGATATACGCGTACGACCCGGAACTGGACGGAGGCGCCGCCGGGCTGGCCGCCGGACTCGTCCCAGGGCTGCGCTGCGTGCCGCTGCCGGAGAACGACCGCAGCGGGCTCGACGCGCTGGCCGCGCCGGGCGCCGGGCCGTGCCGCGCCCGCATAGCCCCCTCCGGACCGGCCACCATCAACTTCACCTCCGGGACCACCGGCGAGCCCAAGGGCGTGGTCTCGACCGGCGCGGCCTGGATGGCCAGCGTCCGGATGATGGCCGGCTCGAGCCGGCTGGCCCCCGGGCCGGACGAGCGCTTCCTGCACGCCATCCCCATGGCCACCGCGGGCTGGGGGCCGGTGCTGCCGTGCCTGCTCGGCGGAGTGGCCGGGCTGCTGCTGCGCCGGTACCGGCCGGCCGACGCCCTGGACCTGGCCGAGCACGGCCGGGCCACGCGGGCCTTCCTGACCCCCAGCCAGCTGATCGACTGGCTGGACGAGCCCATCCTGGGCACGCGGGACCTTTCGCGGCTCGCCGCCATCATCTGCGGCACCGCGCCGCTGCCCGGAGCGAAGGCCGCCGAGGCGCTGCGGCGCTTCGGCCCTGTCCTCCAGCAGGGATACGGCCTGGCCGAGGTGCTGCCGCCGCTGGCGCTGCTCTGGCCCGAGGAGCACGACCCGGCCGGGCACCCCTTCCGCGCCGGGAGGCCCGCCGCCGGCGTCGAGGTGCGCATCGCCGGACCCGATGGCAGCGAGGCGCCGGCCGGCGCGCGCGGCGAGATCCTGGTCAATAGCCCCACTCGGACGCCCGGCTACTGGCGGCGGCCGGAGCTGACCGCCGCGGCGCTCTCCGGCGAATTCTTCCGGACCGGAGACATCGGCTTCCGGGACGAGGCCGGATACCTGAGCGTGATCGGCCGCAAGGCCGAGTCGGTGCAGGGACTGGCCCTCCACCCCCGCGAGGTCGAGGAGGCGGCCGCCGCCCACGAGTCCCTCAAGGAATGCGCGCTGGTGGCCGCGCCGCCGGGGCCGACGCTGGCCTACTCGGTCCGCCGCGGCCGCGAGCTGCCCGAGCCGGAGATCGAGCGCTTCCTGGCCGCCCGGCTCCCGGCCGGGACGCCGGCGATCCTCGCCAGCCGCTGGAGCGGCGACCTGCCCCGGAGCGCCGCCGGCAAGGTGGTGCGAGGGCGTCTGAGGGCGTGATCCGCGCGCGCGTTGCCGCGCCGCCCCGCCCGGTGCACGTTCAGGTCCGGTCGGGCTGCAGTCCCGCCAGTCTTCGCGCGCAGGCCGGCAGTCTTGCCTGCGCAAGCGTGTCGCGTACGGCGGCTCCGGCCAGGACGCCGGTCTGCGGGCAGCGCCCGGGCGGCCTCCCGGGCATCTTCCGCCAGCAGGATGCCCGTCAGCTGCCAGAAGCACTCGGCGGCCAGTCCTGGCTGGCGTGCGGAGCGCGCCAGGGCCATAGCCTCCTCTGAGAGGCGGCGGGCCTCGTCCACCTGCCCCAGCATCAGGCGGGCCTCGGCGGACATGAATCGGAAGATGGCGGAGTTGTACCTGCTGGTGTCGGCGGTTTCCGCGGCCATGACCGCGGAGGTATGCGCCAGCACCGCCTCCGGGCGCAGCCCGATGGCCTCGAGCTTGCTCATGCCCTCATGATACTGGTCCATGGCCTGGGGGCCTGCCGCTTCGCACAGCGGCAGGGCGTCCCGGAGCTCGGCCAGCGCCCGGGTCACCTGTCCGGAGCGGTACTCAAGCACGTGGATGTCGTGGGCCAGGTATGCGCGCAGCAGCCTGGCCAGCTCCCCATCGCCGATGGATGCGGTCCGGACGCGGGCCTCGTGGAGTCGCCGACGCGCGTCGGCAGAGGACAGCTGCTGGATGGCGAAACGCCCGTCGACCCGCAGCAGTTTCGCCACCGTGAAGTTGGACAATCCCGGGTCCTCCAGGGCCGCCGCAACACGCGCGCGAGCCTCGGCGTGCCGGCCCAGGAACTATCGACGACCAGCGCGACGGCCGCGTCGGCCAGCTCCAGGGTGCGCTCGTACATGCCGCCGTGCCAGAGAGCCTTGGCCATCTGTACGAGGATGCGCCCGCGCCGCTCAGGGGCGTAGTCCGACGGCAGCGCGGCCAGCAGCCGCTCGTATGCCTCCAGTTCCGCCCGGAATAGCCCCTTCTCGGCGCGCCGTTCGGCCTCCTTGCAGGTCTTGTCTGTGACGAAGGCGATGGAGAAGAGCCGGTAGTCCATGTAGCGGCGTTCGGCCGGCGTGGGCGAGGGCAGTTTCCGGCCGGTCTCCAGGAGCTTGTTCATGTCCTGCAGCCGGCCGTCGGCGGCGCGGGCCGCCGCTTGGGTCTCGGCCACCTCCGGCGCCAGACAGAAGTACCAGTAGGGATTGGCATCCTTCGGCTCCTCGCCGAAGGCCGCGCGGTAGCGCTCCGGGCCCTCCGCCAGCCGCAGCCGCAGCAGGACGCTCGGCGCGTCGGCGGCCTCGGGGTCGGGCCTGAGCTCGCCGGCGCGCTCGAAGAGCAGGCTGCGTGCGTAGAAACGCTCGTGGTGTGGCTCGACCATGATGATGAAGTCGCTCATCCCCCGCACTGGCGCGGACAGCAGCCAGGCCAGCCGGAAGAGGCCCTTAAGAACCGGCAGGCCCCGCACCCCCAACTCCCGGTCAACCGAGAGCTTGGAGACCTCGACGGGCTTGCGCCCTTCGCGGCGCAGCGCCTCGATCTCCGCCGCGTAGACCTTGCCGGAGGGCAGGCCCAGCGGCGAGTCGAAGACCAGCGTCAAGGTGGCCACCAGCCGGTCGCCATCGAGGGCCACCAGCGTCCGCGTCTCGGGCAGGACGTCGTAGAGGCAGAAGTGGACCCCGAAGCGGTTCAGGTTGCAGTACTTGAGCTCCACGTAGTTGCGGTAGACCAGGCGCACCGCGCCTTCGATGTCCTCGCGGGTCTCGGCGACGCGGTAGATGAAGTCGGACACGGGATGCCCAGATCAGCCCTGCCCGCCGACCACTCTGATCCCCGGCCCGCAGGCCAGGCCGGTGAGGTCAACCAGCAGCATCTTCGGGGCCGTGGTCACCGGCTGGCCGGCCAGCAGCCGGACTGCCAGGGTGACCATAAGCGCACCGGTGGCCGCGGCCCCGGCGGCCAGTTGCGGAGCGGGGCAGGGCTTGCCGTCGGCCAGCTCCCGGAGCGTGTGCCGGGTCACGGCCACGAAGTCGGCGGGCAGCGCCGGGGCCATGCCGGCCAACAGCCGCCCGAAGGCCCCGGCGTAGGATGCGCCCTCCACCGAGCCGGACTCGGGCAGTCCGCAGAGCCCCCGAAGCGTGCCGCTCTTTGGGGTGAAGACCGCGGCCACGGCGCCCCAGCCGGCGGAGAAGGCCGAGACCAGCGGCAGGTCCTGGATGCGGGCCTGGTCGTGCAGGGCGATGATCGCCGGCAGGTCCAGGAAGTCCGATGGTGTCGAGCACCAAGTCGCAGCCTGCCACCAGTTCAGCGGCGTTGCCGGCCTTGACCCAGGCCGGCACGGCCCGGACCTCGGTCGCCGGGTTGATCGCCCGCAGTCTGAGGGCCATGGCTTCGACTTTGGGACGGCCGACATCCCCGGACACGTAGGCCTAGCGGTTGAGGTTGTGGACGGCAATGTCGTCGGCGTCCACCAGGGTAAAGCGCTCGAAGCCGGTGCGGGCCGCGATCTCCGCCGTAACCGAACCCAGCCCGCAGCCGGCCACCAGCACCCGCGTCGAGCGGATCTTCGCCTGGAGTTCCGCGGGAACATACCCCGAGTTGCGCGCGACGAACTGCTCGTAGGCGATGCCCATGACGCCTCCTTCCAACGGCATTCTATGGCCGGCCGGGGTTCAAGCCTGCGGCGCCGCGGAGGCGGGCAGGTCGGGCAGATCGTACTCGAGCTTCTCGGAGCCGGCCAGGCGCATGCGCTCGACGAACTCCATGAGTTCGGCGACGCTGCCCGGCCACGGGCGGCGCGCGAGTTCGGCGCGGAGCGCGTCCGACAGGCTCGGGGTCTTCCCGTCGCTGCGCCCGGCGGCCAGGAAGTGCTCGGCCAGCGCCGGCACGTCCTCGGGCCGCTCGGCCAGGGCGGGCACGGCGATGGCCATGCGCCGCAGGCGCTCGAAGAGCCCGGCGTTGAACCGGCCGGCCTCGACCAGCCCGGCCAGGTCGACCGAGGCGGTGGCCACGATCCGGCAGCTCGGCCTCCGCGTACGCGATCCGTCCGTGCCGGGCACCTCGCCGGTCTCGATGACCGCGAGCAGCGCATCCTGCACCTCCGGCGGCAGGCGGTCCACGTCGCGGAGCAGCACCGAGCCGTCGCCGGCCTCGAAGATCGCGCCCCGGTAGAGGGGTCCCCCGCCCGGGCCGGCCACGCCCTTGCCGAAGATCTCCTGCGCCAGCAGCGGCGCGGCGATCCCTCCGCAGCCGACGTCCACGAACGGCGACCGCGCGCGCGGCCCGCACTCGTGCAGCGCCCGGGCCACGATGCGCTTGCCGGAGCCCGGCTCGCCGCAGATCAGCACCGGCGCCGGGAAGGCCGCCAGCCTGGCCACGGCTCTGCGAACGGTCTCGACCAGCTGGCTCACGCCGATCAGCCGGGCCGCTCCGACGGGCTCGGAGCCGGCCACGGCGGCGACCTCCGGGGCGGCCGCTCCGGCCTCCGGTGGGCGCCCCTCGCACCAGGCGCGGAGCATGGCGGCGTCGGCGGCCGACACCTCCAGGGCCAGGCGCAGCTCGGCCTCAAGCCGGCCTACGGCCCGGTAGCGTCCGACCGCCTCGATCACGAGGCGCAGCAGGCGCAGGGCCTGCCCGCGGTTGCCGCCCAGCAGCTCCACGCGCGCTGCGAAGAAGTCACTGATCGGCAGGAGGTTGCCACGCTGGGCCCGGAGCCGCAACAGCCGCAGCGCAGCCTCCCGGTTGCCGGCGGCCAGCTCGGCGCGGATCAGGCTGAACGCGCCGAAGCCCTGTCCGACGATCGCCACCTGCGGGGCGCCCAGGGCGTTGCGGCGCGCCAGGTCCAGCGCATCCCGCTTCCGGCCGGCCAGCAGCAGGGAGGTGACGTCCTGCTCGGCGGCGCCGGCTCCGGCAGGATCGGACATGACCTCCAGCAGGCGGCGGTATCCGGAGGCGTACCCCGCGTAGTAGGTCGCCACCTTGGGGTCGGCGGCCAGGAGCGGCAGCTGCGCCCGGGCCTCGTCGAACCTCCCGGTCTCCGCGTACTGGACGAGCCGGGTGAAGGCCACGCTGCTGGCCCAGTGGCCGCCGCGGGCGGCGATGGCCGTCAGCTGGGGCTCGTACTCCATGGCCGACCAGCGGTAGGCCAGCGAGGAGGTGGTCCCGAGCAGCTGGGTGGTGTAGCGGGGCGAACTCTCCGGGAGCATCGCCACCATCTGGCGCATGGCCCGGTCCTCCCGGAACCAGTCGCCGCGGACCGAGGCGGCGATGCACTCCGAGTTGGCCGCCATCGACCGGATCTCCGGCGGCATGTCCGGCTTGACCAAGGCCGCGGCGGTGCGCGCCAGGGCCTCGACCTCCCCGATGCGCCCCGCCCGGCGGGAGGCTACCGCCCACAGTCCCAGGAAGACGATGGTCAGGCACGGGTCGAAGTTGCCCAGGCGCACCGACTCGGCCCGGTCCAGGGCTTCCTCCCAGGGGCACTTGTCGGCCAGGAACTGGCGCAGGGTGAGCATGGCCTGGACCATCTTGTCCCGCGGCTCGGGGACCGCCTCGAGGATCTCGCTCAGCTGCCGGTCGCTGGCCACGAAGGCTGCGGCAACCGGGTGCATCGGCATGGATCCCTGGGACATGGCCCCTCCTGGCAGAGTCATTGTAGCCGAAAGGCGCGCGGACGGCTGAGGAATAACCGCGGTTCGCCGGCCGCCGGGGCGGCTCGGCCGGGATCCCGTCTCGCGTGGAGGGGAGGGCACCCGGGCCGGAGAGGCGTCCGGAGACCCGGGCGGGGCGCGATTTTGCGTAGAAACCGCGGACGGTAGTGCGTATATCCTCTGCCATGGGACCCCACCGCCCCACCAGCAAGTCCAGCGTCTTCCTCCGGGAGATCCGCCGCGAGCTCGCGCACGGCGGGGCGGAGTTCTCGCCGGGCGACAACCCGCGGTTCAGGGTCCTGGTGGCCAACAGCCGCGAGCTGCGCACGGCCGCCTGGGGCCTGGTCTACCGCTCGTACCTCGAGCGCGGCTACATGACCGAGTCCGAGCTGGCCATGCGCATCCTGCCCCAGGACGCGCTCCCGGAGGTCAGCACCTTCCTGGCCCAGCAGGCGCCCGACTGGGCTCCGGCGGCCACGCTCACCGTGGTCCCGGACAGCCCGCTGGGCCTGCCCATGGACGCGCTCTACCGCCGGGATCTGGACACGCTCCGGGGCCCGGGCCGCAAGCCCTGCGAGATCGCCAAGCTGGTCATGGGCGAGGCCGGCACAGGCGAAGACGCCAAGCCCGACGTGGAACTGCTGCTGGCCCTCTTCCGCATCGCCTACATCACCGCCCGGTACCTGGAGGGCTGCACCGACTTCGTGATCACCGTCAACCCGCACCACGAGAAGTACTACCGCCGGCTGATGCGCTTCGAGCGGCTGGGCGAGCCGCGGACCTACGGCTCGGTCCGGGGAGCGGTGGCCGTGCCCATGCGCCTGGACCTGCTGGCCGCGGAGGCGACCTACCGCCAGAAGGCCGACATCAAGCCGACGGCGCGGAGCTTCTACGCGTACTTCCTCGACGAGGCCCAGCGGCCGGCGCTGCTGACCTGGCTGCGCCGGGAGCGGCGCGTCATGCCCGAGGCGGACCTGCGCCACTTCTTCGCGGAGCGCACCAGCCTGCTCCGCGAGATGACCGCCGAGCAGCGCATGTACCTGCAGGGCTGCTATCTGCACTACGACCTCGACGAGGACACACAGCTGCAGGGGTGACGGTGCCAGGACGACGGAGCACCCCATGGCGTTACCATGGCAAAGACGTCGACCGACGCATCTCCACCGGCCCCATTCTTCCCCTGCAGCCCGCCCCGCGACCGCTATAATCGGGCGCGTTGGCGGACGGGAGGTGCGCGGTGATCCCCGTTGACCGGGAAGAGAAGCGCAGGTCCATCCTCCGGGCCGCCCTGGCGGTCTTCTCCCGCCGGGGCTACGAGCGCGCCACCATATCGGACATCGCCGCCGAGGCCCGCATCGGCAAGGGCGTGGTCTACGACTACTTCCGCAGCAAGGAGGAACTCTTCGCCGACCTCTTCGACTTCCTCTTCCCGCAGGAGGATGCCGCCCTGGCCGCCGCCATCGCCGCGGCCCCCGGGCCGGTCGAGGAGATCGCAGTCGTGGCCGGCGCGGTCCTCCGGCACTACGAGTCGCTCGGCGGGTACTTCAACGTGGTCGCCCAGTTCTGGGCCCAGGGCCAGTCGGAAAACGCCGGACCGCGCTTCAACGAGAACTGGGCGCGGCTGTTCACCTCCTGCCGGTCGCGCGTGGCCGACTCGGTCCGGAGGGCGATGGCTGCCGGCCTCTTCCGGCCCGACCTGGACCCGGACGCCGCCGCCTGGGCGGTCATCGCGGTCCTGGACGGCAGCATCCTCCAATGGCTGCACAGCCGGGGAGGGCAGTCCCTTTCCGAGCGCGGCCTGGCCGCCCTGCAGGTCCTGCTGCGCGGCATGGCCTCCGCGGAGGTCCTCTCCGGCGCCGCCGGCGGACTTTCCTTCGGCCGGCCGGCGACCGAACGGTCGGTCATCGGCGACGGGAGGCCGCCCGCGCCATGAGCCAACAGGTCGCCATCGCCCGCCGGACGCTCCAGTACCACCGCAAGAGGCTGGTGGCCGCCCTGGCCGGCGTGGTCTTCGCCGTGATCCTGGTCAATATGGAGGTCGGCATCCTGCTGGGCTTCATGGCCAACGCCACCGGCTTCATCGACCGGCTGCCGGGCGACGTGTGGATCATGTCGCGGGGCACGCCCAACTTCGACATGTGCCACGAGATCGCGGAGCCCAACCTGCAGCGGGTCCGGGCCATCGAGGGCGTGGACTGGGCCGACAAGATGATCGTGGCCTGGAGCGTCTGGAAGACCGCGGAGGGCCGCGAGGAGAACCTGGAGGTAGTGGGCATCGAAACCGGCAGCCGGCTGGAAGTCCCCTGGCCGGTGGAGCCGCCGGAGGCCGCCAGGCTCGGCGATCCGCACGGCGTGATCATCGACCGGGCCGAGCAGCAGCGCCTGCAGGTGGCCTCCGCGGGCGACGCCGCCGAGATCATGGACAACCGCGTCAAGGTCGCCGGCTTCACGACCGGGATGCGCAGCTTCACCACCACCCCGTACGTGATCATGCGCTTCGAGCACGCCGAGAAGTCCTCGCTGCTGCCGCC
This sequence comes from Planctomycetota bacterium, assembly GCA_022703445.1. Classification (GTDB taxonomy): domain Bacteria; phylum Planctomycetota; class SZUA-567; order JAKLDR01; family JAKLDR01; genus JAKLDR01. The sequence goes on along the minus strand of JAKLDR010000009.1, from coordinate 19,914 downwards.
CAACACCACCAGCTACATCGTGGCCAAGGCCCGCCCCGACTGGACTCCGGAGCGCCTGCGCGAGCACATGACCCGCGAGCTGCCCATGGTGGACGTGCTCACCACGGAGGAGTTCCACGCCCGCACCCGCGACTACTGGCTGTTCACCACCGGGGTGGGCACCGCCTTCTTCATGGCCGCGCTGCTGGGGTTCCTGGTGGGTGGGGCGGTGGTCGGGCAGGTGCTCTACGCCCTGGTCGTCGAGCAGCGCGGCGAGTTCGGGGTGCTCAAGGCCATGGGCGCGTCCCGGGGCTTCCTCTGCCGAGTGGTGCTCGGCCAGGCCCTGATCATCGCCCTGTCCGGCTACGCCGCCGGCCTGGCGCTGACCCTGCCGCTGATCAGCCTCATGCGTTCCATGGGCACGCCCATGACACTGACCTGGCCGCTGGCCGCCGGCGGCTTCGCGGCCGTGGTGGCCGTCTGCCTGGGAGCGGCCATCCTGCCGCTGCTGAAGCTGCTGCGGCTCGAACCGGCACTGGTCTTCAGGGGGTGAACGCGAGCATGCCCGAGAAGAAGCCCGCCCCGCGCCGCGACCGGCAGTTCGAGAAGGTCGAGTGCGAGTACGTCTACCTCGACGAGCAGGGCCAGCCCATCGACCTGCCGCTGGGCACCTACCGCCCGGAGGACTACGAGGAGCAGGTCATCGAGGTCGCCGAGGGCGACGAGGAGACCCTGGCCAAGGTGCTCTCGCCCCGCGGCCCGGAGCCCGAAGCGGCCCCGTCCCCGATCCCAGCCGCGCCCCCGCAGCCGGCGCGCGAGCCGGCCCCATCCCCGGCGCCGGACCTGAAGGCCCGCCCGGCAGCCGGGCCTTCCGGGCCGCCGGCCGCGCCGGCCGAGGCCCCGCTCGTCCTGCGCCAGGCTTGGCGCGGCTACCAGTCGGGCGGAGGCCGGGTCGAGGTGCTCAAGGACGTGAGCCTGAGCCTGGCCGCCGGCGAGCTGGTCATCGTCGCCGGCCCGTCGGGCAGCGGCAAGAGCACCCTGCTCTCGGTGATGGGCTGCCTGCTGCGCCCAGACCGCGGCCAGGTTCGGGTGATGGGCCGCGACGTGAGCGCGCTGCCGGAGACCGAGCTCCAGGAGGTCCGGCGGCGGCACATGGGCTTCATCTTCCAGAACATCTACCTGATGGCCGCGCTCTCCGCCCACGAGAACGTCCGGGTTGCGCTGGACATCAAGCTGGCCGGAGGACGGCCGCCGCGCTCGGCGCTGGAGCTCCTGTCCATGGTGAGCATGGCCGAGTACGCCCGCCGGCTGCCCCGCGAGCTCTCGGGCGGGCAGTGCCAGCGCGTGGCCGTGGCCCGGGCGCTGGCCGCCGGGCCGCGCATCATCCTGGCCGACGAGCCCACCGCCGCCCTGGACACCGACAACGCCCTGTCGGTCATGCGGCTGCTCAAGGACCTGACCACCAGCGAGGGGCTGGCCACCGCCGTGGTCACCCACGACGTGCGGCTCTTCCAGTTCGCCGATCGCGTCCTGTCACTGGACGCCGGCCGTTTGAGGGAGGTACGCAGGAATGAGAAGTGAAACGGTTCTGACCGCCCTGACCGCCGTAGCCCTGGTCCTGTCCGCCTGGCTCCCGGCCGCCGCGGCCGAGAAACCCGGGGCCGCCCCCGCGGACCAGGTCCGCCGCCTGTCCGCCTCAGGGCGGGTGGAGCCTCTGGGCGAGGAGCGCCAGCTGCAGTTCCCGGTGCCCGGACGGATCGCCAAGGTGGCCGTCGAGGACGGGCAGCAGGTCAAGGCCGGCGACGTGGTCGCCGAGCTGGAGAACGGCGACGAGAAGGCCGCCGTCGAGCTGGCCGCGGCCGAGGCCGCCAAGGCCCAGGCCGCGCTCGAGCGGGTCGAGGCCGGCGCCCGCGCCGAGGAGCGGACCGTGGCCGACGCCGACGCGCAGCTCGCCGGGCGCGAGCTCAAGCGCACCGAGTCCGCCAGCGGCCGCGACGAGGAGCTGGCCGCCGCCCGGACCGCGCTCCGCAAGGCCGAGGTGGCCGAGGCCGAGCGCCGGGTCGCCCGGCTCCGCAAGCTCCGCGAGGGCGAGACCAAGGCCGCCAGCCAGGAGGAGCTGGAGGGCGCCGAGGACCGCCTGGCCGTGGCCCGCGCCGCCGAAGCCGAGGCCAGGGCGGCCCACGCCCTGGTCGCCGGCGCCGCCCGCGAGGAGATCGTGGAGGTCGCCAAGGCCCGGGCCAGGCTCGCCGACGAACGCGCCGCGCTGGTCAAGGCCAAGGCTCGCGCCGAGGACCTGGCCGCGGCCCGGGCCGCGCTGGAGGCGGCCAAGGCGGCCAAGGCCGCCGCCGAGGCCCGTCTGGAGAAGACCGTGCTGCGCGCGCCGTCGGCCGGCACCGTTCTGAAGATCTTCCGCCGGCAGGGGGAACTGGCTGGCCCGGGCTCGGTTTTGCCGGTGGCCACGCTGGGCGACCTCTCCAAGCTGCTGGTGCGCGCCGAGGTCGACGAGAACGACATCGCCAAGGTCCGGCCGGGGCAGGCGGTTTCCGCCCAGGCCACCGGCCTGGCGGGTCAGCGCCTGACTGGCAAGGTGATCCGCATCAGCCGGACCATGGGCCGCAAGCGCCTCTTCTCCGAGGCGCCCAGCGAGCGCATCGACACCAAGGTGATGGAGGTGCTCGTCGAGCTCGACGGCCAGCCGGCCGTGCCGGTCGGCTACCGCCTCGACGTGTACTTCCTGGGCGGCGAGGAGAAGTAGCATGAGCCTGCGCAGCGTTCTGCTGGCTTCCCTGGTGGCCGCGGCGGCGGCGCGGGTCCCCGCCGCGGAGCCGCCGGCCGCTCCGCCGGCCCAGGCCCCAGCCCCGGCCTCCGGGGCGCTCACCCTGCGCGAGGCGCTCCTGGCGGCCAGCGAGGAGGGCGACGCGGTGTTGGCCTCGCGCCTGGAGGCCGCCGCGGCCTACGAGCGCAGCGAGGCGGCCGCGGCCGAGCGCCTCTGGCCGCGGATCGAGCTCTCCGAGCAGTACGCCCGGACCGACGACCCCGGAATCACCACCACCTACCGCGCGGAGCAGAACCGGGACTTGCGGCTCGGCCGCTTCGAGGCTGAAAACTGGCGCACCCGCGGCGAGGCGTCCTACGTCGTCTTCGACGGCGGGGCGCTGGCCGGCCGGCACGAGGCGGCGCTGGCCGGGTTCTCGGCCGCCATGCGCTCCGGCGAGTCGGTCCGCTCGCGCGCCGTCGCCGCCGCCGGCGGGTCCTTCCTGGCCGCCCTCTACGCCGAGCGCCAGCTGGCCGTGGCCCGGGAGGAGGCCGCCCGGATGGATTCGCGCCTGGCCGTGGCCAGGACGCAGGAGGCCGGCGGGCGCTCGACCCGCGCCGACGTGCTCCTGGCCGAGTACCGCCTGGAACGGGCCAAACGCGAGGTCCTGACCGCCGCCAACGCCGTCGAGTCCGCGCGGGAGCGGCTCGGCCGGCTGCTGGGCCGGGACGGCCGGGTCAGGGAGCAACTGACCGACGGCCCGGAGGACCCCCTGGCCGGGGCCGCGGCGCTGGCCTCGGCCGACGCCGCCGAGCAGTCCGCCCTGGCCGCGTCGCCCGACCTGTCCCTCGCCCGGGCCGAGCAGTCGGCGCGCGAAGCCGAGCTCGACGCCCGGCGCGCCACCCGCTGGCCGCGCCTGGAGGCCCAGGCCGCGACCTACTGGGACGACGACGACGCCGGACGGCTGCACGCCAACGAGCGCAGCTACCTGGTCGGCGCGGTGCTGACCTGGACGGCCTTCGACGGCGGCGTGCGCCGCGCGCGCATCCTCGAGGCCCGGCACCTGGCTGAGGCCGCCGCGGTCCGCTCCCGCGACGCCGAGCGCCGGACGCGCATCGAGTCCCGCGAGGCGGCCAGGGACCTGGAGGAGGCCAGGGCCGATGAGTCCGTCGCCGCCAGGAAGCGCGCCGCAGACCAGGCGGCCTTCGACCAGGCTGAGAAATCCCACTCCGCCGGCCGCTCCACCTTCGCCGAGCTGCTCAGGGCCCAGACCGACCTGGCCGACTCGCGCCTGGCCGAGCTCCGGGCGAGCCACGGCCGGCGCCGCGCCGAACTCCGGCTGCTGGAGGTCACCGGCTACTGGGCCTCCTGGCAGGGGGGAGGGAAGTAGGCAGTGGGGCAGGCGGTGAGGGCGGGGGCCGTCGGACTTCTGTACGCGGCATGCCTGTTCGGGTGTGCGAACGGGGCACGGACGCCGGCCGCGCCCGCCCCACCGCAACAGGAAGCACAGCATCCCAACGCCAGCGGACAATTGGCGGCTGCCAGAGAGCTGCTCCTGAGGGCGGAACAGGAGGTGCTATGGTTTCGTGATCGGGCCCGGAGCACTCCCGATCCCGAAGACCGGCGCCGCCTGGAGAAGCACATCTTCGTGATGTCCCGGCTTCTGGCGTATACCTATGATGGCGCTGCCTCCAACGCCCACAGGGCCGGGGACGAAGCCATGGCACTCTACTTCAGCGAAAGATCCGCGCACTGGTATGGGATAGCGTCACCCCGCAAGGAAGTCGAAAAGCGCCTCTTTCCGGAAATGAAACCAACGGCCGACTAGCCGGACCGTACGACGCAACTCAGGTAGCAGGAAGCCGGAAGTAGTGGCTCCGCGGCGAGCGGCTGGGACAGACCTTTTCGACGAAGCCCTCGGAACAGAGCGCCTGCAGGTCGCGCGTGGCCGTCGGCAGGGAGATGCCCAGGGTGGCCGCCACCTCCATCCGGGTCAGCCGCCGGTGCGTCCTGAAGAGCTCGCGCAGGCGCTCCGTCCGGCGCATGGCGCTGGAGCCCTCGCGCAGCGTTCCGGCGCCCGTGACCGCCGCCGCGGATGACGCCGGGGCCGGTCCGGTGGCCGCGGCCCCGCCCGGCTCCGCCTGGGCGCCGGCGCCGGACTCCCCGTCCAGATCCGCCAGCTCGTAGGCCAGCTTGTCGGAGTTCATCAGCCGCATGCGCTCCATGGCGTTGCGCAGCTCGCGGACGTTCCCCGGCCAGGGCCGCCGCTCCAGCTCGGACTTGAGCTCCTCGGACATGGCCGGCCGCCGGCCGTCGCGCCGGTTCTCGGCCAGGAAGTGCCCGGCCAGGGGCAGGATGTCCTCGCGCCGCTCGCGCAGCGGCGGTATGGCGATCTCCAGGCGACGCAGCCTGAAGAGCAGGTCCTCGCGGAAGATCCCCTCGCGGACGCGCCGGCCAAGGTCCGCGTTGGTGGCGGCCAGCACCCGGCAGGCCACTTTCCGCGGCCGGCTGGCTCCCACCGGCCGGATCTCCCCGGCCTCCAGGACGCGCAGCAGGGCGGTCTGCAGCCGCGGCGAGACGTCGCCGATCTCGTCGAGGAGCACGGTGCCGCCGGCCGCCTCCTCGAAGATGCCGCGGCGGGCCCGGCTGGCGCCCGTGAAGGCGCCGCGCTCGTGGCCGAAGAGCTCGCTCTCGAGCAGCGTCTCGGCGATCGCCCCGCAGTTGATGGCCAGGAAGGGCGCGCCGCAGCGCGGCGAGAGCTCGTGCACCGCCCGGGCGACCAGCTCCTTGCCGGTGCCGGTCTCGCCGGTGACGAGCACGGGCACGTCCAGCGGGGCGATGCGCGCCACCGACTCGCGGACGGCGGTCACGGCCGGGCTGCGGCCGACCAGCCGGTCCAGGCCCCTGGCCGCCTGCCCGGAACCGGCCGGCGCGACGGGGACCTCCGCGGCCGGCGCGGCCGGAGTCTGCCCGCCGGATCCCTGGAGGAGCAGCACGTCGCCGGGGGAGAGCTCGCAGGCCAGGCGCAGCTCGAGCTCCAGCCGCCCCTCCGCGCGGTAGCGCCGGATGGCCCTGGAGAGCGTCGCGAAATGCCGAACGGCCGCCTCACGGTTCCCGGCCAGCAGCTCGACCCGCGCTAGGTACAGGTCGTCCAGGTAGTGCCGGTTGCCCAGCGCCCGGCGCTGTACGACGATCCGCCGGGCGGCCTCGCCGCTGCCGCAGGCGAGCTCGCAGCGGATCAGGTTGAACGTGTCGAAGCCGATGCCCTGGAGGTGGTGGTCGGGGTGCCGGGCGGCGAGCTGCCTGGCCCTCTCCAGGGCCTCCCCCGGGCGGCGCGCGGCCAGACGGTCGATGACCGGCGTCCAGTCGTCGTCGGGGTTCTCCCAGCCGGGTTTGAGAGGCAGGACCGGGGTCGGACCGTACCGGCCGCGGGGAATCCAGCGGTCGACCATGACGCTGAGCAGGTTGTGATAACTCCAGTAGCGCCAGCGCTGGCTCGGCGGCTCTTCAACGCCGGACTCCAGGATCTCGAGGTGCCGCAGGGCCTCCCTGATCTGCACCGTCTCCACGCACTGGGTGAAGCGGCAGCCGGCGACGATCCTGACCGATGGCTGTCCGCCGGCGGCCGCGATGCGGTCGAGGTCGGCGTCAACGTCCGATCCCATGCCCAACTGCGCCAGGAACCAGCCGCGGACCTCCGTCAGCCGCGCGGACTGCGGCCCATCAGGCACCAGCGCCGCCGCCCGCTCCAGCAGCTCGCACCGGCGCCGCTTGTCGCCCAGCCGGCTGGCGTGGAACCCCTCGTAGATCAGGACCTGAACCCGCAGTTCGGGCGGATCGGACTCGCCGACGGCCCCGCGCATGCGGTTGACCACCGCGCCCATCTCATCGAGCAGTTCGGCCCGGCTGGCGAGCTCCGCCCAGGCGGACCAGAAGATCTGCGCGAGGTCCGGGCTGCCGCAGTCCCGCACCTCCCTGGCCATGGCCAGTGCCTCCTCGGCCGGACGCTGCCCGTTGAGGGCTTCCATCAGCGCCACCAGCGCCGGGAGCGGCTGTTCGCGGCTGTCACGGTAGGCAGCGAGGATCTCTCCGAGCGGCCGTCCGTCGAAGTGTGCCTGGACAATCGGGTGGAACTGCCGGCCTGCCTGGGGGCTCACGACTGTACCTCCACAAGTTAAGCTCAGGTAAAGTATAGGATAACTACAAACTGAAGATAAGTCAAACGGAACTCATGTCATCCTGGCCATTAATCCATAACCATCGCAGCATGGTGCGTTGTGAATATCGCCTAGTGAGCACGCCGTTTGCTTCACACGCATAGACAGAGGGAGGGCGCCTCCATGATGTCGGCACCGCGGATACGCTTCACCGAGATACTCAAGCGTCTCGAGGCCGAGACCGAGGCCGCTCCGGAGACCTACCGCTACCGCTTCGGCGAAAGCGACCGTTTCGAGATCGGCATCGCCAATGACCGGGCCGGCCGGGAGGAGGCCTGGGGCCTGGTTTATCGCGCGTATCTGCAGAAGGGGTACATGGCTCCGTCCGACTCCAGGATGCGCATCCTTCCCCAGGATGCCCTGCCCGGCACGACGACTTTCGTCGCCAGGGAGGCGGACGGCTCCGCCGCCGCCACGCTGACCATGGTGCCGGACAGTCCCATGGGCCTGCCCATGGACGACCTCTACCGGCGCGAGCTCGACGCCCTGCGCGCGGCCGGCCGCCGTCCCTGCGAGATCGCCAAGCTGGTGGCCTGCGTGGAGGAGCGGCAGGGCATGGAGATGCTCCTGCACCTCTTCAAGCTGGCCTACCTCTCCGCCCGCCGCCTCGACGGCTGCACCGACTTCGTGATCACCGTGAATCCGCGCCACGAGAAGTACTACCGCCGGCTGCTGCTCTTCGAGCCCATCGGCGAGACCCGGGCCTACGGATCGGTCAACGGCGCCGAGGCCGTGCCGCTGCGGCTGGATCTGCTGCGGGCCGAGGAGCTCTACCGCCAGGCCTTCGGGGGGCGCAGCGGCCGCGCCAATCTCCACGCCTTCTTCGTGGGCGACGACGAGCCGGCCATCCTGGACTGGCTGGGCCGCGAACGCACCCCGCTGTCCGAGGCCGACCTGCGCTACTTTTTCGCCGAGCGCTCGGACATCCTCGGCCGGGTGACTCCGGCCGAGCGCCTGCACCTGCAGGACTGCTACCTGGCCTACGACCTGGAGGCGGCCACGGCTCCCGGCCTGGCCGACGCCCGATGAATCCCCACTTCAGCGCGATCCCGGCGATTCCGGAGCTGCTCCTGGGCCTGCCCACGCTCCTGCTGGCCGCCGCGGTCTGGCTGTGCTGGTCGGCGGTCCGCCGGGCCCGGGGGCTCCGAACCACCCGCGCCGCCGCTTCCGGCCGGCCCGCCGCACCCGGGCGACGGCCGGTGCGCGCGCCCTTCGGGGACTTCTCCGCCGGCCGGGGACGGCCAGCCCCCTGCTCCGTCCCCTGGATCGTGAACTGACCCCGGCAGCCTCGCCCCTGCGGTGGCCAGCAGGTCTCCCATGTGCGCTCTCAAGCCAGTCCAGCCACGCGCCGATTAAATATAGGTAATTCGGCCGCCGCAGGCGGTTCGGGGGGGGCCTTGTCCGAGAAGAGCCGTCTCATCGCCTGGATGCTGCTGGCCGCCGCGTCGCTCTGGCCGCCTGCGGCCCTTTCGCTCGAGCCGGCACCGTCCGCCGACGCCGCCACCGCTCCGGCCGGCCAGGAGGACGACGGCGCGGAGGCCCGGGCGTTCATCCGGCGTATGCAGAAGGAAGTCACCCGCTTCGGATTCGAGGAATCCAGCGCCATCGAACCCGGCAAGGCCCCGCTGCCCCGCGAGTGGCAGCGGCACCTCGACGACTCGCCCTCGGCGGACGATCCCACCCGGCGCCTCTACGGGCGGTATCCCGACTTCCTGACCGTGGGCGTCGCCGACCTGGACGTTCCGGGCACTCCGCCGGACGCCGTCCACGGCGGCCGCCGGGCGCTGCGCATGAGCCTGGCCGGCAGCCGGGGCAGCGACGAGAGCCAGGGCATGGACCTGGTGGCCGTGAAACGCCGCATCCCGCTGGAGATCGATCCCGACTCGGCCTACGAGCTCAGCGGCTGGGTCCGGATGCAGTCCACGCGCCGCCCGGACGAGAGCTGGGCCCGGCTGGGCATCGAGTGGCTCGACGAACAGGGCCGCGTCATCGCCAGCAGCTGGTCCGACCACGTGATCGCGTCCCGGTCCGGTCCTTCCTGGACGCAGGTGCCCGGGCTGCGCGTCAACGACGTCGATGGCCGCGCACGCTTCGCCCAGGTCTGGTGCAAGGCTTCCGGGCACGACCCGCTCGGCTGGGTCAGCTTCGACGACATCGAGCTCCTGGCCCGGCCCAAGGTGGACGCCAAGCCGGTCCCGGATGGCTGTTCGGGGATATTCGCCCCGGACGAGATCCCGGCCCTCAAGATCAGCTTCACCGGTCTCCGCCCCCAGCCGGCCCCGCAGCCCGGGGCGGTTCCCGCGGCGCTGGGGCGGGTCCTCGGCCTGGCCGCGGGGGCAGGCTACGTGCGCAGCGTCGCGGTGGTGGACCTCTTCGGCCGCAGGATTTCGGTGGCGGACCGGCAGTTCGCCATGCGCGAGGTCCAGGACGGCGCCCTCCAGGAGGACCTGCGCCTGGACGCCCTGGCGCGCCCCGGCACCTACGCCGTCGAGATCACCCTGTCCTCCATCGGCCCGCGCGGCGAGCGCACCGAGATCACCCGGCGCGTGCTGCGGCTGGTCAAGCTGGCAGCTGCGCCGGCGCCGGCCTCCTCGCCCGGCGCCGCTGCGGTCGAACCCGCGGGCATCGGCGGCTTCGGAGTCGAAGCCGGGCTCCACGGCACGGACGCCCGGCAGCTGCTGGAGGCCGTCGGACGCCTGAACATTCCCACGGTCGCCGTGAACCTCTGGGGCGCGGCCAAGCCGGCGGCCGGCCCGCAGGTCCCGTCCGAGGTTGCGCTGGCCAGGCTGCTGCGCGGCCCCCTCGGCAGGAAAGTGCTCTTCGAGGGCGTGCTCCTGTCCGGCCGCGAAGCGGTCGCCGCCTACTCCTCCGCCGATCCGCGGGCGAAGCTGCAGCCCGAAGCCATAGCCGAGTTCCGCTCGGACATGATGGCCTGGCGCCTGGCCTCCGCCGACGGCAACCTGGCCGCGGCCGGCGGCCGCGAGTGGCGCGCGAAGCTGGCCGCGGAGATCCGCTCCGGGGCTCTCGAGAAGGCCGCCCACAAGACCGTCAACGTGCCGGTCGCGCTGGATGGCCTGGAACCCGGCGCCGACGGGGATGAGCGCTACCGCGAGACGGTCTTCGTGCCCGCGTCGCTGAGCCCCGCCCAGCTGGAGAAGAGGCTGGCCGCGCTCTTCCCCCGGCCGGCGCCGGCCGGCGGCGCGGCGGCAGCCAGGGCCGGGGCCTTCGATTGGCACCTGGAGCTCCCGGCCGCCAGCGAGAACCTGGGGCTGGGCATGAAGGAGGAGCGCGACCAGGTCACGGAGCTGGCCAGGAAGGCCACGCTGCTCGTCGCCGCGGGCGCTGGGCGCTGCTTCGTCAGTCTGTCCGATTCCAAGCAGGGGCTGATGGGCCCGGGCCTCAATCCCCGGCCGGCCGCGGCGGCCTGGCGGACCCTGGGACAGCACCTGTCCGGCGCGGAGTTCCTCGGAGACTTCGACCTGTGCAAGGATGCCGACGTCCGCGCCTGGGCCTTCCGGCGCGGGGACGAGGGCCTGGTGGTCTTCTGGGCGGACGGCCCCGAGCGCGAGATCCCGGTGCAGCTGGGCACCCGTGGGCGGGCCCGGCTGGTGGAGATCACCGGGTACGCCAGGGAACTCCGCCCCGCGCGAACCGCCGCGGAGTCCGCCGGGCTGGCCGAGGCCGAGATGGTCCCGCTGGCCGTCGTGCCCGCCATCCTCACCGGGATGGATCCGGCCTTCATCCGGACCAGGCAGAGCTTCCAGCTGGCCGCGGGCAGCAAGGTGCAGTGCCGCTACGAACCCCAGCCCGTGGTCTTCGAGCTGCAGAACCACTTCCGGCAGGACCTCTCCGCCCGGATCTTCCCGCGCTTCCCGCAGGGCTCGGCGGTCACCCCGCGCTTCCAGAAGGTCGACGTTCGCCCCGGCGAAACCGCCAAGGTGACCTTCAGCGTCCGCCCGAGCTTCGTGGAAACCACCGGCGACAAGGAGGCGGTCGCCGATCTCTACCTGATGGTCAAGGACGGCCGTGAGACGTTCACCATCACCCGCACGCTGCGCTACGAGTCCATGCTGAGCATGGAGTGCGTCCCCCCTGTGCCCGACGAGAGCGGCCGGACCGCCCGGGTTCAGATCGCGGCCGGCGTCAAGGAGGGCATCGAGCCCCGCCGGAACCTGACCGATCTGGAGATCTACCTGTCGGTGCCCGGCGTCGGGCGCCAGCGTGTCCTGCTCGAGGACGTGCCCACCGGCAAGTCACTGCTGGCCGAGCCGTTCACGGTGGTCCTGGGAGCCAGGGAGCAGAAGGCCTACGCCAGCGTCCGGGAACGCAACGGCAGCTGGTTCGCCAATCTCGAGATCAAGCTGCCGGCAGCCGTCCCGCCGCGCTATGCGGACCGGCGCTGACGGCCGCTACCGGGCCCCGCGCCGCCCGGCCAGCACCCGCCGGTAGTTCCTCGCCTCGCTCAGCGTCGGGAACCTGAACGGCTCGTCCACGGGGATCTGCGCCGCGGGAACGAACCCCGGGCTCTCCAGCCGCTCCATCGCGCTCCAGAAGAGCTCCGGCGCCCCGGCCAGCAGGTGGCGCATCACCCGCGGATAGGGCCAGGCCGGGTCCACGTCGGCGAACTCCCTCTGGAGAATGATCGGACCGGTGTCCACGCCCTCGTCGACGGCGTGGATGGTCAGACCGTAGCGGGGCGGCTCCGCGGCGTGGGAGCGGAACCCGGCCATCCGCCCACGGCAGGCGGGCAGCAGCGACGCGTGGCGGTTGACGAAGCCCAGCCGCGGGATGGACAGAACCTCCCGCCGCAGCAGGCGCTCGGACTGGTTGAGCACCGCGTCGGGGGCAACCCGCCGCAGCAGTTCGTGGAACTCCGGGCCGTTCGGATCGCCGACGGCGTGGACGGGCAGCCCCAGCCCGCGGGCCAGGCCCTCCACGCTTCGCGGGTCGCGCGCGCCCAGGAGTCGCGAGCGCAGCCGGAGCCCCAGCGACCCGAGGAAACCGCGCGGCTCCATGATCAGCCAGAGGGCGCGCAGGGACTCGAGCCGCTGACCCGCGGTGCGCACGGGCTCCCCGGCGCTGCGCCGCCCGGCCAGGAAGACCGCGGCGATCCGCTCCGGGTGCAGGCGGATCACACCCTGGAGGAAGGGCCCGAGGAAGACGGGCTCCTCCTGACACAGGATCGCCAGTTTCACTGCCGCGCTCCTTCGCCTGCTTCGAGAATCTCGACCGTCCCCTTGGCGCCGTCGAGCCGGAGCAGGTCGCCGGTGCGGATCCGCGAGACCGCGCCGGGCACGCCGACGGCCGCGGGGATGCCCATCTCCCGGGCCACGATGGCCGAGTGCGAGAGCATGCTGCCGCGCTCGACCACCAGCCCGCTGATCGACGGGAAGAGCACCACCCAGCCCGGGTCGGTCTGGCGGGTGACCAGGATCTCGCCGTTCAGTCGGACGCTCGTGTCCGGCTCGAGCAGCACCACGGCACGGCGAGTGAGGACGCCGGGGCAGGCGCCCAGGCCCTTGAGCACGCCGGTCGCCGCGGCCGCCGGTGCCGAGCCGGGCACCTCGACCAGTTCCTCCCCGCCGACCAGCCCGGGGGTCTCGAGGTGGTCGGGCAGCGGCGGGAGCGCGCGGAAGCGCTCGTAGATCCCGCGTCGGCGGCCGACCAGCGCGCGCAAGTCGAGCGCCCGGCCCCCGTCGCCTACGGCGGCTTCGAGCTCCTCCACCCTCAGGTAGAAGACGTCCTCGCCGGCCGCGATCCGCCCGTCGCGCGCCAGCGCGGCGCCCACCGACCGGAAGATTCTCCGGACGACGGCGAAGGCCCGGGTGCGGGCCAGCCGCTGGTTCTCGCGGTTGCGGATGGCCCGGGCTGCGCGCGAGAGCACCCAGCGGTAGGCCCAGTGCCTGAAGGGATGCCCCCTGAGCCGCCGCCGGAGCTCCTCCCGGGCGGCCTCGGGCGTGAGCCCCTCGGTCCTGGCCGGTGAGACCGCCCCGACGGAGGAGCCGCGCAGGTAGTTCTGAAGGACCGCGACGCAGAAGCTGGGGTCGTCCCGCGCCGAGCGCGACTCGAGCTTGAGCTCGGCGATGCAGCGGTCGCCGTAGCGCTCGAGGTACTGGGCGAAGGCGTCTCCGACTGCGCCCGGCGCCCGGAGCAGCGCGACGGCCTCGGCCGGCGGCGCGGCCAGGAAGCGGCCCCTGAGCTCCACGTCCCGGGCGATGAGCGCAGCGATGCCGTGGAGCTCGTCGGCCACCGCGGTGCTCTCGATGGCCCCCTGGCGGCTGACCAGCGCGTTCTGGAGCCCGCCGTCCGGGTCGACGCCCCAGGCCACGGTCAGCTTCTTCAGAGCTCCGTAGAAGACCATGGCCGAGAAGTCGTTGATGATCGGCGCCTTCCAGCGCCAGAGGATCTCGCGCTCCATGGCGCCGTAGTGCCCGAGCGCCTCGGCCGGCGGCATGCCCTCGTAGTCCAGGGCCGCGAACTTCCGGTGGGCGGCGTCGAACTCGCGATGGAAGTTGCGGATCCGGCGCTCCAGCGTCCACTGCAGCCAGACGGCGCGCAGCCCGGTGCGGACCAGGCGCGGAAGCTCGCGGCCATACTTCGCCGCCCAGCCGGCCGGAGGCGGCCCGGCGAGGTCGGCGGGCTGGCGCAGGCCCATCATGGCCTCCATGAAGCCCTTGTTGAAGCGGAAGCCGGGCAGCAGCGCCACCAGCCGGTACCAGTTGAGCAGGTTGTAGTAGACGCGGCCGTTAAGGCACCCCAGCATGTTCCCGAGCATGTCCTGGTGGCCGCGGATCTCCCGCTCGGACAGGCCCAGCACCTGGCAGAACTGCCAGTAGACCGCGCGGTAGGCCCGCTGAATGAAGGAATAGGTGAGCGGCAGGGTGATGCCCGGGTAGCTCTCGTTGATGTTGGAGTTATCCCAGACCTGGCGCCGGGGCGCGGGTGCCGGAGCGGGCGGCGCGGCGCTCACGCCACGAACCTCCAGCCCCAGACCATCGCCGCCAGCGTCGCGTAGTACCCGACGATGAAGAGGGTCATCGCCCCGCGGTAGAGCCGGGCGCAGGCCCGGACCGGGCTGTGCACGTAGAGCAGCGCGGCGATCGCCGGGACCGCCGCCATGAGCGCCGCGGCCCAGAGCCCCGCGGCGCGACCCGCGTTCCCGGCCAGGAGTGGCCAGGCGAAAGCCACCGCCGGCAGCACCTGGCCCATGGCCAGCGCCGCCGCCCCCGCAGGCCGCAGCCGGCCGGAGTAGGACTCGACGCCGGCGCGCTCCTCCTCCGGCGCCCAGGTCTTCCGGGCGAACTCGAAGACGTTGAAAACCGCCCAGTTGGCGACGAGGAAGATCCACGCCCGGACGGGCAGCTCCCAGGGGAAGCGCCCCGCGACCGCCGCAACCACCAAGAGCCCCATCCAGCCCGCCACCAGCGTGTGCGCCAGGGCATAGAGCTCCATCTTCGGACGGAGCCACGCGCCGATGAAGAACTCCCGGAACATGAGCAGCGAGAACCCGAAGACCGCCCCCCAGGCCGCGGCGGCGGGCAGGCCGCAGCCCAGCGCCAGGAGGAGCTCGGCGCCGACCAGGAGCAGCGCGACGCGCCAGGCCTCCCGGGGGGAGATGAGCCCCCGGGCCAGCGGCCGCTCGGGGTGGGCGTCGCGGTCGGTCCGGCAGTCCTTGATCTCGTCGAAGATCCGCAGGCGCAGGAAGATGAGCAGTGTGGCCAGAGCGCCGAGGACCGCCGGCAGCGGCCTCAGCTCCGCCCCGGCCAGCTCGACGGCCGCGGCGGCGTTCCCCGCGAAGAAGGCTCCGGCCATGGCCAGGTGGCTCCCGAGCGGGAAGCGCTCGGCGACGAAGGTCGCCCAGCGGGAGAGGAAGGGAGGAGGGGCCTCGGCCATGCGCTCAGCGCTCCCCCTTCACGGACAGGATCTGCTCCCGCAGCCTGGCGTACTCGACCTTGCTGTGATGGCGCGGGTCGAGGGGGATCGCCTCCAGTTGGACGGCCTCGTCGCAGACCACACCGGCGGCGGCAAGTGCCCCGCGGACCTCGCCGGCCGGATCGGCGGGGGCCGGGCCGGGCCTCAGCGAGAATGCCGCGGCGGCGCGCTCGCCGAGCTTGGCGTCGGGCAGGCCGAGGTAGGCGGCGTCCCGGACGAAGGGCAGCCGCTTCATCAGGAACTCCGGGCGCACCGGCAGCAGCGTCTGGCCGGCGCGGCAGATGGCGTTGTGCACCCGGCCCCCGACCCACAGGCGCCCGGCGGCGTCGAAGCGGCAGACGTCGCCCGTGCGGTGCCACACGCGCCCATCGGCGTCGAGGATCTTGGCAGCGCGGAAGGCCTCGGGGCTGCGGTAGTAGTCGCGGCAGACGTGGTCGCCGGCCACCACCAGCTCGCCGAAGCCACCGGTTGGCGCCTCCCACTCGGCCCAGCCCTTGGGGCCGAGCGCCACAGGCCCGCGCTCAAGGCGCAGCAGTCTGGCGTCGAGTCCGTGGGCCAGCCGGCCCACGCAGACGCCCTCGGCGTCCTCCGAGCCCGGCGGCATCTCCGAGGCGACGAGGTGCGCGATGGGCTCGACCTCGGTCGAGCCGTAGAGGATGTGCAGTTCGGCCGTCGGCGCCGCGGCCGCGAGCGCGATCACATCGTCGGTGGTCACCGGCGCGCCGCCGGTGGCGGCGCGGCGCAGCCCCCGGAGCTCGGCGCCGGGCCGGCCGGCCGCCGCCGAGACGCCGCGGAGCAGCGAGGGGGAGAGCGTGCAGCAGGTCGCGCCGGTCGCCCGGATCTGGGCGGCAAGCAAGGCGCCGTCGGAGGAGTCGGGCCGGGCCAGGTCCACCGCCGGCAGGACCGTGGTCACTCCGCCGGCGATGTTGTTGAGCGAGAAGATCGGGAAGACGGGCAGGTCCACGTCCCCGGGCCCGTAGGGCAGGCAGCGGTCGAGCGCCCGGTGCTGGGCGGCCAGGAACCGGTGGGTGCGGTTGGCGCCCTTGGGCATCCCGGAGCTGCCCGTCGTGAAGGTCACGAGCGCGGTGTGCTCGCGCTCGACCGGCGCGACCGGGACGCGCCCGCCGGCGGCAGCGAGCGCTCCGAGCTCGGCAGAGTACATCCCGGCGTGCGGGCCGACCACGATGCGGACCGGCGCGGCCTCAAGCTCAGGCACGCCCTTGATGAGAGCGAAGGCCGGCTCGGGCCCGATGAAGGCCCTGGGCTCGACCTGCTTGGCGCACAGGCCCAGCTGGTCGCGCCGCGCCCAGGAGTCGAGGAACACAGCGATGGCCCCGAGCCGCTGCACCGCGAACATGGCCACGTAGAGCTCCGGCGACATGGGCACGAAGACGAAAGCCCGGTCGCCGAAGGCCAGGCCCAACCGCGCGAGCCCGGCGGCGGCGGACTCGACGCGTTCGGCGAGGGCGCCGTAGGTCATCTGCTCGTGGACGAGCGCGCTCGACGGGTCGCGCCGCCAGGCCTCGGCCGAGCGCAGCCACATGAGCGCGACCCGGTCGGGGATCTCCCGCCGGTGGGCCTCCAGGAAGGCGATGACGTTGTTGTGCTCGGAGGCGCCGTTCTGGCAGCCGATCACTGACGTGTTCACAGGTCTTGAGCCTCCTTTGCGACTGCGGCTACCACCCGCGAGGCAGACGGCATTAGATAGCGGTCTCTCTGCGATGTCAAGGATGCCGAAACGATGAGCCTTGACTTGCGGCATCCCCACTGCTACAAGCTGGAAGCGATTGGTGGGCTGTAGCCGTCTTGGCCCGGAGGAGAGCCTGGCTCTGCTAGAGGTACAGCCGAGGGCGTCCATGAAGCGGATCTACCTTAGACTGATTGAGGATCTTCCATCTAATGATCCAATCGAGGTTCAGCTCCACTCAGTCAAAGTCATAGTCGAGAAACTTCTCCAGATTCATTGGGAGATGGAACCAAAGCCGGACCCCAAGGGTGGTTATGCGATGTCCGGGATGATTCCCGACGATATGGACTGGGAAGAGTCTCTTCGCCAACTGGTAAAGGCCGGGTATCTGGTAGTAATCTAATACCGCTGCCGAACTCGGTTGCCCCTTGTCGTCCGCGGGTAACATCTACCCCGTCGGCGCCCAGAGCTTGACCATCCCCGCCTCCTGCATCCAGAGCACCGCGCCGGCGGCGGCCAGCGGCAGGAGCATCTTCTCGGCGCCCCAGGCCGGGGCATCGGGCCGCCCCCGGCGGATCTCGCCGCCGAGCGCGCCGCCCAGGGCGGCCAGTATGCCGGGACCGGCGGCGGCCGCCAGCGTCAGCGGCGGGAGCCCCTGCGTCCACCAGAGCGGGCCGAGCACCGCCGCGACTCCCAGGATCGCCATGCCCGCCGCCCCGGCCAGGCGCCGGCCGGCCGCCCGGGGATGCCGGTGCCGCAGGTAGGCCCAGAGCGCCATGCCCAGCACGGCGGCGCTGGCCGCCAGGTAGGGGCCGAAGAACCGCGCGTACTCGTCGCGCGAGTTGGCCAGCACCAGCACCAGGAAGGGCGGCAGGAGCACCGCGCTCATCGTCTTGACGCGGACCAGGCGGACCCTCTCCGGGGGCAGCGGGCTGACGGCCTCCAGCAGCAGGTAGGCGGCCAGCCCCACGAAGACCGGCAGCGCCCACTGCCAGGAACCCAGCGACCAGGCGCCGTAGGCGTAGAGCAGGAAGACAATCCGGGCGCCGAAGTTGAGGACCCGGGTCCGCCAGGCCAGGAGCGCGAGCCCGGCGGCGATCCCGGCGAGGCTGACGTTCTGGTAGGCTATCTCCGCCACGGGCTTGGAGCTGATCTTGCTGAACGTCACGCAGACCGCCACCGGCACGAACAGGTTGTCGGCTCCGTGCAGCGAGATGGCCTCGAAGCCGGTGACCAGCGCCGCGACCAGCAGCGCGGAGAGGACGCAGACCTTCCAGGAGAGGCCGGCCAGCAGGAGCGCCGGAGCGAGAAGCGCCAGGAAGGCGATCAGCAGGAAGGCCAGGGAGCCCTCGAGGCTCTTCTCCTCGTCCTCCACCTGGTAGCGGACGCGGCCCCAGCGCGAGCCGACCAACGCCGCCCCGGCGTCGGCGACGGCGAGGGTCAGCACCGCCGCCACGAAGATCCAGGGCCGTCCGTAGGTCAGCAGGTAGGTCAGGAAGATGGCCAGAGGGTAGAACTCGCTCCCGGCCGTGCGCCGCTCGACGCTGTGCAGGGCGCGCAGCCGGTTGGAGCGCCGGCCGGCGGCGAAGAGCGCCGCCAGCCCCATGGCCATGACCAGCACGGTCCACGGCGAGCTCACCAGGAAGGGGAATCCCAGGCAGCCCAGCCCGCCCCCCAGATGGACCAGCTTCCTCGGCCACTCCGGGTTGGGCCGTCCGCGGCGGGCCCAGAGCTCGGCAACGCCGAGCACCGCTGCGAAGATGCCGGCGAGCGCCCCGGCGCCGAGGAGCTCGCGGGTCCAGTTCACCCGGAGACCTCCTCCACGACGAACCGGCTGTAGAAGAAGGCCGCGTCCCGCGCGAAGAGCCGTTCCGCCAGGTCGGCCAGCGGCCGCACCCGGGCGGCGTACTCATCCGGACAGCTCCGGGGCGCGAGCATGTTCCAATAGGCTAGGCGCGCGCCGGGGCGGGCCGCGGCCAGGAGCGCCGCGTACAGGCCCCGGCAGACGTCCGGCGGCAGGTACTCGAAGATGTCCGAGAGGTTGAAGCCGTCAAAGCCGCCGGCGCCGTGCCGCCGGGCAGCCTCCTCGACCGGCCCGTGAAAGAACGTGATCCGGTCAAGGCCCGCACGGACCGCCTCGGAGTGCTCCGGCCGGAGGTAGTGCGGCAGCGCCGGGCCGTAGTTGCCGTTCAGGATGAACTGCAGGTAGGGGTTCTCGTGGGTCGCCAGCGCGGTCAGCGCGTACTCGGCGCGCGAGAGGATCCGGTCCGAGACCGAGCCCTCCACGTAGCGGAAGAATTCGGGATCGCGCCCGAACCGCCCCATCACCCGGCGGCTGAAGAAGACCCGGAAGAGCAGCCGCCAGCGCAGGTTGTTCCAGGTCCGGTCGTAGAAGGCGCGCCGGCCGTCGCCGTCGCGCGGCTCGAGCAGCGCGACCACTGCCCGCCGCCCGTGGATCAGGGGCAGGATCCGCGTGCGGAACAGCCGGAAGTAGTTCTCGAACTTGCCGGCGCGGATCACTCCGGCGGCGACGACCTCCGGCCGCGCGTCCCAGTAGTCGCGCGCGGAGGCGGGGAGCGCCTCGCGGAGCCCGGCGTAGACCGAGGCCCGCCGCTCGGAGCGCGTGACCCCCAGGAAGGCCAGCAGCCCTTCGCGGTCCAGCCAGCGCAGCGCGGCGCGCTTGAGCTCGCAGAGCGCCAGCTGCGCCGGGCTCAGGTCGGCGGCGACCACCTCGGCCCCGCCGGCGGCCAGGCTGAAGGTGTTGTCTCCGCCCGAGGCTATGGAGAGCACGCGCCGGCCCGGCCGGGGCTCCAGGGCCGTGCACAGGACGTCGGCGTCCTCCCAGCAGTTCGCGTAGCGGATCAGGTCGAACCGCGCGCGGTCCTCGATGCGCTCGGGCATGAATGGCGATTATAGGCGGCGGGGCGGGGCGCTCCAGCGGGAAAAGGTGCCGGCTCCGGGATTGGCGTACGGGTCCGACTGGTCGGACTCGTCGGACCACCCAGCTACCTGCCGGCCCCCTTCCTCCCGTGCTCCCGGTGCGCCCGGGCGAAGTCGCCGGCGGCCATCGAGCCGATGATCGAGACCTCGCCGGCCAGCACGGTGGCCGCGCAGATCTCGGCGAACTTGCGGGCCTGGCCCTCGCCGGCGCAGCCGAGCATCTCCAGGCACTCGCGGGCCGTGGGCAGCGCCGTGCCGCCGCCGACCGTGCCCACGGTCAGGTTGGGCAGCTTCACCGAAACGTACAGGTCGCCGCCCTCGGTCAGGTCCATCCGGGTGAGGCCCACCGCCGCCTCCGAGACGCAGGCCGCGTCCTGGCCGCAGGCGATGAAGAGGGCGGCCAG